>CAYPJO010000015.1:0-30718 GCA_964411065.1 uncultured Thermodesulfovibrio sp.
TGACATTTCAAAGTAGTAATAAAGTGTGACTTGACTTTAGGAATAACAGATTTTATATTGAGGGTTTAAAATATAAATATGTATGTTTTATTAAAAGCCAGAAACTTTTTTAGAATTAAAAATTGAAAGCTAAAAAAGCATAATATTGATTAATAGGGATTATTAGTTCAGATGACTACAATCATTGAAAAGTTTAAAGAGATTGCTGTTATATTAAAGAATGCTGGAATTGTGGATGCTTTAAAGGAGTCAGAAATGCTCATTATGGAAGCACTCCATATAAGCAAAGAAGAACTTTACACGAAGAGCATTGTAATACCAAAGGAGACTTCAAAAAAGATAGATCTCCTAGCACTCAGGCGTGTTAAAGGAGAGCCCATTCAGTACATTATTGGGTATGTTGTTTTCTACGGGCTTAAAATTGAGGTAGGGAGAGGTGTTTTCATACCGCGCCCAGAAACAGAGTTGCTTGTTGACGAGACAATTAAAATAATTAGACAGCTAAGGAATGACAGAAATCTTGAAACAATTAGAATCATTGACCTTTGCACCGGGAGCGGGTGTATTGCCATTGCTCTTGGAAAACATCTCCCCTTTGTTGAGGTTTATGGTGTTGATATATCGAATATTGCTATTGAATATGCCATAAATAATGCAAAGAAAAATGGTGTTAAAAATGTTCATTTTATTAAAGGTGATCTATTTAATATCCACGGCATCAATAAACTTAATGCCTCTTTAACATCTTATTTATCAAATCAAAGGGAGGAGAGGAATTCTTATAGTTTTGAGTACCCTTTCCCTTTATCTCCTGATTGCTCAACCTTCTCCTTCAATAGTTTTGATTGTATAGTCTCTAACCCTCCTTACATTAAAAGGGCTGATATACCTAAACTTCAAAGAGAAATAAGGGATTATGAACCAATTTATGCTATTGATGGAGGAGAAGAGGGACTCGATTTTTATAGAAAGATTTTTACGGAAGCTCCGAAGTTTCTTAAAGAAAAGGGAGTACTTATTTTAGAAGTTGGCATGAATCAGTCAGAGAGTATAAGAAAGCTTGCAAGAGAGAGAGAGTTTAAAAATTCAAAATTTAAAAGGGACTTTGCAGGGATTGAGAGGATCTTTATTGGTGAAAGAAAATAAGACATAAACCCTATTAAATATTTATTTCAGATTGGTCATTAATTTTGTAAAAGGGCTTCAAGGAGAAACAAGAACAAAAATTAAAGATAGATTAAGATAGAAGTGTGATAGGCTTTAGCCTGCGCAACAAATTGCTAAACTCAGAACATCAGTTACTTACACTCTTTTTACTCAAAGTTTTATAATCCCGCCAGTTCTTTACTACTTATTAACCTTTAATTTTTTCAACTCTTACAGGTGTAACCAACACTTTAAATGATTTTATCTTTTGACATACATTTCAAGAAAATCCTGTATATAGAAATCAGTTATGGCATCATTATACAATACCATATCCAATTGTTTTGTATAGACTGTCAGTTTTCCCATTATCTCTAAGATCTCCTCTATTTTAGATTTTTTATATTTCATAAGAGATGCATTTATTACATCATCAGTGACTTTAATATTGAAATCCAAAACCTCCAAAATTTTCGTTATAAGCCTTACCCTTCTTAATCTCCTTTCTAATACTGCACCACCACCTTTAAAAAAGAATTTTATATAATTTTCGTTAATATTTTCAGTGGCATAGGCTTCAACTGTTGAGAGGTGGTAGCCTAACCTTATGGCAAAGTTCATATAATCCTTTGCTAAAATTAAAAAGCTTTTTTCTCCTACTTTTTTCAGTTCTTCCTCAGAGGTAGTTAGAGTTCTCACCATTAAACCAAAAAACCCTTTAGCATCAGTGGCTTGTCCTTGTGGCCATCTCATAGAAGATAAACCTTTGAAGAAGTATTTAAAGGGGCTTGATAGTATGTTTTCAGGAGTGACAATTTTTCTGAATTTATCTAAACCACCTCCTAAATCAATAAGCCAAATTTCCATAGGTATAGAGGATTGCAAAGATATTGCTCCTACTTCATCTGCGGAGGTGTTAACTATGTCAAAAAGTTCGTGCATTGCCTTCTCATGGCAAAAACGGGTAATGTCATGAAAAGTCTCGCAAAATTCTGGTTTAAAATTTGCGGAATCTGGATCGGATAAATTAAGAGGTATCAACAGTCTAGTAACTTTTTGCAAGAGCTTATATATCTTGGTCTCTTTAAAAGGGTCTGGTTTTTTATTGAGGAATTCCTTAAGTTCTTCCACAAATCCTTCATATACATTGCAATTGAAAGCGTCAACAGTAAGTTCTTGTCCATTTTTAAGAATTTTTGTTGCTATTTCTGTATCAAGAATGGTAGGCACACCAAATTCTCTTGCCAAAGATGCCATATGACCTGTTATACCACCAAAATCAGCTATTATTGCAGAGGCTTTATTCATCATCGTTACATACTTAGGTGAGGTCTGTTTAATAACCAACACTCCATTTTCAGGAAAGTTTTTCAAATCTTCGTCAGTCTTTACAATATAAGCCTTCCCAAAACCTATCCCTTTACATGCTATAGCGCCTTTGTTTATTAGTAGTTTATAACCTTCTATATGTCTTGGAACAGGTCTTTGAGTTTCAAATTCTAAGGTTCTTAGAGGTCTAGTCTGTAGAATATAAAGAGTGCCATCTTTATCAATAGCCCATTCTATATCTTGAGGACTGCCATAATGATTTTCGATTCGAATAGCACATTCTACAAGTTGGATAATTTGCTCGTCAGTAAGACTTGGTTGTCCAATAGACTCCAATGATAGAGCTACCTCTTCTACTTCTCCATCGAGTCGGCAAAAAAACATCTTATCTTGTCTTGGGATGTTCCTTTCTAAGATTTCTACGGAGGAATGCCTCTTGACTCTATACGTCTCAGGAGTTATTGTGCCGTCTACGACACACTTCCCAAGCCCATGAACTGAACTTATAAGAATATCGTCATTACCAGGCTTATTAGGATCGGATGTGTATAAGACTCCTCCAGCTACTGCCTCAACCATCTTTAGTACTCCTACAGACATCATCATTTCCATCTCTTCAATTCCTTTGTTTTTAAGATAAAATATAGCTCTTGGAGTAAAAAGACTTGAGAGAACATATTTATATTTCAGAATAATTTCACAACTTGGGACATTTAAAAAGGTATAGTACTGGCCAGCAAAACTAAATTCAGTATCTTCATGTAAAGCGCTACTTCTAACGGCAACTCTTAAATCGGGAGTTTTTGTTAAATGGATGAGTCTTTCTATATGATAATTTATCTCTTCTTCTAAGTCATTTGGTATATTACCTTGTATTATCATATCCTGCATTTGTCTACTTACTGCGGTTAGTTCTGAAAGATTATCGATAGATATCTCTTTGAGACTTTCCAAAATTCTATCAAAAAAGCCATTATAATCCATAAATTTCTTAAAAGCATAGGCTGTAATAGCAAAACCTTCTGGTACCTTTAGAGACAATTTATTTTTAATCTCACCTAAATTGGCATTTTTACCCCCTACTCTATCTATCATCTCTTTTGTAATAGATTCAAAGGGTATGACAAAGTCATCTTTAGAGATTTGATATTTTTTTAAGATTAAATCTCTGACTTTTGACTCGATCTCAATAGTCCTCTCAAATAATAACTCATATCTATTGCCGGATAATTTATTTAAATTTTCAACAATCTCCTTAACATTCATCGATATTTGTTCAACCTTTTGCTTTATATACTTTTTATCGAAAAGGTATTCGCCAGAAAGCTTTTCACTCATATCTGCCATCAATTCAAGGACATTATTATTTGCTTGGAGCAGTCGTTGGAATATAAAAAATCGCTCTCTAAGGTGTTTTTGCTTTTCAGATGTTGAGTCGGCTTTGACAAAAAAAGGCTTTAATTTTGTAAAGAGGTTCATAAATTTTTTTAATGTTAACATTGCTTTTAAACTCTTGACAAGTAATTTTTATGATGGTATATTTTAGTAAACTCATTATGATATTATTATTAGAAAATTATAACATTCTTTCGTTATAATCTTAATGACAGATTTTAGCCAAACTATAGATAGAAGTAACCCTTTAAAACTTTACCTCCAACTCTCTGAGATTCTCAAAAAAAGAATAGAATCTAATGAATGGAAGGTTGGAAATCAAATTCCCACAGAAGATGAGCTTTGTAAAATATACAATGTTAGTAGAGCAACAGTCAGGAGCGCAATATCTGAACTTGTTAAGGATGGGTATTTATTAAAACTTCAGGGTAAGGGCACTTTTGTTGTTAAAAAAGTGGTTGCCGATAAACTTTTAATGGTAACAAATTTTGACGAAACAATGCTTGAAATGTCTGAAAATATGAAAACCTCTGTTCTTGCTCAAACTACAGTTATGCCATTAGATGATTTAGCAGAAAAATTAGCTATAACCCCTGATAAACATCTAATTTATCTTAAAAGAGCGAGGTTTGTTAAAGACATCTTGATATTGATTCAAGAATCATATATTCCACACTTTTTATGCCCTGACTTACTTAAGGAAAATATTGAAAAGCTATCTTTGTTTGAATTCTTTGAAAAGAAAACAAGTTTTCATATTACCCATGTAAAAAGTAGTTTTGAGATAACGCTCTTGAACGCTGAAGAGGCAAAGCTTTTTGAGTATCCAATTAAGACACCTGCTTTGATGCTAACACAACATTTTTATTCAGGTAATAACAACATTATGTTTAGCAGAGCAGTAAAAAGGCCTGGTAAGGGAGGCTTTTTTCTTGAATTTGATAAAAAAACTTCTTAAGGGATTGTCACATGCGCCTACATATTATTGAACCATTTGATAAATCACACAATAGCATTCTATACTAAGGAGCTTTATAAAAGATGATCAAAAGTTTAGCAATTTTTATTACTCTTCTCTGTTTCATTTTAAGCATAGCTAATATAGCTTTCTGTAGTGAAACAATTAATGGTATAGGGGTATCAGCTATCAAAGATGTGGTTGATAAATTAGGAAGGTCATTTACGAAAAAAAATCCTTCTATAAAAGTTAAAACCAAAGAAGAAAAGGTTGACGCAGCGATTAAAGCAGTTGGCACTTCAAAGGATAGTTATCTATTTGGAATGATTAATCGCCCTTTGAATGATAAAGAAAAGAGTACCTATCCAGATATACAAACCTTTCTCTTCGCAAAGGATGGCGTAGCTATAATAGTTCATCCTGAGAACCCTGTAAAGTCAATAACCTCGGATCAACTGATAGATATAATAAAAGGTAAGATAAAAGACTGGTCTCAACTTGGAGGTAAAAAGGGGTAACCAGTATGATTATGAGAGAAAAGATTTCTAATCAAAGAACAGCTATAGAGAAATTTGTTATTGGTGAAGAAAAGGTTCCCGTTGGCAGAATTAGAGAGATTAGTGGTATGGGAGATGTAAAAACAGAAGTAGCCTTGGACAGATCAGCAACAGGATATATTCTGATCAGCACCATTGACAAAAAGGTTAAGCCCTTAGAATTAAATGGGGTAGCTCCAACAATAGCCAATGTAAAAGCTGGCAATTATCCTATAACAATACCTTATACTTAATCACTAAGGGTGAGCCACAAGGGGCACTTAAAGCCTTTATGGATTTTATCGTAACATCTGAGGGGTAGGCTCTTGTTGAGAAAGAGAAAATTGCTTTTGTTATGAAATGATTTAAAAAACAATTTTGTAGCTGCTACAGGGATCATGAAAAGACTTCTCTACGACTCTAATATGATTAGTACAATATTGCAAAATCGTAGATATTTTCTATTAAATATTCTACCTAGTAATTACGACACTAACTAAAAATTGATTTTTAAAAAAGGGTTCAATCCTTTTAAGGAGGGCAAGTGATGGGTACTTACACAAATTTTATATGCAAAAAATAACAGTGAAGGAGACATTATGAGATACATAGTAACTTTTATTATCTTATTCATAAATTGGCTAATATGGTCAGGTTTGTTCGATGCCTTTCATATGTCACTTGGTGTAATCTCCTGTCTCATTGTTACATTTATGTCCCATGATCTTCTTTTCAAACGACAAAAGTTTTCTATATCAGATTTTGGCGAAGTATTTAGATTTATTCTCTATGTCCCTTGGCTTCTTTACCAAATAACCCTCTCTAACATCCATGTTGCAAAAATTGTTCTTAAGCCCCAAATGCCAATAGATCCTGAGATCGTAAGATATAAGTACAGACTAAAGAAAGATGTGTCCATAACAACCTTTGCTAATTCAATCATATTAACACCTGGAACTATCACAGCCCAAATTACTGAAGATGAATTTTTTGTTCATTGCATTGATAAAAAAGTAGCTGATGATCTCTTTACCGGTGAGATGGAAGATAGAATAGCCAGAGTATTTGGGGAGGATAAATGAGCACTTTCTTTATATGGATAGGAATGATTTTGGGGTTAATGATTTTAGTCTGCTTCTACCGCGCTATCAAAGGTCCAACGGTGATGGACAGAATAGTAAGCGTTAATGTAGTTGGGACTAAGACTGTGGTAATTTTATTGCTTATGGGGTTTATTTACGGTAGAATTGACATGTTTATAGATATCTCTATGGGCTACGCTATTTTAAACTTCATAGGAACTTTAGCAATATCGAAGTTTTTTTATCAACGAAAAAGTATTATCCCTGGTTCTCAGTATTTCAAAACAAAAGGGGGTAAGTAGATGCCTATTTTATCTATCTTAGCAGTAATTTTTATCCTTTGTGGTCTATTCTTTTTCTTCACAGCTACAGTAGGTTTAATCCGGATGCCAGATTATTATTGCAGAATGCAGACTACTGGAAAAGGCGATACTCTTGGAGCCCTTTTATGTCTTACTGGACTCGCTCTTTATAATCTGGAGGGTGGTTTAGCTATAAGCAATATTTTAGTAAGCATCAAAATTATGTTCATTGCTATCTTTATCTTTATAGCCAATCCCACCGCAACGCATGCTATCAGTAAAGCTGGTCTTGATTGCGGAGTTGAGATTTGGACGAAAAAGAAGGAGGTGCAGAAATGATATGGCAATTGGATCTCCTTATTTTATTTATAGTTGTTCTTTGTGCTATAGCTTCAATAACCGTAAAAGACTTGTTAAGCTCAGCCTTACTTTTAGGTGCCTATAGTTTCCTTATGTGTCTTCTCTGGACTGAGATGGGTGCAGTAGATGTAGCCTTTACAGAGGCGGCGGTAGGAGCTGGTATTAGTACAGCCTTTTTCATAGGTGCTATCTTTCACACTACAAGGAGGACAAAAGATTGAGATACATAGCTTTGTTTGCTGTTTTAATCACTGGTTCTCTTTTGATTTATGCCACTGTTGATATGCCCAATTGGGGAGATCCAAATTCTCCAGCAAGTACTCACGTGTCTCCAAGATATATAGAGAAGGTTATTGCTGAAACAGCCACGCCTAACATGGTTACAGCCGTTTTAGCTGATTATAGAGGCTATGATACCTTAGGTGAGACAGTAGTCATCTTTACTGCTGGAGTTGTATGTATAATGCTTTTAAGGAGGACTACAAATGGTTAATAGATATGAAAATGTTCTTATAGAAACGATTTGTAGACTACTTATCCCCGCGATGCAGATCTTTGGACTTTATGTTATAGCCCATGGACATGGAAGCCCTGGAGGAGGCTTTCAGGGCGGTTGTATTTTAGGTGCCAGCTTCATTCTCATGGTAGTGGCTTTCGATATAAAAGAAGCAAAAAGCAGGGTGAGTGAGAAACTAAACACTATTCTTTGTAGCACCGGAGTTTTTATTTATGGTGGAATTGGACTTCTCTGTATCTTTTTGGGGGGTAACTTTTTGGACTACAGCTTTTTACATAAAATCCTGCCCCTCGATCCAATTAAAGCTAGGTACATGGGTATGCTTGGAGTCGAAATAGGCGTGGGAATAGCTGTTATGTCAGTAATGATATCAATATTCTTAAACATTGCCTCAGGTGGTGAGCATGAAGGAGCGATAAAATAATGGATGCAATAAATTTCATAATAGCTAAATACAATTATTGGATTTATATAGTCCTGATGATGATTGGCTTTTATGCAATGATTGCAAAGAACAACTTTGCTAAAAAACTTGTGGGCATGAACATCTTTCAAACTGCCATAATTCTATATTTTATCTCTACGGCTTCTAAGACAGGGGGAGCTACCATTCCTATTATGAAGGCAGAGCACTTAAAGGCAGGAGCTCAAGCAATTTCAGCATCACAATATTTAAATCCTTTGCCCCATGTTTTGATGCTAACAGCCATCGTTGTTATGGTTAGTACCTTTGGCGTAGCTCTCGCGCTTCTAATCATGATTTATAGAAGATATGGAACTCTTGAAGAGGATGAAATTATGGCAATTATTAAAATGGAGAAGGAAAAATGAAAGAGCAAGCACCAATCCTAATAGTTGCAATACCCCTCATAATGTCTTTTATCAACATACCAATAGGTTTTATAAGTAGAAGCCTTTGTTATCCTTTGACAGTTCTAACTACCCTCTTTTGCCTTTACATGTCTCTACTCATTGCAGAGACAGTAATAACCACTGGTAATATTAGTTACCGATTGGGAGGGTGGGAGCCACCTTGGGGAATTGAATACGCCATTGACCATCTTAATGCTTATATGTTGATTATAATTTCATTAGTTAGTTTTATTGTCTCCATATACTCTAAGAATAGCATTGATAAAGAACTACCACCCCAAAAGATTATATATTTTTATACTATTTATCTTCTTTTGGCTACTGGATTATTAGGTATTTTGGTGACAGGTGATTTGTTCAATCTCTTCGTTTTTCTTGAGATTGCTTCGCTTGCTGGATATGCTCTTGTTGCTATAGGAGAAGATAAAGCGCCTCTTTCAACTTTCAATTATATAATAATGGGCACTATAGGTGCCTGTTTTTATTTATTAGGTGTTGGGTATCTATACATTGTAACAGGTTCACTTAATATTGCAGATTTAACAAAACTTTTACCAACTCTTTACCATTCAAAGGTAGTGCTTGTTGCTTATGCCTTTTTTGTTGTAGGCTTTGCTATTAAAATAGCTCTTTTCCCTTTACATACCTGGCTTCCTGATGCATACACCCATGCCCCTTCAACTGTGAGCGCCTTTGTCGCTTCGACTATGACTAAAGTAGGTGCCTATGCGATGCTCAGGATAATGTTTACTGTCTTTGATACAGATTTTACAATGAATACCCTACCTACAATGGAGATATTGGGATGGGTTGCTTCTGCTGCTATGATGTTTGGTTGTTTGATGGCTTTAGCTCAAAGTGATCTGAAGAGGATGCTCACTTATATACTCATTGCAGAAGTTGGCTATATAGTTATGGGTGTTACCTTTGGCAATAAAGAAGGTTTCACTGGTTCAGTCCTTCATATATTAAATGATTCCTTTATGATGGTAACACTCTTTTTTGTTGCAGGAGCTATTATGTACAAGGAGGGACACAGAAATATTAAAAATCTAAAGGACTTGCATAAAAAGATGCCTATAACAATGGGCTGTTTCGTTATTGGAGCCATTTCAATGGTTGGAGTGCCACCCACAGCCGGATTTTTCAGTAAATGGTATCTAATTTTAGGGGCTATAAATGCTCAAAAATGGCTTTTTGCAGCCTTTCTTCTTGCAAGTAGTTTAATGGTAGCTGTAGCTTTTTTTCGCATTATCCAGAATATTTTTTTTAAACCATCTGAATCCCATCATCACCATGAAGATGCCATAAAGGATGAAGTGCCTATCAACATGCTTTTACCTTTACTCGTAATGAGTCTGTCCCTATTAGTTATCGGTTTTTTTAGTGGACAGATAATTGAAAGTTTAATACAACACACTATTCCTAAAGGCTTTTAAGGAGAAGATATGGAAACAATAAATTCAATTACACCTGTCATTGTAATTTTTACTTCCTTAGTTGCTACATTTTTAATATTTTTTACTGGTGAGATGTCAAGAAACCTTAGGGAAGCCTGGTCAATAATTGCCGCTGTAATAAAATTCGGTTTTGTAGTATCTATGCTACCTCCTATATTTGAAGGAAAAATGATTGAATATACCCTTATTTCTATAGCTCCAGGGCTGAAAATACATTTTAAAGTTGATGCACTTGGTATCTTATTTGCTATTTTAGCCTCCTTTTTATGGATTATTACATCCTTTTATTCTATAGGGTATATGAGATCTTTAAACGAACATGCTCAGACAAGGTATTTTTGCTGTTTTGCTATCGCTCTATCTGCAACCATGGGAGTTGCACTATCAGGCAATATGTTTACAACTTTTCTCTTCTATGAGATCATTACCTTAAGTACCTATCCCTTAGTAGCTCATAAAGAAACCCCTGAAGCCCTCCAGGGTGCAAGAAGGTATATAACCTATCTTCTCGGTACCTCAATAGCCTTTCAACTAACTGCTGTTTTTTTAACTTACAGTATGGCTGGAACTCTCGATTTCACCAATGAAGGGTTACTACATAACATCAGAGAAAGAGGTATAAGTGATCTTTTTATCACAGTTACTTTTTTCCTATATATGGCTGGAATAACAAAGGCAGCCATGATGCCACTACACTCCTGGCTTCCTGCAGCAATGGTTGCACCAACTCCTGTCAGCGCCCTTTTACATGCTGTGGCTGTCGTTAAAACAGGCGTATTCATGGTGTTAAGAGTAGTCCTCCATATCTTTGGAATCGATCTTCTTAAGAGTCTTGATTTAGGAATAGTTCTTACGGTAATAGCATCTTTTACGATAATAGCAGGATCAATCATGGCTTTGAGACAGGACAATCTAAAATTAAGGCTTGCCTACTCAACAGTAAGCCAGCTTTCTTACATAGTCCTTGGTGTTGCACTCCTTACTCCGTCTGGTATTACAGGAAGTATAATGCACATTGTAGCCCATGCATTTGGTAAGATAACTCTCTTTTTCACCGCAGGTGCTATTTATGTTGCAACACACAAAACAAAAATAAGTGAACTTGATGGAATAGGAAGGCAGATGCCTTTCACAATGGCAGCATTCACAGTGGGTGCTCTTTCAATGATTGGAATCCCACCTTTTGCTGGATTTATTAGCAAATGGTATCTAAGTCTCGGAGCCCTTGAAGCAGGCGACATTTTTGTTCTTGGAGTTTTAGCCACAAGTACAATTCTTAATGCCTGCTATTTCATGCCAATAGTATATGTAGCATTTATGAAAGAGCCAAAACCTGATCCTCATCACCATGAACATAGCAGCTCGGGAATTCATGAAGCACCAGTATTTGCCGTTGCTCCCCTTGTGCTTACTGCTATTGGAACAGTTTTGATATTTTTCTATCCTTCCCTTTTCCTTGAGATAATAAAAATTATAGTAGCCAATGTGATAGGAGGTAATTAAAATGACAAAAGATTCACACAAAGAGATGACAGAACTTACTCATGAAGCAGATCCTACTTACAGAAAGCTCTTTTACATAGTTTTTATGTTGTTATTTATCTATTTAGGATATATTCTCTGGAATACCCTGTAGAGGAGGTAAAAAAGAAAAAATGGAAAGAAAATACTTCTTTGATGAGCCTAAGAATGTACAAAAGTTTTTTACAGTCTTTTATGTAATTGTAATAATTTTTCTCTTTGCTGATTTATTTATCCATAAACATGTTTATTTCCCTTGGGAGGAGTATCCTTTCTTTTATGCATCCTTTGGTTTTGTTGCCTTTGTATTTCTTATCATTATTGCAAAACATATTTTAAGACCTATAGTTAAAAGGAAAGAGGATTACTACAATGATTAGTACAATTCCTCCTGCATTGGTATTTATAATTGGCGCTCTTTTGATTCCTCTTTTTAGAGGTAAACTCCAAAGTGGTTATCTACTGCTTCTGCCCATATTAGGATTTTTCAATTTCATAAACATTCCTGAAGGAATCCATTGGAGCTTGAAATTTTTAGACTACAATATTATTCTTGTAAAAGTTGATAAAATAAGTATAATATTTGGATATATTTATCATATAATTACCTTTCTCGCTCTGCTTTACTCTCTTCATGTTAAAGAAACTGCTCAGCATATGGCAGCACTCTTTTATGCAGGGGCAGCCTTAGGAGTCGTTTTTGCTGGTGATTTGATAACTCTTTTTATCTTCTGGGAAATAATGGCATTTAGCGCTTTCTATCTTGTCTGGGCATCAAGAACAAAAGAGTCATACGGAGCAGGCTTAAGATATCTTTTAGTTCATATATTTGGTGGCTTGTGCCTTCTTATTGGAATTGTCATGCACTTTTATGAAACAGGTTCCTTGGAGTTTGGTTTTATCGGTCTTAAAGGAGTAAGCTCATGGTTAATATTCATAGGATTTGGACTAAACTGTGCTTTTCCTGGACTTCATGCATGGTTACCCGATGCATATCCTCGTACAACAGCTACAGGTGGAGTTTTTATGTGGACATTTACCACAAAAACTGCTGTATATGTTCTTGCAAGGGGTTTTCCTGGAACAGAACTTCTTATTTGGATTGGAGCAGTCATGACAGTATTCCCAATCTTTTTTGCTGTTATTGAAAATGATTTAAGAAAAGTGCTCTCATACAGCCTCATAAACCAGCTTGGATATATGGTGACTGGCATAGGAATTGGCACCCAGCTTTCCTTAAATGGAACATTCTCCCATGTATTCTGTCATATTCTTTATAAGGCATTACTTGTAATGTCAATGGGAGCAGTGATATACAGAACAGGTAAAATCAAATGCACTGACTTAGGAGGGCTTTACAAAAGCATGCCTCTTACAGCCATATTCTGTATTATAGGTGCAGCATCCATTTCTGCTTTTCCACTTTTCAGTGGATTTGTAAGTAAGTCCATGGTTGTTGAGGCTTCTGCTATAGGAGGCTTAATCCCCATTTGGTTTATGCTTACCTTTGCTTCTGTTGGTGTCCTTGAACATGCAGGAATTAAAGTACCCTATCATGCCTTTTTCTCCCACGACTCAGGCATTAGAACAAAAGAGTCTCCTCCACATATGCTTCTTGCAATGGGGCTTACTGCTTTTCTATGTGTATTTATAGGAATAATACCAGGTCCTCTTTATAGTTTACTGCCATATCCTGTGAATTTTGAGCCATATACTGCTTCCCATATTGTTACTACAACACAGTTACTTCTCTTTGGAGTTCTTGCCTATGTATTTCTTATGAGAGCAGGAATTTTCCCTGCAGAGATGAGAGCAACAAATCTTGATTTAGATTGGTTTTACCGTAAAGGCGCCAGCGCCTTTATGTGGGTTTTGAGAAATCCTCTTAGCATAGTTGGTGCAATGTGGAATGCCGTTGTCTTTTCAGCTATACCATCATTTTTGGTCTGGATAACAAAGAATCCCAAAGCTTTTGCTCGAATAACTACCGACTCCTTACTATTGTTAATCGCTACTGGAGAGACTAAAGCAAAACTTCAAGAGAGGATCAAAAAGGAATTAGAAATTTATCCTGGTGACATTATAAGACCTCAACCTATAGGCTTTACAGTTTTAGGTGCCACATTAATATTTTTTGCCTATATGGTTATCTATTATTTAACGTTGAGGTGAAATATTTGTGTCAAAGTTTACTTAATGGTGAATAGAAAGCTCAATTTATAAGTCTTAACTGTGATTAAAAGAAATATTGGCAAAAACAGAGTGAGGGTAGGAAATTTATTTAAACTCTATTGCTATTCACTTATAAGTAACATTTCTTACCCTCTATTTCATTCTGCTTTTTGAAGCAAATGTAAAGATAGTTATCTCTTTACATTTAAAGCAAATATTTTATAGGCCTTTTAGTCTTCTTGCTAAGAAGCTCTTATTGATGCTACTTTAAAAAATGAACCTTTCTATTTTTCAACTCCCCAGCAGATACATAAATTCTGAGATTAATAGTGTACATAAGAGAGGCGATCAGGATGTTATTGTTAGGTATGTTTTAGTTTTCCCTGATGTCTATGAGATAGGCATGTCCCATCTGGGACTAAAAATACTCTATGATATATTAAACTCACTCCCTTATATCTCAGCTGAAAGAGCTTTCTCTCCATGGATAGATTATGAGAAATACTTAAGAGAGAACAATATTTTGCTCAGATCTCTTGAATCTAAAAGACCTTTGAAAGATTTTGACGTTATCGGTTTCAGCCTCCAATATGAACTTTCCTATACAACAGTTTTAAATATATTAGATTTAAGCGGTATCCCTCTTTTTACAGAGGATAGACTTTCGAAAAAGGATATATTCCCTTTAGTGATTGCAGGTGGTCCTTGCACCGTTAATCCCCATCCCCTGTCTCCTTTTATAGACGTTTTTTTAATTGGTGATGGGGAAGAAGCTATTGTTGAATTATCAGAAAAGATCAGAGACTGGAAACAAAGGGGCGACAACAAAAAAACAACTCTTTTAAAGGAAATTTCACATATGGAGGGCTTTTATGTTCCCTTTATTCATGGTAAAGAAGATAAGATTACAAAAAGGATTATTTCTAATCTTGATGAGGCACCATATCCTTTAAAACCTGTCGTCCCGTATACTCAGATTGTACATGACAGAATAGCTATTGAAGTATCACGTGGATGTTCAATGGGTTGTAGGTTTTGTCAAGCAGGATTGATATACAGACCTTTGAGAATAAGATCCCCAAAAAAAGTACTCCATATTGCTGAAAAATCATTACTAAACACAGGTTACGAAGAGGTTTCCTTTATATCTTTAAGTGCAGGAGACTATCCCTATTTGTTAGAAGTGATGAAAGAATTTAACAAAAGATTTTCTCACTCAAAAATATCTTTGTCATTACCATCTTTGAAAGTATCTTCTGTTAGTAGAGAAGTATTAAAGGAAATTAATTTTGTTAGGAAAACTGGTTTTACTATCGCTCCAGAGGCAGCAACAGAACGGCTAAGAAAGGTAATAAATAAAGATTTTACTGATGATGATTACGAAAAAGCATTGAATAATCTTTTTTCTGAAGGATGGCTAAATCTAAAACTCTACTTCATGATCGGACTGCCAACTGAAACCGAGCAAGATATTCAAGAGATACCAAAGATGGTTATGAAAGCTCTTAGAATTTCAAAGAAAAAAACAAAAAGATTTGTTAATATAAGTGTGACTATTTCCCCCTTTGTGCCTAAACCTCATACCCCCTTTCAATGGGTTGGACAACCACCACAGGAAGAAATTATAGAAAAAATATCATTTTTAAAGGAAGAAATCACCAGAAAAAGAATAAAGTTTAAGGGGCATGACCATAAAATGAGTTTTTTAGAGGCAATCTTTGCAAGAGGTGATGAGAAGTTATCTCAGCTTTTGTTCAGTGCATGGCAGAAGGGATGTAGGCTTGATGCTTGGTCAGAGACCTTCGAATTTAATAAGTGGCAAGAGGCTATGGAGATAACGGGTATAGACCCAACAGAATACGCCGAAAGAAATTATGATTTTTATGAGAAGTTACCATGGGACAATATTGATTGCAGGATAAAAAAAGACTTTCTAATAAGTGAATATAGAAAAGCTTTACTTTCAGAAAAAAGCGAAGATTGCATAAAAATATGTCACCTCTGCGGTTTAGATTGCAAAAGACAGATCAATAGTAAGGATATCGATAAGGTCCCATACTCTTTAGAGTTTCTTAAGAGTAAAGATACAATAAAAAAAGATCAAAGAGATTCACTGAGGATAAGATTTCAGTTCTCAAAGGATGGAGATCTGCGTTTTCTTTCTCATCTTGAATTGACAAAAGTACTATTACGAGCCATTAGAAGAGCAACGATACCTATACTCTTTTCTGGTGGTTTTCATCCCTCCCCACTTATATCTTTTGGACCTCCTCTAAATGTTGGAGTTGCTGGGGAGAGAGAATATTTTGACATGGATGTTTATGCACCCTTTGATATAGAATCAAACATCGAAAGATTGAACTCCCTTTTACCAAAGGGCATTGAAATTAGAAAAGCCATCATTATTCCAAAGAATGAACAATCTCTCATTAACTTCATAAGTAGATATGAATACTTAATATCTCTTGAGAATAATCAGATTAAGATTCCTGATCTCAACGTAAACTCTCTAATCATTAAAAGAAATGGTGCAGAGATAAACCTTGGAGATTTAATAGAGGATATATGTTATGATAGTTACAAAAATTCTATCAGAATTACCTTAGTCGATAAAGCTCCTGTAAAGGTAAGATTAGCTGAGATAGTGTTAGGTCTTTTCAGTGTGAATATAAAAGATCTTAATATTAAAAGAATCCATCTTTATGGATGGAAAAACGGTTGGGTTGAACCAATATGACGAGTGAACTGATTATAAATGCAACCAAAGAAGAGAGCAGAGTCGCCCTTTTAGAGGGAGGGCAAGTTGTTGAGTTTTATGTTGAAAGAAAAAGAGATGCAAGCCTTGTGGGTAATATCTACAAAGGAAGAGTCATAAAAGTATTACCAGGTATGCAATCAGCTTTTATTGATATTGGACTGGAGAAAGCAGCCTTTCTATATGTAGCAGATATTATGAGTGATTTTGAGGAATACTATTCTACCTTTATTGACAATGAACTGAATCAGTTTGACATCAATGATGGAGGCATTAATTCAATAAAGAAACCTCTATCCATTGAAGAATTAATACAGGAGGGGCAAGAATTATTGGTTCAGGTATCCAAAGATCCGATTGGCAATAAAGGGGCTCGAGTTACCTCTTATATTACGATACCAGGGAGATATCTTGTAATAATGCCTAATGTTGATCATATTGGCATTTCAAGAAGGATAGATGACGAAGAAGTGCGTCAAAAACTTAAGACGATTGCAATGGAGATTAAACCAAAAAATATAGGATTAATAATGAGGACAGCTAGTGAAGATGCTACCCATGAAGAGATTTGCAGAGATCTCGAATTTCTCTTACTTCTATGGGAAAACATTCAAAAGAAAAGGGAAAAATATTCAGCTCCTGCATTGCTTTACAATGATATGGATCTAATATTTAGAAGTTTAAGAGATTTAATGACCCATGATGTGGAAAGGTTAGTGATAGACTCTCCTGAAGAATATGAGAGGTTAAGAGATTTCTCAAGGACATACTTCCCACGTCTTGTTGATAAAATTGAATTATATGAAGGTAAAGAACCTATTTATGATGCCTTTGCTATTGAATTAGATATATCAAAGGCTTTAGAGAGAAAAGTCTGGCTAAAGTCAGGTGGATATATCGTTATCGATCAAACAGAAGCAATGACAGTTATAGATGTCAATACTGGTAAATATGTGGGCAAAGAAAGCCTTGAGGATACCATTCTGAAGACTAATCTTGAGGCAGTTAAAGAGATTGCTTACCAAATCAGACTAAGAAATATAGGTGGAATTATCATAATTGATTTTATAGACATGGAGAAATCCGAGAGCAGAGAAAAAGTCTTTAAGGCTTTTACCGAAGCTATGAAAAAGGATAGAGTTAAGAGTACAATTTACAACATATCTGAGTTAGGTATAGTCCAGATGACCAGAAAAAGAGTTAGAGATAGCTTAGAAAGAGTGCTTTGCGATATTTGTCCCTATTGTGAGGGTAGAGGATTCATCAAGTCAAATAGGACTATTGCTTATGAAATCTTAAGGAAACTTAAAAAAAATAATCCACCCCCTAATTCAACAATCATTATAAACGCTAATCCCTCAGTAGCAGAATTGTTGTCTGATGAGGAAAGATCAAGCGTCGAGGACATTGAAAAACAATACCATATCAAAATCATAATCAAAGAAGATGCTAACATCCATCAGGAGAATTACAAAATTACAATTTTATAGGAGTTCTTATCTTTATTTTTATCAACACCTGTTAGTACAATTCTTAACTACAAAGTCTCTCAAGGGGGAACTTTTTTAAAATAACCCGAATATTTAAGAATTATGGAGAAATATCAGAGACTTATAGAGATAATTAAGGAAATGGGTTCAGTAGTACTTGCATATTCAGGTGGTGTGGACAGCACTCTTGTAGCTAAAGCCTTGAAGGACTCAGGTATTGTAGCGTTAGCCATAACTTCCTCATCTGAAACTATCCCTCAAAGCGAAATAGAATATGCTGCTAAAATGGCTAAAGTGATAGGACTTGATCACATTATAATCTATACAGATGAACTCTCTAACCCTAATTTTATTTCAAATCCAAAGGAGAGATGTTTTTATTGCAAAGATGAGCTTTTTCAGAAGCTCAAAGACCTGGCTTTAAAGAATGGCTATAGGTATATCATAGACGGCAGTAATATAGATGACCTATCTGACTGGAGGCCTGGTATGCTTGCTGCTAAAAAACATAGAGTTAGAAGTCCTCTTATAGAAGTTGGTATTAATAAAGAAGAAGTTAGGTATCTGTCTAAAGAATTAGGCTTACCAACATGGTCAAAACCATCCAGTCCTTGTCTTGCATCAAGATTTCCTTACGGTATGGAGATCACAAAGGAGGGCTTAAAAAAGGTAGATTTGGCAGAAGCTTTCTTAAAAAAGCTTTTCATAAAAGAATTAAGGGTGAGAATATTTAAGGATTTAGCTTCTATAGAGGTTACTGAAAGTGATTATAGAAAATTTTTTGATAAAACTTTCAGAGAAAATATAATAAATTACTTTAAAAGGATAGGCTTTAAACATATAACTTTGGATATTGAAGGTTTCAGAAGTGGTAAAATGAATGAATGATAAAAAAATAGACATATGCCATCCAGAGAAAGATACTAATGATATTTCCTTTTGTGTGCAATGTGGTAAATGTAAAGCACTATGCCCCACTTATCAGGAAAGTTCAATTGAAGAATTAGGAGCTCGCGGAAGAGCTTTTTTATTGAAAAAATTACAGAAAGGTGAAATTTCACTCTCAAAAAGACTCTATGAGATCATTTTCAGTTGTCTTCTATGCGAAGCTTGTAACAGCTCTTGCCCTATGCAGATAGATATAACTTACTCTGTATACAAAAGCAGAAGGAATTTCAGAAATTTTAATAAAAATATTCTAATATTAAGCCTCATTTCAAAGATTCTTTTTAAAAACTATGCATATACACATAATATACTTAAAATGCTTAAAATCTTAGAGAAAATACCTAAAATTGGAGAGCTCTACACCTTAAATTATCTTACAAAAAGGTTTGTCAACCTTAATGAACCACCACTATATAGCGAAAACTTTCTTTATCGTGCGACAAACCCCAAAGGCAGAATAGCTATCTTCACTGGATGTATAGTTAATTTTATATACCCAGGCTTAGGGAGATCTTTAATAAGATTAATAAATAAATTAAGATACGATGTTATACTCCCTAAGGGAGAGGTCTGCTGTGGAGCGCCTTTATTAGAGTTGGGATTAGAAGAAGCAGCATTTGAGAACGCTCAGAGAAACATAAAAATATTTAAAAATTTAAAGGTTGAATCCATAATCAGTCTCTGTCCAACCTGCATTCACTTTATAAAAAATATTTACAAAAGATATACTGATCAATCTCTTTTTAATTCCTGTGAGGTTTCTCAATTTTTATCAGAGGAGGCTTCAGGTTTTTTCGAACTCTTAGAACAAAAAGATCCACAAAAGTCATGGAAAATAACTAAAAACAAAGAGTCACACACAATTTTTCATGACCCCTGTCACTCAAAATATAGTCTAAATATTACTAATGAACCAAGGAATCTTCTTAGAGCTTTAGGAATAAGCTTAGCTGAGCCTAATAATAGTGGATGCTGTGGTTCAGGTGGTATTTTTGGATTTCTCTTTAGAGACCTTTCTGATTCAATACTAAACAGAACTATAGAATCTTACAAAAAAAGTGATACTATAATTACATCATGTCCAAATTGCCTAATCCAACTAAAGACTAAATTTTTTGATAAAAAGGTCTCTCATCTAATAGATATAATTAGTGAAGCAATAGAAACTTAGTATGTACGAAAAAATTGTTCTAAAGAGAACTTCGAGATTAAAAGCGGGACACCAATGGGTTTTTTCAAATGAGATAAAGAGTGATATCAAAAAGATAGAACCTGGCAGTATCGTTGATCTTTATGATAACAAAAACAACTTTATGGGTAGAGGCTATTTAAATCCTCATTCTTTGATATCAGTCCGGATACTCAATAAAGATCAGGAAGAGATTGACAGAGATTTTTTTCGAAAAAGGATTAAAAAAGCAATTGATTACAGAAAAGAGTTTTTTTTACAAAGGGATGCTTATAGAGTGATCTTTAGCGAAGGCGATTTTTTGCCAGGTTTAATAGTGGATAAATACTCTGAATGGCTCGTGATTCAAATCCTTACCTTTGGCATGGAGAGACTCAAAGAATTTGTTCTGGAAGTTTTAGAAGAACTACTGGAACCAATGACAATAATTTTAAAGAATGATAGTCCTATGAGAAAGCTTGAAGGGCTTTCTCTGACTGTAGAAAAAGTCAAAGAAAACTCTAAGAAATTACCCATTATTTCTGAAGGTGATGTATTATTTGAAGTAGATCCGATTTCTGGACAAAAGACGGGCTTTTTTCTTGACCAAGCTGAAAACAGAATTGCATTTACAAAATATATAAATGGTGGAATCGGACTCGATGTTTTCTGCTATACAGGGGCATGGAGTCTACATCTTGTAAAAAGGGGAGCCTGTGTAATAGGAGTAGATGAATCTGAGAAGGCAATATCACAGGCAAAAAGAAATGCAGAAATAAATGGTTTAAGTAATAGTTGTATGTTTACTCAGGAAGAGGCTTTTAATTTTTTAAAAAAACAGTTAATGGGGGGGAATCAGTACGATTTTATTGTTTTAGATCCTCCAGCCTTTGTTAAAAGCAAGCAGAAAATCAAAGAAGCAATAAAGGGATACAGAGAGTTAAACTATTTGGCTATTAAATTGCTTAAAACAGGAGGAGTACTCGCTACCTCATCCTGTTCCTACCATATTGATAAAGTTTCCTTCTATGAGATATTACGCGCATCAGCAAAAGATGCAAATAGAGATATAAAAGTTTTAGAATATCGCATTCAGAGCATTGATCATCCTATCTTATTATCGATGCCAGAGACAGAATATTTAAAATGTGTTTTTTTAAAAGTATAACGAAAAATATCAGAAATGAACAAAAACGAGGAGTATCTTAATGATTAGGGAGGCAATAAATCTATTAGTTCAGCGTATCAGCCTTACCGAAACAGAAATGACAGAGTGTATGATAGAGATAATGGAGGGTAAGGCTACCGATGCACAGATAGGCGCCTTTTTAACAGCATTAAGAATCAAAGGCGAGAATGCTGACGAGATCTCTGCTGCAGCAAGGGTGATGAGACAGAAAGCTATACAGATAAAGGCACCTGAGGGAGTAATTGATACCTGTGGAACCGGTGGTGATATGGCTGGAACCTTCAATATATCTACAACGACTGCGCTGATAGTAGCTGCAGCTGGTATTCCGGTTGCAAAACATGGGAATCGCTCTGTCTCTAGCAAATCAGGCAGTGCAGATGTTTTAGAAGCTCTGGGTGTTAAGATAGATTTACACCCTGAGAAGGTTGAAAGATGCCTCTTTGAGACTAATTTTGGGTTTCTCTTCGCGCCACTCTTCCATCCTGCCATGAAATATGCCCTTAATGCAAGAAGAGAAATAGGTATTAGAACAATCTTTAATATTCTCGGACCTCTTACTAATCCTGCAGGAGCAAAAAAGCAGATTATGGGTATCTTCAGTTCAAGACTAACAGAGCTTTTAGCAACAGTTCTGGGGAACCTTGGTACCACAGATGCCATGGTAGTCCATGGAGAAGATGGTTTAGATGAAATTACCAATTGTGAAGCCACAAAAATCTCAAGATTTCGAAATGGCAAAGTGGAGACATTTTACTTACTGCCTGAAGAATTAGGCTTCCCGAGGACAAAAAGAGAAGCATTATTGGGCGGTGATAAGGAAAGGAATGCCCTCATCACTTATGAGATATTAAAGGGGGAGAGAGGACCAAAAAGAGATATTGTACTAATGAATGCTTCAGCAGCTATTTTAGTCTCAGGGATTGCGAGGGATTTTAAGGAGGCTGTAGAAATTGCTGAAGAAACTATCGACTCTAAGAAGGCCTTGGAAAAACTTGAAGAAGTAAAAAGACTCTCTCAGACCCTATAACTTTAATCTGAAGTATGGCCATTTTCGTTGTTCAAAAACATCATGCAACTCACTTACACTATGATTTTCGATTAGAGTTGGATGGAGTCCTTAAATCCTGGGCTATTCCTAAAGGTCCCTCTCTTAACCCAGCAATTAAAAGACTCGCTATAATGGTCGATGATCATCCTTTAGAGTATGCTTCTTTTGAAGGACATATACCTGAGGGAGAATACGGAGCTGGAGATGTAATAATTTGGGATAAAGGTAGTTATAAATTACTAAAAGGGAGCCTTAAGGAAGGCAAGTTAGAGTTTTACCTTTTAGGGAAGAAACTTAAAGGAGCTTTTGTACTATTAAAACTGAGAGGGAAAGAGAAGGAATGGCTTTTAATAAAGAAAAAAGACGAGTTTGCTGATTTGAATTAAAGAGCAAGAAAAAATCTGAACAATAGAAACATCTTAAATAAAAATCATACTAAAACATGCCTTACATAGCGAAAAAAGAGAACATAATCTTGATGTTTGATCGAATCGCTAAATATTATGATTTCTTAAACCACCTACTTTCTCTAAATAGGGATAAAAGATGGCGTAAGAAAGCCATTGATAAACTTTCAACGCATAATCCTAAGATAATCCTTGATGTTGCCACTGGAACCGGAGATCTTGCTATCGAAGCAGTCAGACTCAATCCTGATAAAATTTTTGCTGTTGATATCTCCGAAAAAATGCTCTCCATTGCCAAAGCAAAGATTGATAAAAGAGGCTTAACCCATAAAATTCAGATACAAAAAAGTGATTCAGAAGCTCTACCTTTTTCTGATGAGACCTTTGACGCAGTAACCGTAGCATTTGGTATAAGAAACTTTGAAAACTTACATAAAGGGTTAGAAGAGATTCTGAGGGTCTTGAAAAAAAATGGAATGTTGGTCATTTTAGAGTTCTCAAAGCCTAAGTATTTACCTTTTAACTATATCTATAACCTCTATTTCAATAAAATTTTACCCCTTATCGGCGGGATCATCTCAAAGGATTGGAATGCTTATAAATATTTACCTTCATCAGTAAATAAATTCCCAGATGGCTTAGAACTCTTAAAAATATTGGAAAAGGTCGGCTTTAAAAAACTTACCTTTGAACCCTTAAGTTTAGGAATTTGCACCATTTATGTTGGGCAGAAAAATGATCAATAATAAAGATGGGGAAGATAGCCCTTTTATATCTCCACCAATTTTTTCAAGCTTACCAGTTAGGGGTTTCTTTACAACGAAAGCTTTAAATGGAGATATCGGAGCTATATCTCAAATACTAAGTATACCCTTCTCGAAAATTTATAAACCCATACAAAAGCATACTGATAGAATTATTTTATATGAATCAGATATGGGACAAAAAATCGGTGATTCAGTAATAACAAATCAACGAAACATCTTGATAGGTATAGATGTTGCGGACTGCGTCCCTATATTGATTTATGATAAAAAACTCCATGTCATTGGGGCCGTTCATGCAGGTTGGCGAGGAACCTGCCAACAAATCCTTAAAAAAACTCTTAAAAAGATGGTCGATACTTTCAAATCATCCTGTGAAAACATCCTCATAGCCATGGGTCCAGCAATTAGAATCTGCTGTTACGAAGTTGGTCATGAAGTTTTTAAGGCTATAAAAGACTCTTCAGGTGAAGGCGAATATTATCTTAAAAAAGGAAGAAAATACTATTTAGACTTACCAAGAGCAAATTTGCACCAAGTACTTTCACTGGATATTCCAATCAACAATATATGGATTTCAAAGGATTGCACCTACTGCCAACCTCATCGCTTTTACTCATACCGGTATTCTAAGGGTAAAACAGGTAGTCAAAGTGGTTTTATAGGAATTTTTGATCGGTGAATCTGTTTTCAAATTTAACAGAAATATCCTTCACTAAAAAGAATGAAATCAATTATTCCTCAAGGCTTTAAATAATATAATCCTGCAAGTTACATCATTTACTCACCTGTCAAACTACCATGAAAAGTCTTTTTGGTTTTTTATAGGTTATTAAAGGTTTTATTTTCTAAGAAAGAATAAAAGCCCTAAAATAGTTAATTCTTAAATTATTTTCTTTTAATAAATCTCTTATATTCGTTAAAATAATTAAAAATATGCAAACAACTTAAGGAGTTTAGAAAATGTTCAAAATAGATTTACATATTCACTCTCTTTACAGTGAAGATAACGATGCCGATCCAGAAGATATTATTGAAAGTGCCATTGAACGTGGTTTGGACGGTATAGCCTTCACAGAACATTATCGCTACAGAGCTTCTGAAGAGATTGAACCTTTGATTGAGAAATATAAAGATATTATAACCATAATTCGAGGTGTTGAATTCTCAGCCTCAGATGGTCACTGTCTTATCTTTGGCACTGATCCAGATGATATCTCTGGCAAAGATATATCGATGGCTCAATTGGTGAAAATTATCGATAAAAGAGGCGGCATTATTATTCCTGCTCATCCCTTTAGGGGTACTAATAGTATAGGGGATTCACTACTAAGCATATCAGGGTTATACGTGATAGAAGGCTTTAATGGTTATAGTATGCCATCAATGAACCAAAGAGCCATCAATGCAGCAATGTCCCTTAACATTTCTTACACCGGTGGCTCTGATGCTCATTCTCCCTATGAAGTAGGTAGTTGTTACACAACCTTTAATGAACCTGTTACGAGAGAGAATATCGTTAAGTTATTAAAAAGCGGACAATTTAAAGCTTATGACAGTCGAAGGGTTTCGCGCTTAATGAATCTGTACAGAGAATTCATTTAAAAGCTTTTAGAGAATCTTCATACTTATATCGACCGCTCTTGCCGAGTGAGTTAAAGCACCAACAGATATCAGGTCTACTCCTGTATTAGCAATATCTCTAATGTTTTCTAATGTTACACCGCCAGATACTTCAAGAAGAATTTTTTTATTTGTACTTAAAGCTTTTTCATCTCTTAGTTTAACAGCCTCACGGATATCTTCAAGCTCCATATTATCAAGCATTATGACATCAGCACCAGCCACTAAAGCTTCATTAAATTCCTCAAGATCTTTAACTTCTATCTCTATCTTTAAGAGATGATGAGCCTTTTTAGCAAACCCTATAGCCTTTGTAATACTACCTACAATCTTGATGTGATTATCTTTGATCAACAATCCATCATAAAGACCAAATCTATGATTTACTCCCCCCCCTACCCTCACACCATATTTTTCCATATATCTAAAACAGGGAGTAGTTTTTCTTGTATCAGCTACATTTACTGATAATCCTCTAAGCTTCTCAACAAAAGAACGTGTAAGGGTCGCGATTCCTGAGATTCTTTGGAGAAGATTAAGAGAAATTCTCTCAGCTAAAAGAAGACTCCTTGCTCTACCCTTAGCTATAGCTATAATATCTGATTTTTTCACCACCTCTCCTTCTTTAAATAAGACTTCGAGCTGTAAATCTTTATCTATAATTCTAAAAACTTCCCTAACAAATGGTATTCCAGCAAGAACTAAATCCTCTTTTGCAATAATATGAGCATCTGCTTCTTGAAAGGGGGGTATCAAAAATAAGGATGTCACATCCCCGCTTCCTTCGTCTTCTTTAATCGCATTAGATAAAAATTCTCTGACAAAGAGAGGCAAAGAAGTGTCATCAGTAATTTTTGGAGTTTTAGAATTCATTATATCTTTCTTCTAAATATCAATAAAGATTTTTGGTACCATTTTCAAAAGCATACAAACAACTCAGTCATGATATCTCTATTAGTGTTACAATATTCTAAAGCTTCTGTCAATTAGTGTACTCAACTTTCATCAAACAAAATGCTACTTTAAAAGCCAAGTTATATTTTATTGTCTGTTGAATCAACTATTTGAAAAGCTCTCACAGTATCTATTAAACTCCTTTCTATTTATAATTACCTTTTTACAAGCGCTACTTATTTAATAAAGGCTAAAAAGAAAAAAACAAGTAATCGTCTTATAATTTTTGTCTTTTAAAAATCAGGTATGGAAGGCAAATAAGATAGCAACCGATTTTAGCAAAATCTTTGTCAATCTCGATCAAATGATAGCAAAGATCCTAAATTATAGATTTATAGGGGATATAATTTTTATGAAAGATACGAATGACAACAAAAAAACAAAATCACTAACATTTTCAATAGTGTTAAAGTAGTAACTACTCTAAGTGCTTCAGGTAGAACCCTTCTTAAGCACATAATAAAGAGTGATGGACTCTGAAATTTCTGATCAAAGACTTCATATCGACCTTTTAAGGATTTAAAGATATATACATTGGACTGATAAAGGCATCATAAAAACTTACAAAAAGAGTTGCTCATACTTATCATACTTTATTATGGAAAACAATACAGTAACCGTTGCATCTCATGATGCCCGCTATTTATAGATAGGGAGAGACTTAAAAATACCAAAAATTGTCGCAATCAAAAGGTCATGCCGGCTTAATCAGATTGTTCTATGATATGTTATACTAATACATTCTGAGACACATTAGGTATTGGTGGAAAAGTAATAAATACAAAAATTGAGTCATCTTCTAAAAATTTAATTGCTTGCACAATAACTAAGGAATAATTCCTCAAGGGATTTTTTTATTCTTGGCATATTTGAAAAGGATATTTATTATTAATTAAATAAAAACATTAGTAATAAATTAACAAAAAAGAGCAAAAGAAATAGGAGTTTGCAAAAATGAAGATTAATAGTTTTACGAAAAACCCTGTAGGTAGAAAGCTCATAATGGCTTTTACAGGTTTCTTTTTGATTTTGTTTGTCCTTCTTCATTTTTTAGGTAATTTTACCATTTTTTTTGGTCCCGAAGGAATAAATGTCTATACAGAAAAACTTCACAGTTTGCCTCTATTAGTTTGGCTTTTCAGATTACTAATGATACTTTTCTTTTGCTTTCATGTTTATTTTGGGATAACTCTATACTTTGAAAATAAGTCAGCACGCCCTACCGAATATAGAGTGAAAAAGTCTTTAAAGGCAAACTTCGCCTCAAAAAACATGTTTTGGACAGGCTGTGTCATTATTGCCTTTCTTACATATCACCTTCTTCACTTTACTTTTAGAGTTTTGAGTGATACACCCTTGGGTTTAGATATTTTTAATAGACCTGACATCTATTCAATGGTCATAACAGGTTTGAAAGAGATATCCTCTCTCATAATCTATGCTATTGGACTTTTTGCCCTCTTCCTCCATCTTTTCCATGGTATTCAAAGCCTTTTTCAAACTGTAAGCTTAAGTACTGAGAAATCTCAGCCCTTTATTATAAAGGCGTCAAAATCCATAGCTTTTATAATTTTCATTGGATATCTTTCGATCCCAACTGTAATACTTACAGGCGTATTAAGGTAAGAGGGAGGTTTGTTAATGATACTTGATGGTAAATGCCCAAGTGGGCCACTTCACCAAAAATGGGATAATAGGCGAAATGAATTAAAGCTAATAAGCCCTGCAAATAGAAGAAAATTTAGAATTATAGTTGTGGGCACAGGACTTGCTGGTGCTTCAGCAGCAGCAACCCTCGGAGAACTTGGTTATAATGTTATCGCCTTTTGTTATCAAGATAGTGCTCGCCGAGCTCATAGTATTGCTGCTCAAGGCGGAATCAATGCAGCAAAAAACTATCCTAACGATGGAGACAGCATTTACCGCCTCTTTTATGACACCATCAAAGGTGGTGATTTTCGTGCACGAGAGGCTAATGTATACAGATTAGCAATGATTAGCAATAACATAATTGACCAATGCGTGGCTCAGGGAGTGCCTTTTGCCAGAGATTATGCTGGCTATCTCGAGAATCGTTCCTTTGGAGGTTCATTGGTTAGCAGAACGTTCTATGCCAGAGGTCAGACAGGTCAACAATTACTATTAGGAGCCTATTCTGCTTTAAGCAGACAGATAAAAGAAGGGAGTGTAAAACTCTATCCTCGAACTGAGATGCTAGACTTAGTTGTCATCGACGGAGAAGCTAAAGGAATAACTGTAAGAGATCTAATCACAGGAGAGATAAAAGCATTTTCTGCTGATGCAGTTTGTCTCTGCACAGGAGGTTACTCAAACGTTTTCTATTTATCTACAAATGCTATGGGCAGTAACGTCACAGCAACTTATCGAGCGTATAAGAAGGGGGCCTTTTTTGCTAATCCTTGTTTTACCCAAATTCATCCTACTTGTATACCTGTGTCTGGGGATTACCAATCAAAACTAACTTTAATGTCCGAATCTTTAAGAAACGATGGTAGGGTTTGGGTACCCAAAAAAGCTGGAGATACCCGTCATCCCAATGATATCCCAGAAAATGAAAGAGACTATTTTTTAGAACGCAAATATCCATCTTATGGGAACTTAGCACCAAGAGATATAGCTTCAAGAGCGGCAAAAGAGGTTTGTGATGAAGGCAGAGGCGTAGGGCCAGGCGGAAGAGGCGTTTATTTAGATTTCTCTGATGCTATTAAAAGACTCGGAGAAGAAGTTATCAGGCAACGTTATGGAAATCTTTTCGAAATGTATGAAAGAATCACTGGTGAAAATGCTTATAAACAGCCCATGAGAATTTATCCTGCTCCCCATTATACAATGGGAGGATTATGGGTAGATTACAATCTTGAGAGTAACATTAGAGGGCTTTTTGTTCTTGGAGAGGCAAATTTCTCAGACCACGGTGCAAACCGTTTAGGTGCCAGTGCTTTGATGCAAGGTCTTGCTGATGGATACTTTATAATACCCTATACAATTGCAAACTATCTTGCAAATACAATCCCTGGTAAGGTAACCACTGACCATCCTGAATTTAAAAAATCGATAGAGGACATTACTTCAACAATAAAGAAAATACTCTCTATAAAAGGTAAAAAGACTGTTAACGAATTCCATAGGCAGTTAGGTAAGATTATGTGGGATAATGTAGGAATGTCCAGAAGTGCTGATAGCTTAAAGAAAGCATTAGAGATAATACCTGCTATAAGAGAGGAATTTTGGGAAAACGTTAATGTCCCTGGCTCAGGAGAAGAATTGAACCAGGAACTCGAAAAAGCTGGTCGTGTAGCAGATTTTTTGGAATTCGCTGAACTTATAGCCTTAGATGCCCTCCACAGAAATGAGTCATGTGGTGGGCATTTCAGAGAAGAATATCAAACTCCAGACGGAGAGGCATTGAGGAATGATGAAGAATTCTGTTATGTTGCAGCTTGGGAGTTTAAAGGTGTTGGCAAAAAACCCGAATTGCACAAAGAACCTTTATATTTTGAGACAATCAAACCAACTGTAAGGAGTTATAAATGATGAATCTTACTCTTTTAGTTTGGAGACAAAAAAATGCTAATGATAAAGGAAGATTCGAAAAATATGAGGCTAAGAATGTTAGTCCCCACATGTCTTTTCTTGAAATGCTTGATGTAGTTAATGAAAACCTGATAAAGGAAGGCAAAGAACCTATTGCTTTTGATCATGACTGTAGAGAGGGTATCTGCGGCATGTGTTCTCAGGTTATAAATGGCATTCCTCATGGACCTTTAGAGAGAACAACTGTGTGTCAACTACATATGAGACATTTTAAAGATGGAGACATAATTTACATAGAGCCATGGAGAGCAAAAGCCTTTCCAGTAATCAAGGATTTAATAGTTGACAGAAGTGCATTAGATCGTATTATACAAGCTGGAGGCTATATATCAGTTCACACAGGTGGAGCTCCTGATGCTAATACTATTTTAATACCTAAAGAAGATGCTGAGACTGCAATGGACGCTGCTGAATGTATTGGTTGTGGTGCCTGTGTAGCTGCCTGTCCAAATGGCTCTGCAATGTTATTTACTTCCGCTAAAGTTGTTCACTTAGCTAAACTTCCTCAAGGTAGAGTAGAGGCAGTCAGAAGGGTGTGTCTAATGACAGAAGCCATGTTAAAAGAGGGATTTGGAAACTGCTCTAACCATTATGAATGTCAAGCGGTATGCCCTAAGGGTATAAAAGTAGCCTTTATAGCATTATTAAATAGAGAGTTTATTAAAGCACAATTTAAATAACCACCAATCCCTAATATATAAATTCCCTATAAATCCCTCTCCCATGATGGCAGAGGGATTTTATTAGAAAGACAAAATTTTATCTCTGTTTTAGGACGTATTTCCTTAAAATAAAATCTCTCTGAAATATAATTAAATCTTTTCATGATTTAGCCTCCTTAGTTTCTTTTCATAGGCAATAGATAAAGCTTCTTTGTCTTTCCTTTTGAATAAGTTTCATCTGAGGCATGAAAAAATTATGCCTTAGACTGATAAGTTTTAACAATCTATAAAGCACTTCTAACTCCTCCTCTGTGTCATATCTACGCCATCCTACATAAGCTCTTGCCATTGAGCAGTTTTAGCTTTCTACATAGAGTAAGCAGTTCTTTCTATAAGGGCTTGACCTACCGAATTGTATCCCATTTATAGGTAAGCATCTTT
>CAYPJO010000016.1:0-30225 GCA_964411065.1 uncultured Thermodesulfovibrio sp.
ATTATAATAACAAACCTTGACATACCAAGTATTTATACACTATAATATACTATTATAAATAAAAATATCTAAAAATTAAAAAAACGAAGAAGGAGGTAAATTGAGATGTTTGGAAGAGGTCTCGTCCCTTGGAGTAAAAAGGGTTCAATCGCAAAAAGAGAAGAGTTCGATCCTTTTACATTCTTTAGAGAGGAAATGAATAGACTTTTTGATAGTTTCTTTAGAGGTTTTGAGCTTGAACCCTTAGAAAAGAGGTTTTCAACTTTCTCACCCAGCATAGATATATCTGAGACAGAAAAAGAAATTGTTGTATCTGCTGAACTACCAGGCATGGATGAAAAAGATATAGAGGTTTCTCTTACAAAGGATACATTAACAATCAAGGGAGAAAAGAAAGAGGAAAAGGAAGAAAAAGGTAAGAGTTACTACCGCATGGAGAGAGCATTTGGGTCTTTCTCTCGCACAATACCTTTACCTTCCGATATCGACACAGATAAAGTTGTGGCAGAGTATAAGAAAGGGGTTCTAACAATAAAACTTCCTAAGACTCCAGAATCTATCAAAGAAACCAAAAAAATCGCAATTAAAGCAGAATAAAACTCTATACATTATTTACAAACGAGCCCTTTAGGAACCATCCTAAAGGGCTCTCTTTTTTATCAAAATTTCTAATTACCTTAGTTTACATATCTCATAAAATAATTAAATTATAAAAATATTCAATAGATCTAAAAGAAAAACTTATTGCCATTAATCTTTATTCAGGATTTGTTAAAAAAAATCAAAGAGTAAAAACTTCTAACTTTTAAAAATTACTTAGGAAAAATTAACCTTCCATTATTGTATAATATTTATCACAATTTTATTCAGCAAAGATTTAAAACCAAAAATTCATTCTCATAAAGATCTTAGAGCAAAAGAGAATAATAATGACATCTTTTGAAGAGCTGCCCCAGATTATTCAAGGAGGAATGGGTATAGGTGTATCCACTTGGCGACTTGCTAAAAGTGTCTCAGAAAGAGGGCATTTAGGTATAGTTTCAGGAACTGCTATAGATTCAGTTTTGGTAAGAAAACTTCAATTAGGTGACCCCTCAGGAGAGATTAGAAGAGCAATGTCCTATTTCCCTTCCAAAGAAATTGTTAGAAGAGTTATGGAATCATTTTTTATTGAGGGAGGTAAGCCTAAAAATGAACCCTTTAGATTAATTCCGATGCCTGCCATTAATAGACCTAAGTTAGCAATAGAGATAACGATACTCTCAAATTTCGTTGAAGTTTTTTTAGCTAAGGAAGGACATCATGGCAAGATAGGAATTAATTACCTCGAGAAAATCCAGCTTCCTACTTTGCCTTCTTTATTAGGAGCTATGCTTGCAGAGGTTGATTATATCTTGATGGGAGCAGGGATTCCCTTAGCTATCCCAGCAATAATTGATAAACTTTGTCGTTGGGAACCTGTTGAACTCAGATTGAACGTCGAAGATAATATTACTTCTCAGAATTTTTATTATCATTTCAACCCCAAAGAGTTTTTCAATGGAGATTTGCCTAAGCTGATGCGTCCAAAATTCTTAGCTATAGTTTCTTCAGATATAATTGCTAAAACCCTTATCAAAAAATCTCTTGGAAAAGTTGATGGCTTCATAGTAGAAGGTCATACAGCTGGAGGACATAATGCGCCGCCACGGAAAACAGAGAAGGCACAAATCGACTCGTTACCAAGATTTACTGAAAAAGACATACCAAATATAGCAAAGATAGCTGAACTAAATCTCCCCTTTTGGCTTGCAGGTAGTTATGCCTCGCATGAAAAATTAAAAGAAGCATTAGAGCTTAAAGCTGCAGGTATCCAAGTAGGCACAGCCTTCGCTTTTTGTAGAGAGTCAGCAATCGTTCCTGAAATAAAGGAAAGAGTGATAAAAAAATGTCTCGAAGATTCATTGGAAGTTTATACCGATTTTAAAGCTTCCCCCACAGGATATCCTTTCAAAATAGTTCGTTTAGAGAACACTCTTTCAGACATCGAGATTAATAAGAAGAGAAAACGTATTTGCGACCTTGGATATTTGAGAAGAATTTATTATAAGGAAGGTTCTGGGTTAGGATATCGTTGTCCTGCAGAACCTGTAGAAAGCTTTGTGAAAAAAGGTGGCACAGTAGAAGAAACAGAAGGCAAATGTTGCCTTTGCAATGGTTTAATGGCTACTATTGGACTAGGACAAATTAGGGACTATGGTAAAGAACCACCAATAGTCACAAGTGGGGAAGATTTTTCTGCCATTAGAAATATAGTTAAAAAGAAAAGATCAACTGATTATACTGCTGAAGATGTACTCAACTATCTTCTTGGTCTATGATTTCATTAATTCTCCCAATTAGCTAACCTATATGATTCTTCTTACCATCAAATTAATGCTTCCACAAGAAAACGCATCTTGGAAGAGAGTTTTGTCTAATGAAAATTTCTATCTGAGTGGCTTTTTAGCAGAACAAGTGGCAAAGAAAAAAATGGGCAGTCGCAGAATCGAACTGCGGACACGAGGCTTTTCAGGCCTCTGCTCTACCGACTGAGCTAACTGCCCAACTAAAAAAAAATATTACTTTTGTGATGAAAAAGTCAATAAAAAAGTTCTAATAGTATTATTAATGCTGAAGAAGTAATTTTTACCTTGTCAGCATTTTATTATGATTATCAGCGTCATTCAACAACATAAGGTTTGTACAATATATAACCTGTTTTAAAACTCATAAAAATACCTAAAATTTTAGATCACAATCTAAGAGGAACTTGAATCTAAGCAATTGCCCACTAAAGTAGAGATAGATAACTACATGTTAAAGCACAATTATGTTATAGGGAGAATTTTTTACCTTTTTGATAAAATAAACTATGGGAAAGAGAAAGAATATAGCTATTACAATTGGTGATCCTGCTGGAATTGGTCCTGAGGTTACTTTAAAGGCCCTGATGGACGAATCTGTCTTCGACATATGTAATCCTATTATTATTGGTGACAGAAATGTTATTGAAGAAGCTGTAAAAGTTATGAAGATACCCTTCGAAATGAAAATCTACGACATTTTAAACGTTAGCTCTATTTCAAACAAAAACTTTAAAAAAGGCAAAGCCAGCAAAGAAGGCGGGAAGGCTTGCGTCGACTACATAAAAAGGGCTGTGGAACTGGCATCCCTCAAAATTGTTAAAGCAGTTGTTACAGCTCCAATCTCAAAAGAATCTTTAAGAATGGCTGGCTTCTCATGGCCAGGTCACACAGAGATGCTTGCTGAGTTTACTGGAACTCTCAACTATGCAATGCTATTATATAGTGATCGTATAAAAGTAATTTTGGTCACAACTCATGCACCGCTTAGGGATATTCCAGATTTAATTACAAAAGAAAGAGTATACGAAACCATACTAAATGCCTATAGAGCATCTAAAATGCTATCCATTGAAAAGCCAAGGATTGCCGTCTGCGCACTTAATCCCCATGCTGGTGAGGCTGGCATCTTTGGAAAAGAAGAGATTGAGCATATCATCCCTGCCGTTGAAAAAGCTACATCTTATGGGATACCTGTGACAGGTCCAATCCCATCAGATATCCTTTTTTGGAAGGCATATCATGGAGAATATGACATAGTAGTTTGCATGTATCATGATCAAGGGCTTATACCTTTAAAAATGTTAGCCTTCAATAAAGGAGTTAATATTACTATTGGACTTCCATTTATAAGAACATCCCCAGCCCATGGAACAGCTTATGATATTGCATGGAAGGGCTTAGCAGACCCTTCGAGTATGATAGAAGCACTTAAATTGGCAGCCAATTTAGAAATCTGAAGAAACTTCAATCTTATAACCTGGTGTTATTCCTTAACTATCAATTAGGCTTCTTTACAGGAAATTAATATATGTGATAATTTATTAAGAGTATTTTTTGCTTTTACCATTATTATTTAGCTACAAATAAAGGAGATTTACAAGGCTTTTATTTTTTAGTCATTTGTCAAGTAAAGATTAAACGAAAGGTGGTGAGTGAGATGTCACTAAGTACCTCAGAAAAAAAGGAAATCATTGAGGCGTATAAAATCCATCCTACTGACACTGGTTCTCCTGAAGTACAGATAGCACTTTTGACAAAAAGAATAAACTCATTGACAGAACATTTTAGAGTCCATGTAAAAGATCATCATTCAAGGAGAGGTCTTTTAAAGCTTGTCGCTCAAAGAAGAAAATTGCTCAACTATCTTAAAAGTATAGACCATAAAAGATATGAACAATTAATAGATAGGCTTAACTTGAGAAAATAACATTCCACAAAAGAATTCTAAAAAAAACAAAAAGGATAACTAATGACCAAAGTAGAGATTGAGTTTGCTGGTAAGCCCTTAATAATTGAAACAGGATTAATGGCTAAACAATCAGATGGGGCTGTTGTAATTCGCTATGGTGATACAGTGATTCTTGCTACTGTTGTCGCCGATAAAAAAACAAAGGAAGGGTTAGACTTTTTCCCTTTAACAGTAGATTATCAAGAAAAGAGTTATTCCGCTGGTAAAATTCCTGGGGGGTTTTTCAAAAGGGAGGGGAAACCCTCAGAAAGAGAGATTTTAACCTCTCGCCTTATAGATAGACCTATAAGACCCCTCTTCCCAAAGGGCTTCCATTATGAGACACAAGGTATAGTATCAGTGCTATCCTATGGAGAAGAGAACATCGCTGACGTTCTGGGTATAATAGGGATTTCTTCAGCTCTCCATATATCAGATATACCCTATAATGGTCCTATTGGAGCAGTCAGAATTGGAGCTAAAAATGGCAAATTAATTGTTAATCCCAATTTACTCGAGAGTAATGATCTTACTCTAAATATAGTTGTAGCTGGCACAGAGGATTCCATTGTGATGGTCGAAGGTTTCTGTTTAGAAGCTTCTGAAGAGGAATTAATTCAAGCTATGCATCATAGTTTACCAGAGATAAAAAAGGCTATTTCTCTTCAAAATGAGCTAAGGACAATCGTTGGCAAAAAAAAGAGAGAGATTATAACTTCTACTGAGAATATAGAGCTTAAAAAAGAATTAACTGCTTTTATCTCTAACAAAATTCAAGATGCAATCAGAATACCTGATAAACAGAGACGTCAGAATGCCTTAGATAGTATCTTAAATGAAGCATTAGAACACTTTAATACTCCTGATAAGAGAATCTTGTTTTCTTTCGAATCAGAAGAAGTCTTCAAAAGAGAGATAACTAACATTTTTGCAGACTATGAAAAAGAAGTTGTTAGAAATATGATAATTAATCAAAATATAAGAGTAGATGGCCGAAAGCCTAACGAGATAAGAAAAATAGCTTGTTATACGGGTATTCTTCCAAGAGCCCATGGCTCAGCACTTTTCATCAGAGGAGAGACTCAAGCTTTAACAGTTACAACTCTTGGTACTTCAACAGATGAACAGAAGATAGAATCTCTCGACGGCGAGATATATAAAACTTTCATGCTTCATTATAATTTTCCACCTTTTAGTGTTGGAGAAGTAAGACCTCTAAGATCCCCTGGCAGGAGAGAAATAGGTCATGGCTCACTCGCTGAAAAAGCACTAAAATGCGTAATCCCTCCCAAAGAGGTCTTCCCTTATACAATAAGGGTCGTCTCGGATATTCTGGAATCCAATGGATCTTCCTCTATGGCAACAGTATGTGGAGCAAGTCTCTCACTAATGGAAGCTGGGGTCCCAATATCGGCACCAGTAGCAGGAATTGCTATGGGGCTAATCAAGACTGACGACAAAGTAATAATACTATCCGATATCTTAGGACTTGAGGACCATCTTGGTGATATGGATTTTAAAGTTGCGGGGACAGAAAAGGGCATCACCGCTTTTCAATTAGATGCAAAAATAGCTGGAATACCTTTAGAAATATTGAAAGATGCCCTTGAGATGGCAAAAGAAGGGAGACTTTATATTCTCCAAAAAATGAAAGAGACACTACCACAACCTAAGAATAGGCTTTCACCATACGCCCCCAGAATCTTTTCTATGAAAATAAAGCAAGATAAAATAAAAGATGTAATTGGCACCGGAGGCAAGGTCATCAGAAGCATTATTGAGCAAACAGGAGTGAAAATTGACATAGAAGACTCTGGTGTAATACATATCGCCTCTTCTAATGAAGAGGCTGCCCTTAAAGCTATCGAGATAATTAAGGGAATAGTGGAGGAAGCTGAAGTTGGGAAAATTTATACTGGAAAGGTAAAAAGAATTGTTGATTTTGGTGCTTTTGTAGAAATTATTCCTGGGATAGAAGGTCTCCTTCACATCTCACAAATTTCTGACAAAAGAATCTCAAAGGTTACTGATGCCATTAAAGTTGGAGATGAAATCTTAGTTAAAGTTATCGAAATAGACAATCAAGGGAAAATAAAGCTTAGCCGTAAAGAAGCTTTAAGAAAGCGCTGAGTAGAAATATCTTAACAGTAATTTAGAGCATAAAGTGAGAAAACATGGTTGAATTAAATATATCTCTAAATATTTATGTGTATCTCTTAAAACAATTACCCTTTCTTTTACTCTCAGTCTAATATAAAAAAATTTGTCTCAGGCATTATTTTTCAAAATATTTTAGCAATGAATAAATTTATACTTATTTTTTAATCTTTTTTAATCAAAGAGAATGGAGCATCCATGTTTACTAAGAGATACCTTGACAATGGCATACCTGTGGTCATGGAACAATTGAGGAACTTTCGATCGGTAATTGTTGGCATATGGATAAGAGTAGGCTCACGAAATGAAGAAAGTCATAAAAATGGCATTTCCCACTTTGTAGAGCACATGTTTTTTAAAGGCACAAAGAAAAGGACAGCAACAGAAATATCGATTGATATCGATTCTATCGGTGGGGAATTGAATGGTTTTACTTCAAGAGAGAACACCGTATTCTATGTTAAGGTCCTAGATGAATTTGTCGAAAGAGGAGTGGAATTATTAAGTGATATCTTCTTACACTCTACTTTTCCTGAAAGCGAGATTGAAAAAGAGAAGGGAGTGATAAAAGAAGAGATCAAACTTGTAGAGGATACCCCTGATGATTACATACACGACCTATTCAATAAAACAATCTGGGGTGATGAAGGACTGGGGCAATCAGTATTAGGGAGAAAAGAGACGATTGATACATTTACAAGGGATGATCTAATTAACCATCTGAGAAAATATTACGGCACATCCGATACCGTTATTGCCTGTGCAGGAAATTTTGTTCCAGAAAAAATGCTTACTCTCCTGAATCATCATCTTGGTTCTCTAAGAAGAGCATCAAAACCAGATTTAAGACACCAATCTTTCCTAAAAAATAAAGTATCTGCATACCACAAAGATCTTTCAGAAGTTCATATCTGCATAGGTGCAGAAGGATTACCCTTTGCTTCACCTGAAAGATATACTCTTGCCTTGCTAAATACCATTTTGGGGGCAAGTGTAAGCTCACGCCTTTTCCAAGAAATAAGAGAAAAAAAAGGTTATGCATACTCAATTTATTCCTTTGTAAACTCTTATATTGACACAGGTTATTGGGCAGTATATGCCGGGGTAAGTAAAAAAAAGGCTCTTAGCGTAACTAAATTAATAATTGGTGAGTTGCTTAAACTGTCTACTACTTTAACAGATATTGAATTAAGGAGAGCTAAAGACCATTTAAAAGGTAACTTAGTTCTTAGTTTAGAATCTACGAGTAATAGAATGCAAAGTATTGCAAGGCAAGAAATATATTTTAAAAGGTATATTCCTATTCAAGAAATATTAGCAGGAATCGAGAGAGTATCCTTACCGCAAGCAAAACAGTTAGCTTCTGACCTTCTTAATCGTGATAAAATCAGTTTAACTTTATTAGGAGATGTTAGAGAAGAAGAATTTATAGAATTACTATAACTAAATGGTTTTCTTTTTAGTCTTTGTCTGTGCAGTGTTCCCTTCTTTCTGTCTAAGGCATACATCAGTTGAAACAAACTAATATAGAGTTTAAAGCTGAAGAAGAAATGATATAAAGATATCAATCACACATAAGTAGATACATAGAGAAAATATTTGATCCTTAGGAAGCTCACGCTATTTAAGCCCCTATAATTTATCTTCTGTAGATATAATCCAATAGCTAAAAAGCTTTTACCTCCAGTAGTTCTGAAAATAAGCTGATAAAACCCAACACTAAAAGCTTGAAGTCATAAAGACAAATTGAAAAATATATAATAGATATAGAATATAAATGTTTAAATAAACTGTTACCTCTGAAAGGCATCGGTTTTGGAAGTAAATGCCAGCATAAATAACCAGCATAAATAAACTTAATGATAAGTAAATTTTATCTTTTTATCAAAATTATGAATTTGACTTAAAACCTCATGAATAATATAGTTAAAAGGGTTCCTTCAAATAAGGAAGAGCCACATCTCAAGAATCCCAAAAAGGGAATCGCGTTTTTAAAGTAAATAAGAATTTTAATTTTAAAAAATAAGAATTTTATTTTAAAAACGTATAGTATCTAAATTTCAGCATTTGTTATTTAATTTTTAACTCTTCTAAAATAGAGTAGCACAACACTTACAAAGGAGGAAAAAATGGATCTGAAGTTTACTACACTTCCACCCCCCCATGGTGGTGCCCTTGTTAATAGGGTTGTCAAAGACCCTCAAGTGGGTATGAAGATGGCACAAAAGGCTGATGCTGTCTTTGATATTAAACCCACCCTTTACAAGGGAATGCCTATAAGAAATGTTTACAGAGAGATAATGTCTATATGTTATGGATTCTTCAGCCCTGTAGAGGGCTCTATGACATCAGCGGAATTGGAGAGAGTATTAAGAGAACGAAGACTTTTGAGCGGATGGGTCTTCCCTTATCCAATGCTTTTTGATGTAAGTGAAGAAGATCACAAAAAGCTTGGCGTAACTGCAGGAGACAGACTTCTATTAAGACTCAAAGGGCAACCTTTTGCAATCCTTGATATTGAAGAAATTTATGAGATAAGCCCAGGAGAAGTAGCCACAAGGACTTTTGGAACTCCTGAGCATAATCCAGAGGTTGTTAAAGTTCCCTTTGATTTTAAGCATCCAGGTTTTACAATTTATAGTTCCTTTAACCCCATCATTTATGCAGGAAAGTATACGATTATAAATGAGCCCAAGCTTAGATCACCTTTTGATAGATACTGGTATCCACCTGCAAAATCAAGAGAAGAGTTCACCAAGAGGGGATGGATAACTGTTATCAACCATCAGACAAGAAACGTTCCCCACACGGGTCATGAAGCTCTTTTAAGAAACGCAGCCTTTATTGGTGATGTAAAGCCTTGCGATGGTATCCTTGTCAACGCCATAGTAGGCGCAAAAAGAATCGGAGATTATCCAGATGAGGCAATAGTCGAATCTCATGAAATGGTAAGTCTTGCAGGCTATGTTAGCCCAAAGAGACATTTGACTACTTTCTGTCTATGGGATATGAGATATGGAAATCCTATTGAATCTCTACTTCATGGAATAATAAGACAAAATATGGGCTGTTGGTATCACATGTTTGGAAGAGACCACGCGGCTCTTGGACCTTATTATGACATGTATGCAGCACAAATATTATGGGAAAAAGGAATTCCAAGCCTCGGTTTTGACAAACCACCCTATGCTGTACCTCAGGGATTATATATTAGGCCTCAGAACATGGCAGAATTCTGGTACTGCCCCCATTGTGGAGAAGTCACATATAGTGAAAACTGCACCCACAAGGACGAACTACAGAGATACAGTGGCAGTTTCATAAGAAGCTTACTTGCAGAGGGTGTTTATCCACCACCTGTTATCATGAGACGTGAAGTTTATCAAGTGGTAGTTAAATGGTGGAAGGAATTCGGGTATCCATTTAATAATGCAAAGTATCTATCAGAGAGAGAGAAGACTCTGGAGGTAGATCTGCCTCCAATGGACATTCCCAAATTTAAATAGGAGGTGAAGGATGAACTACTTGGCTGTGCTTTTAGATGCAAAAAGACTTGCTGATATTAAAGGGAGCCCTCTTGAAGAGAAAGTCACCGATATGTTCGGGGGGGCAATAAAGGCATTAATCATGGAGGTGCCCGAAGAACAAACAAATAAGATAATTGAAAATTTGCCAGGCTCAAGATTAGATGCCAGGTTTTTTATAGAAGAAGTTCCTGTTGCTTTTAAGAGAGCCCTTTTTGAAGAGATAAAGAAAAGGAAATCAATTGGGCCAGAAGTAATTGATGCAGTTCTTGCTGATTTGCCAAAAATTAAAGAACTTGCAGCAAAGGAGTCAGAGACACTACCTGTACCTGATATTGATATCTCAGAGGCTCTGAACTTACAGAAACAAAAGTGGGGATAAATTCTAAGTGTAAGAGATAGAAGGGTTGCTGAGAGAGCTTCTCTTTTAAAATAGGGAGCTAAGTAAAGATCATAGAAAGAACGAGGAAATCAAATAAAATATTTCATCCACCCGTAAATAAATAGCTTCCCTATAAGAGTTAATGGTTTCACGATCAAAAAGTCTCTCGATTAAATAACATCAGTAACATGGGTAGGATTTAAAACCTACCCATGTTATATTGATTTAGAAACTAATTATTCCTCACCCAAATTGAAAAATCGATAAAATATATCTATTAATTCCTTTGGAGTTGATAGATTTTTTTTAAAAATCTCTACTTCTTAACGCTTTTATTCACTACACTGACTATGATCTCTGATATGCGAGATTTAATCTTGATGTTAAAATAAAGAGCTTCAATGATAGATACTTTATTTAATTGCTAAACCTGCCTTTTACACCCACATAAGGCTTGAAATAATTTAGAATAGCAATAATGCTTTCATAGCAAAAGAAGAAAGAGCGTTTTTTACTATAAAATCTGTAAAAGAGATAAGCACCAAAAGAGATATTAGAGTTATGGAATCTACAAACATGCTCTATTGAAGGAGAGTATGAGTAATCAGATTAAAATTTGAATCATAGTCCCGTAACCAGCTTATTGTTGTTGATCCCATAAAATTATTATCAAAGAGTGAATCCACCTAATAAGTTCCTTAACTTTAAAGACTTCTTTCTTTTTACCTTTACCTGCCTAGAACTTCCCTAAACAGACTAAACTCTACCTCTGTGCGTTGCATATACATCTTAACGACTAAATGTTAAAATATTAAGATGTCCCAAAAAGAGATAATAATTGAGGGTGCCAGACAGAATAACCTTAAAAATATTAGCCTCAAGATACCACACAACAAAGTTATAGCTATCACTGGCGTCTCTGGTTCAGGTAAGTCTTCTTTAGCTTTTGATACTTTATACGCCGAGGGTCAATGGAGATATATTGAATCTCTCTCAACTTATGCTCGACTTTTTTTGGAAAAGATGGATAGACCAGATGTTGACGCCATATATAATTTAAGGCCTGCTATCGCCCTTGAGCAGAAAAACCCAATAAAAGGTTCTCGTTCAACAGTAGGAACTCTTACAGAAATTTATGACCTCCTTAGATTGCTCTTTGCTAAGATCTCAACACCCTATTGCCCAATATGTTCCTCAGAGATTAAAAAATGGAATCCTTCTCTGATTGTTTCTGAACTTTTAAATAAATATATTGGGGAAAGAGCAATCATAATTTTTAAAACAGATGAGGAATTACAGGCTCTTCTACGGAGAGGTTTTCAAAGGATCCTGTTTAATGGCGAAGTCATAAACATAGATGAAATAAAAGATGATCTTTTAGTCTCTAAAGAAGTTGTAATTGACAGATTAGTTATTAGAGACGAACCTCGACTCTCTGATTCGATAGAGGGTGCATGGCGAGAAGGCAAAGAAAGTTTAAAGATATTAATCTATAAAACCCCTACAGATGATAACATCGAAGCAACTAAATCTAATCAACCTTACACTATATTAAACTTCTCTTCAAAATATATTTGTGATATTTGTGAATATGCTATCGTTGAACCCTCTGCTCTATTATTTTCTTTTAACCATCCCCTATGCGCTTGTCCTACTTGTAATGGTTTCGGGAACATCCTTGTTTACGATGATGAACTAATAATTCCAGACAGATACTTATCTCTTGAGGAAGGAGCTATTGAACTATGGGAGCTACCTACTTATAGGTGGTGGAAACAACAGATGATTCGCGGCGCTAAAAGGAGCGGAATAAACATTCATAAACCCTATATTGAGTTGTCAGAAAAAGAGAGAGAAATGATCCGTAAAGGGAATGAGCACTTTTACGGAATAGATGACTTTTTCAGTGAGCTTGAAAATAAAAGGTATAAACTTCATATAAGAGTACTGCTTAGCAGATATCGGAAAGCAGTTGTCTGCCCTAATTGTGGAGGAACAAGGCTTTGCAAAAATGCGCTTATTTATAGAATAAATGGTTTGAATATAGCTGAACTTTCACAAATGCCAGTATCAAAGACTATTGAATGGTTGAGAGAGCTAAAACTAACTCCCATGCAAACTGAAATCTCAAAGGAAATCATCAGACAAATACTAATTAAGTTAAATTTTTTGGAGGAGGTAGGTCTTGGATACCTTTCCCTTGATCGTCAGGCAAAGACCTTATCTGGTGGTGAATACCAACGTGTAAATCTTTCTAATCAGCTTGCTTCTGCTCTGACAAGCACTCTCTATGTCCTTGATGAACCAACAATAGGACTACACCCAAGAGATACAATGAAGATAATGGAGATAATCAAGAAAGTTGCTATGAGGGGTAATACCGTTATCGTAGTTGAACATGATAGAGACATAATCTCCAACAGTGACTGGGTAATTGAATTAGGACCTGACGGAGGGCATCTTGGGGGAGAGATTATATTCAATGGGCAAATGAAAGACTTTTTAAATGCAAACACTCTCACATCAAACTATATAACAAATAAATCCTCCTGCAATTTAAAGAGAAATTCTCACATCAGATTGAAGGGGAAATACCTTTTCCTAAATGGAGCTACTGGTAATAATTTGAAGGGAGTCAATGTCAAGATTCCCATTAATGCTCTTACAGTAGTTACAGGAGTCTCTGGTTCTGGTAAGAGCAGTTTAATTGTTGAAACTCTCTATAGAGCTTCTGCTAGATATTTTAAGATTGAAAATGAAGAACCCCTACCTTATCATTCCTTAACGGGGCTTGACAATTTCAGAGGGGTAAGACTTATAGATCAAAGTCCAATAGGTAAAACACCTCGTTCAAATCCTGTTACTTATTTGAAGTTATTTGACCCAATCAGAAAATTATTTGCAAATCAGCCCGATGCCAAAAGACTGAATCTTTCACCAGCTTCATTCTCTTTTAATCTTCCTGGTGGCAGATGCGAAAGTTGTAAAGGTGAGGGATATCAAAAATTAGAAATGTATTTTTTCGAGGATATTTATGTAAAGTGCGAGGACTGCCACGGCAGAAGATATAAAAAGGAGATTTTACAAATCACCTATAAAGGGAAAAACATCTTTGACGTTCTTGAGATGACAATCCATGAAGCTGCTGAATTTTTCCAAAAACACCCCGACATCAGCTCCAAATTCACTTTCTTAAATGAAATTGGTCTTGGTTATTTAAAACTTGGACAACCCATTAATACACTCTCTGGAGGAGAATCTCAAAGGCTCAAAATCTGCTCTGAGCTGGATAAATCCCTAAATCATAAATATAGTAAGGGGTTTCTTTACATCTTAGATGAACCAACGGTAGGGCTACATTACAGAGATATTATGCGATTTATGAAGATAATAGAAAGACTTATATCGAGAAACAATACAATTGTAATAATAGAGCACAATCTAGATGTTATTAGTTGTGCAGACTGGATAATAGACCTTGGACCTGATGGTGGCGAAAAAGGCGGGAAGGTGCTTTTTGAAGGTCAACCAGCAGAACTGTTGCATATAGATAATTCTCATACAGCCAAATATTTAAGAGAATATATTAACCGCTGATTACTAAAACTTTTGAACCTCGAATTTTTCTGTCCTTCAATTCACAAAGCGCGAAGTTGGCATCTGCAAGGGAAAATTCTTGCACTTCAACCTTTAGTTTTAGTTGATTGGCTAATTTAAGAAATTCTGCAATGTCTTTTCTTGTAACATTAGCAACACTTTTGATCTCTTTTTCAAGCCATAGATGAGTTGGATAATCTAAAGAGAGTAGAATATTTTTGTCATAATCCTCTTTTCTTATTGCATTTATCACAAGCCTCCCCCCTTTTTGGAGGTATTTCATAGCATAAACTATTGGCTTCCAGGCCGGCGTAATCTCGATAATGGAGTGTAGTTTCACTGGAGGGAGATCCTCAATTGCACCTGTCCAATATGCACCAAGGGACTTTGCAAAGGCTCTTTCCTTTTCCGATCGAGCAAATACATAAACTTTAGAATTTGGATATAGATAATTTATTAATTGTATAACAATATGGGCAGAAGAACCAAAACCAACCAAGCCAATATTTTGATAATCCTTAGGGTTACAGAGACTTAAAGAACGATAGCCAATAGCTCCTGCACAAAGTAAAGGGGCAGCTGTAGAGTCTGAGAAGGACTTTGGGATAGGGAAAGCATAATCCTCTGTAACAATAGTATATTCACCATAGCCACCATCTACATCTTTCCCTGTTGCAACAAATTTGTCACAGAGGTTCTCATCCCCTTTAATACAAAACTCACATTCTCCACATGCAGAATGAATCCAACCTATACCAACCCTGTCACCTACTTTGAATTTATTGACCTCCTTACCAACCTCTGTGACATATCCTATAATTTGGTGCCCAGGTATAATAGGTAGTTTTGGTTGTAGTCTCCCCTCAATCTCATCAAGTTCTGTATGGCAGACACCACAAGCTGTAACTCTTATAAGTATTTCCTTTCCTTGAGGGGATCTAATAGGTAACTCCTGCATTGTCAAGGGATTTCTATTCTCGGCAAGACTGGTTATTTTGTTTAAAACCATTGCTCTCATAAGCATCTATAAAAAATTAAAATATTAATATTTTTCAACATTGATATAATTATATAATAATTCAATTCAACTAAATTTAGCTAATCAAGGGCAATTATGTTAAGAACAATGAACAAAATTAAAAAGGAGGATTCTTCACAGAGCAAGAAGGCAATACTCTATTGTGACGGGGCTTCGAAGGGCAACCCAGGACATTCAGGGATAGGAATAGTGCTTCTTATAAATCATCAAAAGATAAAGATCTCAGAATACATAGGAGTTACAACTAACAATATGGCTGAATATACTGCGCTTCTAAGAGGTCTCAGGGAAGCTAAAAGAAATGGAGTTACTACATTAACTATCTATACTGACTCTGAGCTTATAACAAAGCAGATTAGAGGACACTATAAAGTCAGAAGCTCAAATATTGAGAAGATCTACAAAGAAGTCAAATCATTACTCAATGACTTCAATCACTATTCGATTGAACATATACCAAGAGACCTTAACAAAGAGGCAGACAGTTTGGCAGTCTCGGCAGCAGAGAAAAAGAGCAGTTATAAAAGCTTTTGAGGTTCATATCACCTTTTATATATATCAAACTGTACCCTTATTATTTATGGAATAGAGTTTATGACCAAATGAAAATATCGACTTTTTTGAAATAAAATTTTTTATACAAAATTGCCATAACTTATATTTATATCAAGGCTTTTAAAATTACTCTACAGAGCTCTGTTGGATATAAGGGAATTTGCCGTGAAATATCTGAGGTCTATCAGTTAGAAACAAAATTATTACTAATTAAATAGAAAATAACTACATGTTTCAACTTTAAAAAACACAGAAATCTTCCCTCTCTCTTATACAAAGTTAATTAGTAAGTTTAAAAAACTCACATAAATAACTGGAATGTATAGCCGATCACAACAGAGGGCATTACACCAATAACAAAAATCATTATAACACTTATAAATAAGGCGATGCTATTGGCTAAAGTAGGATATATTTTTGCTACCTCTTCCATAGGTTTCATGTACATATTCATAACTATTCGCATATAATAATAAGCTGAAACCGCACTAAAGAAGACTGCAATCACTACCACCCATGTATAGCCCGAATTTATTGCAGCCATAAATATATTGAATTTTGCAATGAATCCGGCAGTTGGTGGAATTCCTGTTAGAGAAAACATAAATACAAGCATAAGGAATGCTATTATGGGATGGCTCTTTGAGAGTCCGTTGTAATCTTTAATACTTTCACCTTTTTCAAGTATTATTACAATAGCAAAGGCACCAATGTTCATAAAGGCATAGATCAATAAGTATGTCATCAAAGCATTAAGCCCTTCTTGAGTTCCTGCAATTACTCCTAATAGGGCATACCCTGCATGGGCAATAGATGAATAAGCGAGCATCCTCTTAATATTTGTTTGTACAATAGCAAGAATATTACCAACCGCCATAGTAAAGATAGCTAATCCTATCAATATAGCCGTCCAATCCAATTGGAGGGTGCCAAAAGCGATATAAAAAACCCTACCTATGATAGCAAACCCAGCAGCCTTTGGACCTACAGAGAAAAAGGCTGTTATAGAAGTAGGAGCACCCTGATAAACATCTGGAGCCCACATATGGAAAGGTGCAGCAGCAATCTTAAAGGCAAAGGCACATATAACCATTGTCATTGCCATCAGAAGTGTGAGAGTTACTTCGGTCTCTTTTAAGTGTTTCGCGATCTCATAAATATTTGTGGTAGTAGTTAAACCATATAGCAAGGAGATACCAAAAAGGAGGATAGCCGATGAGAAAGCACCTAAAAGGAAATACTTCATTGCTGCTTCATTAGACTTTATATCATGCCTTTTAATACCAGCAAGGATGTAGGTACTCAGTGCCATTAACTCTAAACCAAGATAGAGCAGTAACAAATCAGCTGAAGAAGCCATTAACATCATACCCAAAGTTGCAAACATTAATAGACTATAATATTCACCATACTCAGCTTCTTCTCTTTGCAGATATTTAAAAGAAATTAAGACTGTCAGTATGAGATTGATTAAAAAGATAAATTTGAAATAGGAACTGTAACCATCACTAATAAACATGCCACCAAAGGTGCTACCTTGACTCTGGGGGATTGCATAAAAAACAGCTATGGACGCACCTATGGCTAAATAGCCAAGCCAATCCTTAGTCTTATCCTTTGCGAATAACTCTACTGACAAAAGAGTGCAAGCTACTAATGACATAATAATTTCTGGTATTATTGGTCTTAAATCGGGCAATGGTATATTCACTTTACTACCTCGCTGATAATTTGAGTTATTTGTTGTTGTCCTGCAGAGTTAACACGGTCGATGAGGTTCTGTACAGAGACCTCCATAAAACTCAAAAAAGTATTAGGATAAAACCCTATCCATACTACAAGAAATACGAGAGGAAGTAAGGTAAGAAATTCTCTTTCATTCATGTCTTCCCCATAATGAGCAGCGGGATTAACTTCAACAAAGAATACCCTTTGATATAACCAAAGCATATATCCAGCGCCTATTATAATTCCAGTACAAGCAAGAATACCCATTAATTTCCAAGCCATAAAACCACCTAATAATATCAAGAACTCACCAATGAAACCATTAGTTCCTGGTAAACCAACCGCAGCTAAGGTAAATACCATGAAGAAAGCAGCGTATACTGGCATTATTGTTGCTGCACCCCCATAATTAAAAATATCACGAGTGTGAGTCCTCTCATAGATGATACCAAAAGCTAAGAAGAGTGCACCTGTTACAATTCCATGATTTATCATCTGTAATATTCCACCCTGTATCCCTTGCATATTAAGAGCAAAGATTCCAAGAGTCACAAAGCCCATATGGCTAACAGAGCTATAAGCAATAAGTCTCTTCACATCAGTCTGGGCAAGACATATGACTGCACCATAAATAATAGCTATTACAGATAGCACTATCATTAATGGTGCCATGTCTCTTGCTGCCTCTGGAAATAGTGGTATGCTAAAACGTAAAAAACCATAGGCACCCATTTTAATCAACACTCCGGCAAGAATAACACTACCAGCAGTAGGCGCTTCAGTATGAGCATCAGGTAACCAAGTATGTACGGGGAACATTGGAACCTTCACAGCAAAGGCAGCAAAGAAAGCCCAGAAAAGTAAGAGTTGTATGTAATAAGGATAAGTTGTATTCATCATAAGGAGAACATCAAAGCTCTTGTTGGTATAAAAGTATAGGACAATAATTCCAACAAGCATCAATAAGCTACCTACAAGGGTAAATAGGAAGAACTTGATAGCGGCATAAACTCTATTAGGTCCACCCCAAACACCTATCAGAATATACATGGGGATAAGCATAGCTTCCCAAAATATATAGAACAAGAAAAAATCAAGACTACAAAATACCCCGATCATTGAACCCTCTATAAGAAGCAGAGAGCCATAGAATTCCTTAACTTTCTCTGTGATAGCATTCCAAGAAACAGTTACACATAGTATAGTGAGCAAAGTTGAAAGTAAAACAAACAAAACACTTATACCATCAACACCTACAGCATATTTGATACCCCATGCAGGGATCCAATTATGGGTTTCTGTAAACTGCATCTTTGCAGTAGTCTTATCAAAATTCAGATAAAGAGGTAGGCTTAAGACAAAAGCTACCAAGCTTATTAAAAGGGATGCACTCCGTGAATACATTTCGTGTTTGCGGGGAATTAAAAAGAGTAAAAAACCTCCAATTATTGGAAGAAATATGACCCAACTTAAAACAGCATATTCAATCTGTGAAGAGAAAATCGCACCAAGATAAACAAAGGCAATTATAGCTGGTACATATAGGAGTGTTATCACAATTCTATTAAGAGGTTGTTGATGAGTAATATGACTATCATCATGCCCTGTTTGCATTATTTTTCCTCCTTATCTTAACACTGAGCACTCAATTCATTTACTGAATATTAAAATTAAAGAGACTATTACGAAAAAGCCAAAAGCCATTCCCATTGCATAGTGTTGTAAAAAACCTGTCTGAAGTTTTCTAAATCTCTCTCCAAACTCTGCAATCAATCTTGGGACTCCGTTAACAATTCCTTCAATTATCTTACCATCAGTAACACCCTGGAGCATTCTATTTGCTATCCAGATAGTAGGCTTAACGATTGTATAATCGTACAACTCATCGACATAATACTTATTCCATAAAACTCTGTAGGCTGATTTGAGAGAACGTCCCAAGTAGAGAGGCAAATTAGGTGCCCAAAGATACATCACTGCAGCGACGAATATACCACCTATACCGACTACTATCGAAATACCAATAACCATCCATTCTTCAGCGTGGGTGGCATGAACATGAGGATGACCTAAAACGGGCTCTAAAAAGTGGCCAATCCAGTTTCCACCGCCCAATAAAGGAGGGATACCAACCCATCCAGCAGTTATAGAGCCAAATGCCAAAATCATCAAAGGTATCGTCATTGAAGGTGGAGACTCATGTAAGTGGTGTTCCTGTTCGTGAGTACCTCTGAACTTACCAAAAAATGTTAAAAATACAATTCTAAAACTATAAAAAGCTGTCAGAGCAGCGCAAATAGTGCCAAGAATCCATACTACTTTTCCTACGATACCAGCGTTGTAAGCGAGCCACAAAATCTCATCCTTGCTAAAGAATCCTGCTAAGGGAGGGATTCCAGCTATGCTCACGGAAGCAATTAAAAATGTCCAAAAAGTTATAGGCATATATTTCTTTAAACCACCCATCTTTTGAATATCTAGTTCACCTGCCATTGCATGCATAACGCTACCAGCACCCAAAAACAACAAAGCTTTAAAATATGCATGTGTAAAAAGATGAAATATTCCAGCACCATAAGCACCCACACCACATGCAAGAAACATATATCCAAGCTGACTAACGGTAGAATAAGCTATTATTCTTTTTATATCATTCTGGACTAAAGCTATGGTAGCTGCAAAAAGGCTGGTAATAGCCCCTGTTAAAGCTACAACCATCATTGCTGTTTCTGACATATTATAGAGAGGATTTAACCTTGCAACCATGAAAACACCAGCGGTAACCATTGTAGCTGCATGAATAAGAGCACTGACCGGGGTAGGACCCTCCATTGCATCAGGAAGCCACACATGAAGAGGAATCTGAGCAGATTTACCCACTGCTCCGCAGAACAAGAGCAATGCAATTAGGGTAACTAAACTTATATCTAAGCCGAGAACATTAATGGTCTGACCTTGGATGGTGTGCAGATTGGCGAATACATCTGTATAATGTAAAGAGCCAAAGTAAATAAAGACCATAAAAACGCCAAGCCCAAAGCCAAAATCACCGAAGCGATTGACAATAAAAGCCTTTTTACCGGCATCGGCAGCACTCTTTTTCTGATACCAGTATCCAATTAAGAAATACGAGCATAGACCGACAGCTTCCCATCCAAAGTAAAGCTGTAAGAAGTTATTTGCAGTGACAAGCATGAGCATTGAGAAAGTAAAGAGGTTTAAGTAAGCGAAGAATCTATAATAACCTGGATCGCCATGCATGTAACCCACTGAATAGATATGAACTAATAGGCTAACGGTAGTTACAACGATTAGCATTATAGCAGTCAGTTGATCAATCAAAAAGCCAAAAGAGACCTTAAAATTCCCTGATACGACCCAGCTATAGACATCATAATGTATAATCTTACCCTGAACGACCTCCACAAAGGTTATTATTGCAATAACGCATGAGCCAAAGACTGTTAATATAGCTATCCAGTGAGCTCTTTCTTGAAAAAACCTACCAAACCAAATATTTATAAAGAAGCCAATTAAAGGTAGAAGTGGAATAAATAAATACTTTTCCATTGTCATCCCTTCATCTCCGTTATTTTATCAGTATGAACTATAGCCCTATTTCTAAATAGGCAAATAAGAATTGCTAACCCTATTGCAGCCTCTGCAGCTGCAACTGTTATAGTAAAGAAAACGAATATCTGACCTTTTAAATCTTGCAAATAATGGCTGAAGGCCACAAGGCTTAAATTGACAGCGTTTAACATCAATTCAATCGATATTAACATAATGATTAAATTGCGCCTAATTAGGAAGCCAATTACACCTATCACGAACATAGCAATACTTAATGAAATATACCATTCTAAAGGTACCATCTGCCCCCCTAAGTCCTCTTTTTAGCGAGTACAATCGCTCCTATAATTGCAATTAATAAAATTATAGATGCTACCTCAAAAGGTAATATGTAGTCTGTATATAAGACCTTTCCAATAGCCTTTGTATGGGTTTCCTTTTGTATAAACTCAATAGTATAGTGTCCCAGTGGTCCTGGGGCATACTTGAATATCGCAAAAAGAACAAATAGCAATATGGATAGCCCTAAAGCTACGCCTATAGGCCATTCGCCGATAAACCTTTCAGATTTCAACTCTTCTTTAATATTTAACATCATAATAACAAACAGAAAGAGTACTAATATTGCACCTGCATAGAGAATAATTTGAATAGCAGCTATGAATTCAGCATTCAAAAAGAGATAGATAGCACCTATGTGAAAAAATAAAACCAACATCCATAAAACGCTATGGACGGGGTTCCTTCTCGTTATTATTAAGAGGGACAAGACTATTACTGATATTGCAAAATAACCAAATATTAATTGAGGTAACATAGCTATTCGGTCTCCTTCTTTTCAGTTTTTTCAGGAGGGCTTTCTGTTTTTTGCTCAGCGCTTTCTGGTTGGACTACAATAGGCTTTGTTGGTACAGGTCCTTGTTCTCTCTTTCCCTTAGGCATTTTTGAATGATCAAGACCGTCAGGACGCCAAAATTTATTAAAATAGGTATCCTCTTTTTGCTTAGCTGCAAATTCATCCCAATTTTGCAATAACTTTTCTTTGGTAAAATACAACTCCTCTCTTGTATATGCAGAGTATTCATATTCCTCAGTTAGCACAAGAGCGCAGACAGGACAAACCTCAACACAATAGGCGCAATAGATGCATCTTAAAGCCTCTATATCATACTGAGCTAAATAGAGCTTTCCATCTTCAGGTCTTTTCTTCTTAGAGATATAAATACATTGTGACGGACAAATATTAGAACACCTCATGCACGCTATGCACTTCTCTTTACCTGTCTTATGATCCCTAACTAAGGCATGTCTGCCCCTAAAGCCTGGGTAAATCTTTCTCCGCTCTTTAGGATACTGAATAGTAACAGCACGACTGCACATCATCTTAAAGGTCAATGCCATACCTTTAAGAATCTCAAGAAAAAATGTTTTTTTAATCAATTCTTTTAGAGTCACGATTAGTACCCCTTATTCACTTAAATTAAAATATAAACTTTATAACGGACGTTACTACAAGATTCGCTAAGGCGACCGGGATCAGGATCTTCCACCCTAAAGCCATAAGTTTATCGTATCTGTATCTTGGCAATGTAGCCCTTACCCAATAGAAGAGGAAAATATGGAAATAAACCTTTATTAGAAACCAGACTATACCAGGAACAGCTGCAAGAGGCGGAATTAATTCAATCAAAATTGGCGGAACAGTCCAACCACCCCAAAAACAGATTACTGCTAACGAAGACATAACGAACATACCAATATATTCACCTAAGAAGAAGAGGGCAAATCTCATCCCGCTATATTCGACAAAATAGCCTGCAACTAACTCACTCTCAGCTTCAGGCAGATCAAAAGGAGCCCTATTAGTTTCAGCAATCGCAGCAATTAAGAAGACTATATAAGCAACAACCTGAGGTATTAAATACATACCATACCAGTATTGTTGCTGAGCCTGAACAATCTCGATCAAATTCAATGACCCTGCCATGAGCATGACGCTTACAAGGCTAAATGCCATTGCTATCTCGTAGCTAATAACTTGTGCACTCGACCGCAAACCACCCAAGAAGGCGTACTTTGTATTGGAACCCCATCCTGCCATTATTAAGTTATAAGCTCCAAGAGATGACATTGCTAATAAAAAGAGAAGTCCAATATTTATGTCAGCAATATAAAAGAGTGGATCAAAGGGTATAACAGCCAAGGAACTCAAAGTAGCAAATAAAGCAACCAGCGGAGCTATCTGGAATACCCATCTATCTGCAACTGAAGGGATAATATCTTCTTTGAAGAAGAGCTTGATACCGTCTGCAATAGGCTGCAAAAGGCCATGCGGACCTACTCTCATTGGTCCGAGCCTAACCTGCATGTGCCCTATCACTTTTCGTTCAAAATAAGTAGCATAGGCAACATGTAACATTGTAACACCAATCACTACCGCTATCTTAACGATAATAATTATTAATTGAATTAGAAAGCTACCCGTTCTCTCTAATGCTATAATCTCACTCATAAATCACCTCACCTGTCACATTCACCAAGAACTATATCTATGGTTCCAATGTTAGCGATAACATCGGCCACAAGAGACCCCTCACAAAGTCTCGGCAAGACAGAAGCATGAACAAAAGAAGGGGCTCTAATTCTCATTCTATAAGGTCTCCCAGTTCCATCACTCACAAAATAAAAACCTAACTCACCCTTTGGAACCTCCGTTGCAACATACACTTCCTCAAAAGCAGGACCAGCTTCCTCAGGGGGAGGAGGGGGTGGCTGTTCTTTTGCACCTTCTGTAGATGATTCAGCCTTTGGAGGAGGTGGTGTTGGTTTTTTCCTTGGACCAGGAGCCATATCATAACCAGGAGCGTCAGGATTTAAGACATAACCACTGGGTAATTTTTCCAGACATTGCCTGATGATTCTATTGGACTGCCTAAACTCTTCCATCCTACATCTATATCTATCATAAACATCCCCAACTTTTCCAATTGGTACTTCAAACTCAACCTGATCATAAGCATCATAGGGAGCAAACTTTCTTACATCATAAGGGACGCCAGAGCCTCTCAGGGTAGGTCCTGTTAATCCCCAGTTAATAGCCTCTTCAGCGCTTATGACCCCTATTCCTTTTGTTCTATGTAACCAGATCCTATTTTGATCAATAAGGGTCTCATACTGTTCAATACGCTTGGGAAATTCCTCGGTAAACTTATAACAATGATCTAAAAACTCCTGACTCACATCTGCTCTTACACCACCAATGCGTGGATAAGTTACCGTCAGCCTGGCACCACATGCCATTTCATAAAGTTCTAATATCCATTCTCTATCCCTCATTGAATATAAGAAGACGGTCATAGCACCAATATCAAGAGCATGGGTTGCGATCCAGACTATATGACTGGCAATCCTTGTTAGTTCAGCCATTATAGTTCTGATGAATTTTGCCCTCTCGGGGACTTCTATCCCGAGAAGCTTTTCAACTGCTACACAGAAGCCAATGTTATTTGACATGCTTGATATATAGTCCAACCTATCAGTTAAGGGCAAAGCCATCGGATAAGTCCTGTTTTCACCAAGTTTTTCTGTTCCCCTGTGAAGATAGCCTACATAAGGTGTGCATTTAACAACTGTCTCTCCATCAAGCTCTAAAACCAATCTTAGAACACCATGTGTTGCAGGATGCTGAGGACCCATATTAATTGTTAAAATTTTTGTTTTTAAATCTCTTTCAACAGCCATCTTAACGGACCTCGTAAACCAAATTCTTTTTAGCTATTTCAATAACCTCTTTAAACTGCTTCCACTCTTTAGCACCAAGATCACTTTTCAGTGGATAATCTTTTCTAAGTGGATAACCTTCCCAATCTTCAGGCATAAGTATTCTTCTTAAGTCTGGATGCCCCTTAAAGGAGATCCCGAACATATCATAACACTCCCTTTCATGCCAATTTGCACCGGCCCAAATTGTTACAACACTATCTATTGAGCAATCATCCTCAGGCACTTCTGCTTTAATTCTAATCCTATGATTGTATTTTATCGAAAGAAGATGATAAACGACCTCAAAACGGACATCCTTTTTACCCAAATAATCAACCCCACAAACATCTACCAAATAATCAAAATATAATTCAGGGGTATCGTGGAGAAATCTCATTATCTCAAGAATCTTATCTTTTTTAACTGTTACTGAAACTTGCCCCCTGAACTCAACAACATCCTTTACTTCTTCTGGAAACTTTTTCTTTATCAAATCAGCAATCTCCAAGGGTTCCATAATTTATCTCCACCTGCTCCATTTAAAAGATTCTTTCTTCATCTTCTCTTGAAGCTTAATAATAGCCTCTAATAAAGCCTCTGGTCGGGGTGGACAACCAGGTATATAGACATCTACAGGCATAATCGAATCTACTCCTTGAACTGTTGCATAGGTATTATATATACCACCGCTACAAGCACAACTGCCCATTGCGATAACATATCGTGGTTCTGGCATCTGATCATAAACCGCTCTAACTACAGGTGCCATTTTTTTTGTAAGAGTGCCTGCAACAATTATGGCATCAGACTGACGAGGAGAACCTCTAAAAACAACGCCGAACCTATCAAGGTCATAATGAGATGCGCCCGTTGCCATCATCTCTATTGCACAACATGCTAAACCAAAAGTCATAGGCCATATAGAAGATAATCTCCCCCAATTTACAAGTTTGTCTATCGCTGCTATAATCGTGTTGGCACCAGGGATTACTTTTACACCCTTTTCTATCTCTACCACCGTGGTAACACCGTCTATTATCATAGCCATATTTATCTATCTCCTCCCTTACCATTCAAAAGCTTTCTTCTGCCAAGCATAAGCATAGCCCACAAGTAGAATGTCTATAAAAAGTATCATTGCAATTAAAGAATACCAACCAATTTCTTCATAAACCAGTGCCCAAGGATATAAAAAAACCGCTTCTACATCAAAGATAACAAATAGCATAGCTACGATATAAAATTTTACGCTAAATTGCTCCCTTGGAGCTCCTACAGGAGGGTTACCGCATTCATAGGGTGATAACTTTTCTTTATAGGGACGTCTTAATCTGACTAAACCACCAAACAAGATTATTCCTACTCCGAAGGCAATAGAAATCAACATCATTATCAAAATAGGAAAATACTCAGTTGGTATGTAGCTACCTGGTGTCATGATTTGCACCTCTGACTTTTTTAATTATCAAAAACAACGAGATGGTAAGTTATAAAGCCACTATTTATCAAATTAAAAAATTTAATCAAAAACTAAAGATTATTAATAGATCTAAATAGTTATTTTTTCTTATATTTTAAAAGTTCCTTTTCTCCTTCAACTTGATATTAGTGAATCTTAAATTAGTAACAAAAAACATAGAACTTAATCGGGTGAAATAAGATTTATCAAATTCAGGCCTGAAATCTCAGATAAGACTGTAATCTAAATTGATAAGCTCCATGGATCTCAAAGATTGTCGTTAGACTCTACTCATTGATAATCTTAGATAATCTTAAGTGGTTCCCTCTTTAAGATAGCCTATACTAAACTAAAGAAGATAAAACTTTTACATTGATTAGATTCTCTTACTTCTTTTAACATAATTTCAACATGTTGAAATTATTTTTTTCACTAAACAATAGTATGGATGAATTCACAAAATTGGTAGACATAGTGGCAAGACTAAGATCACCTGAGGGCTGTCCCTGGGACAGAGAACAAACTAAGGTTTCTCTTAAGCCATATTTGGTAGAGGAAGTTTATGAGGTAATAGAAGCTATTGATGATAATCACTCTGAAAAACTTAAAGAGGAACTCGGGGATCTGCTTTTCCAGATAATCTTTCAATCCCAAATAGCTTCTGAAATGGGTGATTTTACCATCAAAGATGTAATAAATTCTATTTCGGAAAAAATTATTGAAAGACACCCCCATGTCTTTTCTAATGCCAAATATGATTCAGTTGAAGAGGTGACAAAGCAGTGGTTTAAGAGGAAAAATGAAGAAGGCAGATTCAATGAATCACTATTAAATGGGGTCCCAAAAACTCTTCCTGCTCTACAAAGGGCTCAAAGGTTACAATCAAGAGCTGCAATGGTGGGATTTGATTGGAATAAGACGGAGGATGTAATGAAAAAAGTTGAGGAGGAGTTTGCTGAACTAAAAAACGCTATTCACAATCAGTCACAAAGGGAGATCGAAGAAGAGATTGGTGATTTACTATTTGCCCTTGTAAATCTTTGTAGATTCTTAAGTGTTAATGGAGAGGATGCCCTTAGGAAGAGCATTAATAAGTTCATTCAGAGGTTTAACTATATTGAAATAAAAGCTAAAGAAATGGGCAAAAGCCTGTCTGACATGACAGCAGAAGAGATGGATAAACTTTGGGAATCCAAGAAATTAGAAGAATAATCAAGGACTAAAAGATTAAAATTCAATATTTACCAATAAATTTTCTTATTCTTTCTTAATCCTCTCATACCATAATGAGTGTCTCTCCTTTATATAATCCTCCTCCACATAACCAGTAAACATGCTTTTAAGAAGGGGCCAATTTCTTTTGAAAAGAATAACAGTAGCAATATGTACTAAAAAGGCAAATACAAAAATAAAGCCAAAAAGAGTATGTACCAAGGTATTAATAGACTCTGCTAAGGGGGAAAGAATCAACCATTCAAGATTCTTTAATACTTTAATAGTACCACTAATTATTAAAATTAAAACAATAAAACCTATACCAACATAAGCTATTCTTTGCTCAGGTAGATATTTATCCGAAGGAGGCTCTTCTCCTAATCCAATCATCGCAGATAGAACCTTAAAACTCTTAGATATATCGCCTCTTTTAGGTAGAAGAGCTCTATCTCCTCTAAAACCATGATAAAAGATATGGAATAAGACAGCAGAGATAAAAAATATAGCAGATATGTAATGGACTAAGGTTACATTGAAGAAATCTGCGGTCCAGCCAAAGCCAACTACTTCAGTTAAATAATATCTTTTATAAAGAGGTAAACAACCTAATCCTGTAAATAATAGGATAATTCCAGATATCGCAATAGTCCAGTGCTCAAATAACTCTATAAGACTATGTCTCTTTATCTTCTTTTTCATAATGCTCCTCCTTTACTCTTCTTTTCGAGATAATGGCGCTCATGATGCCTCCTACCATCGAAACCAAGCCAGACAATAAAATAACCTTGCCAATGGGATTCAAGGTAGTAATAATTTTATTCTCAACTTGTAAGGGCATTTTAAATCTTTCATTGCTCTCCTTTATTGCCTTTTCTATTATTTGAAAGGATACATCTGATAAATATAAGGTTGAAGTTCCACCATTTTGCTTGTCTCCATAAATATATAAACCTTCATTTTTAACCCTTTTATGAGCAATTTCAAATATTAAATTTCTTTCACCAAAGGTGAAAACCGCCTTATCACCTAATCTGCTCTTACAGGCTGAGACACAGGCAGGCTCCTCACCTCTTATAATTTTGTCTTTGCAAAGATCACATTTATACATAACGCCACCGCCTGCATATTTAGGTAAAATCTTGAGATATATTCCTACTCCTGCTTGCCTTTGAGGAATTTGCCAAGGACAGACATCCCTACATTTAGCGCCACCAAAACAGAGCTTATCATTTATTACAGAGTTGCCCAATGGTTGCTTAGTAAGAGCACCAAAGGGACACTGCCTGACACATGGCGGATTATCACAGTGCATACATCTTCGAGGTATATTTATCTCTCTGCCATTAATACTCACTTTTTGGACAAAAATCCAATTGTAGGGGGTTAAAGTATTAAAGATATCCTTTTTATCTGACCAATCTTCAAAAGTTGGTCTTGGCCAATAAGGTTGAATCGGTTTTTTAGGTTCAGGGAATCTATTTTCATTGTATTCCCTGCAAGCTTTAACACATCTTGGAATGAACTCACCTTTACAACCATCACATTTAGTAATATCAACTATGGTTGCTAATTTCCCTACTGCTGCTTCTACATCGGCGCCTAAGATTAAAGATGCACAAGCAGTTGATGTTAAAGCAAGAAAGCCTCTTCTTGTTAAATTCATTCTCTCTCCTTCATTTTATTTAGTTAATTAAAATTTTTAGCATACCACTTATTACACTATTTCTAACTTCACAGTTCCATATTTGAAAAGAAACATTTCAATCTTTAGTATTCTATGCCTTTGAAATTTCAATTTTTAAAAATACTTGAAATATCTAAAAAGCAAATGTAGCTTAATAAAAGTTTTCATTGCCGTAAAAACTTAAATGCTAATGTAGCCAACTGCCACATCTTAATCTTTTAAATTTTTCAACCGCTGGAATGTAGAGTGGGACTGCATTTAGAGAAGTCAATATGCCCGATCTGAGAAAGCATCCTCTTGGTTTCTAAACTCTTACATGAGGGGCATTTTTCAGCCACATCCCTTTCCCTTACCGGTTTAAGAACTTCAAAAAAATTAGAGCATTTCTCGCATTTATATTCATAAACTGGCATATTCAAGCCTCCCCTGCTTAAATAGTTGACAAAAATGCATTTAAAATCTTTTGCATATCTCTCTCAATATTATTAATATTATTAATTGAGGAAGAATCTTTACTATCAAAAAAACATTTAGTGATATAAATCTTTAAAAAAACAAGAGAAACAGCCTTTAGAGCTCTATTTATTGAAGCAAATTGAGCTAAAATCTCTTCACAACTTCTATCCGATTCAACCATCCTTTGCAATCCTCGAATTTGACCCTCAATTTTTCTAAGCCTCTTTTGGAGGTTTTTTTTCTCATCCATACTATACCCCCTATGCTATAATTTTTAGTTTAAAAACAACGATATTAATTAGTCAATAGCATAGGTTCATTATTGCTAAAAAGTGCTTCTCAACAGTATAGCTCTAACTTGTATTTTCAAACGAGAGAATGTTTAGTGGTAATCTGGACCAAGAGAAGAACAAAGCGGAACTTCTCTTAGCTATCTTAATGAGGTTGCTTTTTGGGGCATTACTGTTCCTATCATAAACTTAAGTCATAAACTTAAGGTAGCTAAGATGATAGCGTAAAATCTTCTGTGTAAAATCTTGAAGGATAAAAACATAAGGGTGTATTCTCCATTGTTCCGATCAAAGAACAATAAAAAGGAGGATACACCCATGTCAGTAAATGACCTGACGAAGATAACAGTAACAGATTTATGGAAAGAGGTCAATAGTATCGGTGATTTTTGGGAAATGCAGGAAGAAGCTGTCAAGGAATTCAGAAAGAGGTTCATAGAGGGAGCGCTTGAGGCTGAAAGGGACCTGT
>CAYPJO010000017.1:0-30018 GCA_964411065.1 uncultured Thermodesulfovibrio sp.
TGATAAACCTATATCAAAGCTTTTTCCTTTGAGTGATCATTAATTTGGAGCTTAATTTATTTGTGCAACTTGCAAATATGCATGAAAGGTGGCTCATTCAACCAATACATAGTGTTGTTTGGGCGAGTTAGAGGTTTAAGCAGATATTTGCGATGAGGATTGAATCAACTGATGTAAAAAATGTTTTGGATTTTCAGAGTGTGGTAGGGGTAGAGAATGCTTAAAAGAATTTACAGAGCTTTCTTGGCAATATTTGCAAACTTTTTGGGAGGTGTTGTATATTTAAACAATTTTAAAGGGTAGTCTCCAATTGTCTGTCTGCAAGACCTTTTAAACCAAGATAGTCTATTTTAAACATTTTATAAAGTCCTTAAGGACCATCTTTGTTGCCTATTCTCTTTCCTTTTTGTAAAACTTGATTATTCTTGGTCTCTACTGGGTAACTTAATTTTCTGAAAACCCTTTTAAGCTGGTAATCAAACTCTGATACTTCCTCAGGTTTATTATCCTCTATTAAAAAGTTGTGCTGTTGTTAAGGATCCATTAATCCCTAATTTCTAATATTTTTTTCAGTTTCAAATTAATCAATTTTATCATTATAGATCAAATAATAAATAGTTTTAATTTGACTAAAGGTAGATCCTGGGGTTAACATTTTTTTATGGAAAATTCAGATTTTGTTCACCTCCACTTACACACAGAATATAGCCTTCTTGATGGTGCTATAAAGATTGATGAACTTGTAGAACAGGCCTCTCAGTATAAAATGTCAACTCTAGCTATCTCTGATCACGGCAATATTTTTGGTGCTATAAAATTTTATAGAAAGGCAAAGAAAGCAGGAATTAAGCCAATCATTGGTTGTGAGGTCTATGTAGCACCTGGTAGTAGACACGAAAAGACAAAGGTAAATCTCGACAAAAACCTCCCAGAAGAGGCTTCTTTCCATCTTGTGCTTTTGGCTAAAGATTATGAGGGGTACAAAAATCTTACAACCCTTTTGTCAAAGGCATATATTGAAGGTTTTTATTACAAACCAAGGATTGATAAAGAGATCTTACAACAATTTAATAGCGGTTTAATAGCGCTTAGTGCATGTTTAAAAGGTGAAATACCTTATTATCTCCAACACGATAAGGAAGAGATAGCAATAGGTGTTCTCAAGGAATATTTAGACATCTTTGGAAGGGATAACTTTTTTCTTGAGATTCAAAACAATGGGCTACCTGAGCAGATAGGAGTTAATAAAAAATTAGTAGATCTTTCGAATAGATATGATGTCCCTATTGTGGCAACCAATGACTGTCATTATCTAAGGAAGCAAGATGCTAAAGCACATGATATACTCCTTTGTATTCAGACAGGAAAAACTATTAGGGACACAAAAAGGCTCAAATTTGAAACAGAAGACTTTTACTTTAAATCCCAAAAAGAGATGTTTTATGCTTTCTCTGAACTTCCCCAGGCTCTTAAAAATACCCTTTTAATAGCTGAAAGATGCAATCTTGAGTTTGATTTCGATAGGATTTTGCTTCCCCATTTCAGGACCTCCGACGGGAGTGATCCAGATACCTTTTTGGAAAGGCTTGTTTATGAGAGCCTTGAAAAAAAATTTAAAGGTATTCCTCCTTCAAATTACAGAGAGCGGCTTAAAAAGGAACTCTCAATAATAAAGGAGATGGGATATTCTTCTTACTTTTTAATTGTATGGGATTTTATCTCTTTCGCAAAGAGAGCTAAGATTCCAGTTGGACCAGGTAGAGGTTCTGCAGCAGGCAGTCTTGTGGCTTATGTTTTAGGTATAACGGAGATAGACCCTATCAAATATAATCTCCTTTTTGAACGATTTCTCAATCCCGAGAGAGTAAGTATGCCTGATATTGATGTGGATTTCTGTAAAGAGAGGAGACAAGAGGTTATTAACTACGTAGCCCAGAAATATGGTGTAGACCATGTAGCTCAGATAATAACTTTCGGCACCTTAACAGCTAAGGCTGTAATTAGAGATGTCGGTAGAGCTTTGAATATCCCTTATGCCGAGGTAGATAGAATAGCAAAACTTGTTCCTGAAAATACGAGAAGCATTGAGGATGCAATTAAAACAGAAACGCAGCTAAAAGACCTCTTTGAGAATAACTCAACGGTAAGAGAATTACTCAACATTGCTAAAAGACTGGAAGGGTTAGCACGTCATGCTTCTACTCATGCTGCAGGTGTTGTTATAGCACCTTCTCCGTTAACTGATTACACCGCTCTGTATAAAAATCCATCGGAGGATATTATTACTACTCAGTTTGATATGAATTCTATAGAGAAGTTAGGTCTTCTCAAGTTTGATTTTCTTGGCTTGAAAACTCTTACGATTATTGAAAAAACCTTAGACATTTTAAGAGCACAAGGCAAAGCTATTGACCTTTCTGAGATTACCCTTGAGGATCCACAAACCTATAAACTCCTAATTTCCGGCGATACCACTGGAATATTCCAATTGGAAAGCCCTGGTATGAAAGAGATTTTAGTTAGAATGCAACCGAGCCGTTTTGAAGAATTAATGGCTCTTGTTGCTCTTTATCGACCAGGGCCTATGGCATGGATTGACGACTTTATAAAAAGGAAAAGAGGGGAGACTGAAATCACTTATGAACTACCCCAATTAAAGGATATTCTCGAAGAAACTTATGGTATTATTCTTTACCAAGAACAGGTAATGTTGATAGCAAATGTGATAGCTAATTTCTCAATGGGTCAAGCTGATATCTTAAGAAGAGCCATGGGAAAAAAGAAATTAGAGGAGATGGAAAAACAAAAAGAGATATTTATTGAAGGAGCAGCCAAAAACAAGATACCTCAAAAAATTGCATCAGAACTATTCGATAAAATGGTCCCCTTTGCATTGTATGGCTTTAATAAATCTCATTCAGCTGCTTACGCTTATTTGGCTTTTAGAACTGCCTATCTAAAGGCACACTACCCTTTAGAGTTTATGACTGCAAACTTAAGTCTTGAGATGGGAGATACAGACCGGATTGTAAAGCTTATCAATGATTGTAGGAATATGTCTTTGCCAATCTTACCTCCTGATATAGGTAAAAGTGAAAGAGAATTTACAATTGTTGAAGGTGCGATAAGATTTGGACTTGAAGCTGTAAAGGGGGTTGGTACCGCAGCTATTGACAATATTATGTCTGCAAGAAAGGAGAGGCCTTTTTCCTCTTTCAGAGATTTTATTTCAAGGGTAGATAGTAGAAAGGTCAATAAAAAAGTAATAGAGAGTTTGATTAAATCAGGAGCTTTTGACTCTCTTTATTCAGATCCACCTTACATATCAAGAGCTAAAGCTATGAAAGAGTTAGAATCACCCTTAAAGGATAGCTTATCTCTTATGCTTTTTGATGATACTTCAGAAGAGATCTCTGAGGTGAAGCCATGGAACGAGGAAGAATTACTTAATTATGAAAAAGAATCTTTGGGTTTTTATATCTCTGGTCATCCCACTCTTAAATATAGAGCTAAACTTAGTAGAATGAATATTTTAAGGATTTCCGAGATTGAAGATCATAACGATAGAAGCGATATAAAGATTTTTTCTGTTATTAGAGAGATTAAACTCAAAGCAAAGGAGAAGGGCGTAACTGCTTATCTATCTGTAGAAGATGAAACAGGTTTAGCAGAAGTTCTTGTTTTTTCTGATTTATATAAAAGAATCTCTCCTTTATTAAAAGCTGGAAACTTAGCAGTAATTCATGGCACCCTCTCAAAGGGAGAGAGAGTAACAAGGATTTTAGCAAGGGATATTCAAACAATTGAAGAGTTTATAGAATCAGAAGTTATAGATAGATTTGAGTTAAATATTATATGTCATGACGGAAATGACTCACTAAATAAACTTAAGGAAATAGCTCAATATATTACTTCTCCTAAGCACAGGGACAATAATCACCCTTCTCTTTATTTAAGGCTTTTTTTTGATGATTTTCAGGTCACGATTGCATCACCATTAAAACCTATTAATAATTTTGCTGATGCTGTAGGAAAGATAATTGGTCAAAGTAATTTAAGGAAACTATCTTAAAATGACAGGTACATCTGCTTCTTTTGCATTTTCAATTATACCAATTTCATAAACTTCGTAATTATTCTCCTTAAGTATCTGGATAGCCTTTGATGAATCTTTATTATCAACTATGAAAACATATCCTATCCCGAGATTGAATGTTCTTATTAAATCATCCTCTGGCACATTACCCAATCTCTTTATTAATTCAAAGATTGCTGGTCTTCTCCAGCTACCAAGCTCTATTATCGCTTTAAGACCTTTGGGTATTATACGCTGTATATTACCGGTCAAACCACCACCAGTAATATGAGCCATAGCTTTTATGCGAATTTTGTCTTTTAGAGAATTAAAAGCCTTCACATATATCCTTGTAGGTCTCAAAAGTTCTTCAATAAGAGTGGTATTTAATTCTGGTATAAAATCGTCTATTTTATAGTTATGGACTTCAAAAAAAACTTTCCGGACAAGTGAATAGCCATTACTGTGTAAACCATTTGATGCTGCACCTATTATGATATCTCCTTGAGAAACTCTGGAGCCATCTATAATCTTATCTTTTTCGATAACTCCCACAGCAAAACCTGCTAAATCATATTCATTTTCTTTGTAAAAATTAGGCATCTCAGCAGTCTCACCACCTACCAGAGCGCATCCTGCTTCTTTGCACCCTTCGGCTATACCTTTAATAATTTCCGCAGCTTTATTAGCATTTAGTTTTCCTGTGGCAAAATAATCAAGAAAAAACAAAGGCTCTGCCCCGGTAGTCAAAATGTCATTGACACACATTGCTACAAGGTCGATACCAACTGTATCATGCTTATCAGCCATAAAGGCTAGTTTTAACTTTGTTCCAACTCCATCAGTGCTACTTATTAAAACAGGCTCTTTATATTTGGTGATATCTAATTTAAAGAGGGCACTAAAAAGTCCTATCTCTGAAAGGACCTCTCTTCTGAAGGTACTTCTGGCGATTGGGGATATTAAACCAACAAATCTTTCAGCTTCATCAAGATTAACACCTGATTTTTTATATGTTAATTCTTCCATCTAAACTCTCCCATTTAGATACTATATTATTAATTGATATCTTAAGAGGGGCTTCTTAGAAAGTATAACATACCTGTTTCAAATAAGATAAAAAGATAGATTCCAAGCCTTAATTATTCCTTAATTATTGGTGATAGCATTGCCTTTATGATATAGTAGCTTATAAGGCTTTTCAAAAAAATGTTTTCTGAGAGGAAACATGGAGATACCTTTAGATTATGTCTCAGAGGCTACCTGGAATAAGTTAATTCATCATATCGCCATAACTAATGATAGCCCACCTTATCTTTTTTTAGATAAGGATGTTATAAGAGAAAAGGTCTCTATAATTGGCAAAAACATTAAGAATTCCAAGGTTTTTTATGCTGTTAAAGCTAATCCAGACGTTGAAGTACTGAGGTTTCTCAATGAGTTAGGAATAGGTTTTGAGATAGCTTCAGAAGGTGAATTAAAAATCTTAGCTTCCTTAGGTGTTGAAGCGTCGAGGATCATTACAAGTAATCCTGTGAAAACGCTGAAATTTCTCCATGAAGCAGGATTATACGGAATAAAATATTATGCTTTTGATTCTAAATATGAAGTTGATAAGATTGTCAGATACGCTCCCAATAGTAAAGTATATGTTAGATTATCGGTCTCAAATGAGGGAAGTGAATGGCCTTTAAGTAAAAAGTTTGGCGTGGAGATAGAAGATGCTTTAGAGCTTTTGCGGTATTCTAAGGATAGAGGTCTTGAGCCTGTCGGGATAACCTTTCATGTAGGCTCCCAATGCAATAATGTTTATAACTGGCACTCAGCTCTCGATAAGGCAAAAGAATTATTCGACTTAGCTAAGGATAGAGGAATTGAATTAAATCTCCTAAATTTGGGAGGTGGCTATCCTATCCGTTATACTAAACAGGTGCTACAAATAGAAACAATCGAAAAAAAGATTAATAGTGCTTTAATGCAGAAGTTCTCTCAAAATTTAGACATCTTTATTGAGCCTGGCAGAGCCATAATCGGAGATGCAGGTATTTTTGTAGCGACAGTCGTTGGGAAGGCAAAGAGAGAGGAGGAAAATTGGTTATATCTTGATATTGGGGTTTTTAATGGTTTGATGGAGAGTGTAGGAGGCATTAAATACAAATATGTAGTAGGCAGTAGAAATGAGCCAAAGAGATGGACGATAGCAGGACCCAGTTGTGACAGTTTTGATGTCATAGATCGAGATGTTGAACTTCCTGAACCGGAGATTGGAAATCTTATTTTAATCCTATCCGTTGGTGCCTATACTATATCTTATGCTTCAGAATTTAATGGCTTCCCTATACCTAAAACTGTCCTAGTTTAATGATAACTATCAGGGGATAGTCAATTCAGAATTAATAAAAATGTATAATACGCTATTAATTCATAGATAGTTTTCTTAGACTAAAGCTTCAACTACTAAGGGTAAGTAATAAAAAATATTCATTTTAGAATAATGCGATCTCTTTTTTATAAAATTCAGAGAAATCCTTTATTAAAGAGTAAGAACAAACAAAGTCTTTCAGCTTTTAAGTTGTATATTGTAAATAGTAAGTTGTAAATAGTAAGACTTATAATGAGGTTTAGATGGGTATTAAAAGGAAGGGGTATGTGCAAGTCTACACCGGTGATAGTAAAGGTAAGACTACAGCTGCTCTTGGACTTGCCTTAAGATCAGCTGGTGCAGGTCACAAAATATTCATCGCTCAATTCATAAAAAAAGGTAGAAGTAATGAGCATAAGGCTCTGGAAAGATTTAAAGACCTTATTGAGATTAGACAATATGGTACAGGCTTCATAAAAACAGAAGAACAATTAATTAGAGCAAAGAGTGTAGCTTTAAGAGGACTTGAAGCGGTGAAAAAGATTCTAAGAACCGGCAATTTTGATATGGTTATTCTTGATGAAATAAATATAGCCCTTTTCAAAAAACTCATTCCATTAGAAGAGGTCTTAAAAATGATTGAAGATAAGCCAGACCATGTAGAACTGGTCTTGACAGGGAGGTATGCTCCACCTGAGATTATTGAAAAAGCTGATTTAGTCACAGAAATGAGGGAGATAAAGCATTATTTTAAGTCAGGCGTTAAAGCCAGAAAGGGAATAGAATATTAATTGCCAATGAAAAAAAATCTCCGTATAGGGTTTACAACTGGCGCTTGCGCTACAGCAGTTGCCAAAGCTGCTACACAGCTTTTAGTTAAAATTATATCCCATGAAATTAAAGGAGTTAATCCTAAAGAGATCTCAGAATCTATCGAAAAAGTAGATCTACTTTTACCGGAAGGTTTAAAGACATCTTTTAAAATCAATAGAACTGCTTTTTCTAAAACGAACTCTAAGATAATAACTCAAGCATCAACAATTAAATTTGCAGGCGATGACCCTGATGTTACCAATGGTGCGGAGATTATAGCTCAAGTTATTTCATCCAGAGAAGATCTAAGATTTCTTAACAAGGATCCTAATGGTGAGATTTGTAGATCCAGTGAAAGAGCAGAGGAATCTGTGATTATTATTGAAGGAGGAGGTGGTGTCGGTGTTGTGACAAAACCTGGACTTCCTGTCCCTGTAGGAATGTCAGCTATAAATCCTATCCCACAGAGGATGATCAAAAGATCAGTCATAGAGGCTTTAGAGGATCTTAAAGACATGGGTATTAGGATTTACAATCTAAAAGTTATAATATCTGTAACAGATGGTGAAAAGCTTGCTCTTAAAACATTAAATCCCCGTCTTGGAATAGTCGGGGGCATCTCAATATTAGGCACCACAGGTGTAGTGAAGCCTCTATCTGCAGAAGCATGGACAGCAACTATTTCTACCTCAATGAATGTAGCAAAAGCCTCAGGTTGTGAAGATATTGTTTTATCTACGGGCAGAGTATCCGAAAAAGCCCACATGAAAAGATTTAACCTACCTGTAGAATCCTATGTGATGATGGGAGATTATCTTGAATTTTCACTTCTTGAAACCAGAAGACATAATTTTAAAAGGATTCATTTATCAGCTCAGTGGGGGAAATTTCTAAAGATTGCTATGGCTATACCTCAGACTCATGTTAGATATGGAGCCATAGATATAAAAAAAACCCTGAGATTCTTTGAAGAGATTGGTATATCTATCCCTAAGGCTTATGAGCTCAATACTGCGAGAGAGCTTTTTTACCATATAAATTCTATTTTTGCTGAGCCACTGGCACCCCTGAGGAAAGTCTGTATGTACGCAAAGAGGTATGCTCAAGAGGTTACAGAAGGAACACCTGTTATATGTCATCTTGTTGATTATGATGGAGAGATTATTTTGAGTGTCTAAAAGCATCTATGTTTGATCTTTTGATAATATCCTTCTGACTTAACTCTTAAATATTCTCATCTTGAGTTTATCTTCAATTAAATTTGAGCCTTGATATTGCCAATTACTTTTAGAGTAAGAAAAGGAGGCACTCCAAAAAAGTATAAAGGTAAAAATTATTTTAGTGAACAGGATCCCTATTACCCCCTTTTTAAAGATAAAATTTTTGGTACCAATATAGTATTCATACAAAAAGTATTTGTAAAAGGGGTGCCACAAGAATGAAGAAAAAGCTATTTTATAATAGAAGATTTTTATATTTTGTTGTGGCGAGTTTTTCTGCTAAAGTAAGTTCCTCAGGGGAAGGAGTGGCTTTTATAAAAGTTATATCGAAAACCCTCTCAAAGGCTTTACATATACTTGTTTTAAGAGTTTCTAAGTTGAATTCAAATGTTAGATCCCTAATAGTAGGAGTTTCTATCATTGACACTTTATGATCATTAAAAATATTTTTGAGCTTCTCATTATCAATAGTAAAGGGTATCGAACCCTGTTGTAAAAAAGCCTTTTTTGTCCTCTTTTGAGCTGATCCAACTATCTTATATCCACGATATGTTATTTCACTATAAGATACTGAATTAAAGCAGAATGGCGTTTGTTGTCTTTCTATAGATCGCTTAGATTCACAAAATTCAACGTCTATACCTAATGACTTGAAAGCAGTTACAAGAGCTTTACTTATCTGATAATAAGTTTGGAAAAGTCCATGAGAGAAAACCCCTTCGTTAAATGCAGAGACGCTATAAGTTAACTCTTCTTGATGCAAGACACCTCTACCCCCTGTAGGTCTTCTGATGACGGGTATACCGATTTTTTTACAATATGGAAAATTAATGGAGTTTGTTCTTTGGAAAAGCCCTATAGTTAGACTCGTTTTGTTCCAACCATAAAATCTAAGAGTGGGACTTGACTTTCTATCTTGTATAAAATGAAAAATGGCTTCATCAAGAGCCATATTGAAGCTTGGATTACAATTGCCAGAGTCAATAAGACGCCATCTTGATAGCATTTTTAATGGTTCAATGAGAGAAGTTAACCCACAACATCAAGAGTTCTAACTTTGAATGATACATCCAGTTCTTCAGCTATCTTCCTGCATCTTTCTATATCAACACCTTCTACATCTACTATCGTTATTTGTACCTTTGGTATATATTTTTTTGCCTCCTTTACAAAGTTTATTATCTCTTTGTAAGCGTCCTTAAATATTGGCATGCAAAGGCGATTATATGTCTCTTCATCCTGGGCGTTGAGGCTGATTGAAATCGAATCAACGAGACCTTTCAGTTCTGGAAGAATATTTCTTTTGTTAATAAGATTGCCCTGTCCATTTGTGTTGATTCTGACAAAGCCTTTGTTTTCTTTAATCCAAAGGGCGACTTTTTTTACAACTTCTAATCTTAACAATGGTTCACCATATCCACAGAAAACAATCTCTTTGTAGTCAGTAGGATTACCGATAGCTTTTATTAAATCTTTTTCGGTGGGTTCATTTTTTAATCTTAGATTATGTCCCTTTACATAGTCAGTATGAAATTTTACACAGAAACTACATTCATTAGTACAATTGTTTGTTATGTTCAGGTATAGGTTGTCTCTGATTTTATAAGCTATTACACCGTTAGAGAGTTCTCTTAACTTAAATAATCTTTTTGCATTAACAGAGGTAATTCTTATAATGTCTTCTTCTGAAATTCCTCTCAGTTTTGCTAAGAAGCGGGCAGTATGAATAATATAGGCAGGTTCATTCCTTACCCCCCTGAAAGGTTCTGGGGTTAAATAGGGAGCATCAGTCTCTATCAAAAGATAATCATCAGGTATTAATTTTGCGATAGATTGTAATTTTGTAGCATTCTTATATGTGATAGGTCCAGCTATTGAAATAAAAAATCCGAGCTCCATGACTTTTTTTGCCATATCTATATCGCCAGAGAAACAATGCATTACACCTTTATTTACACCGGATCTCTTAAGTATTTCTAATGTATCAGTTTTTGATTCCCTACTATGAATCACTACAGGATAATCGATCTCTTTTGCATAAGTTAATTGTTTTATAAAGGCTTCTTTCTGGATATGTTTCGGAGAATGGTTATAGTGGTAATCAAGACCTATCTCACCGATAGCCAAAACCTTTTCTTTTCTTGATAGCCTCTTTATGAGTTCAAAGGTTTCCTCTGTGAAATCTTTTGCATCATGAGGATGAAATCCAACAGTTGCGTAGACAATATCATACTTTTCTGAGAGCTCTATTGCTTTTTTATTACCTTCGAAATCTGAACCAATAGTTATGATAGCTTCCAAACCAACTTCTTTTGCCCTTTTGATAACCTCCTCTCTATCTTCATCAAAAGGTTTCATTTCTAAATGACAATGGGTATCAATCATGGCTCCGATCTAAACCTCTTTAAGTAGATTTAATATTGAATCGATATTTCTATACTCTATCTCACCTTGCTGTTTATTGATTAGATTTTTCCATTTCATTTTCCCCGATTCTAATTCATCTTCCCCTAAGATAAAGACAAATCTTGCTCTGAGTCTGTCAGCTTTCCTCATCTGGCTCCTTAATGATGAACCGCCATAGTGTATTTCAACCATAAAGCCCTTTTCTCTGAGAGATTCAGCTATCTTCAAACCTTCTATCTCACATTTTTTACCAAGGCTTGCTATATACAGATCAGGAATAGGGATAGGAGGTTCCTGTTTATTTTTTAATAATGTTATTAATCTTTCCATCCCTATGGCAAAACCTATAGCAGGAGTTGGAGGTCCCCCAAATTCTTCGACTAATTTGTCATACCTTCCACCTGCTGCTACCGCTTTTTGTGCTCCAAGATGGAAGCTTGTAGCTTCAAAAACGGTCTTAGTATAATAGTCGAGTCCTCTTACAAGATTAGGATTAATAGTATAAGGTATTTGAAGATAAACAAGTCTTTCTATTAGTTCTTCATGGTGCTTTTTGCAATCCTCACAAAGATAATTCATTAGTGAAGGAGCTTCTTGTCTTGCTTCTATACATCTGTCTACTTTACAATCAAGAATTCTTAGTGGATTTAAGTTATAACGCCTTTGACAATCTGGGCAGAGGTTCTCCAAATTCTCTTTGAATGACCATAATAGAATCTCTTTAAAATCTGATCTACATTTTTGACAACCTATAGAATTTAACTCGAAGATTATGTCATTGAGCCTTATTTTTTTAAAGAAATTATAGAGCAATGATATTACTTCAGCATCTATTGTGGGATGGCTCTCCCCAAAAGCTTCTATTCCTATCTGATAAAATTGCCTGAATCTACCTTTTTGTGGTCTTTCATATCTAAACATTGGACCAAAGTAAAAAAATTTTTGTGGTGAGGGAAGATTAAATAAGCTATGTTCTATATAACATCTCACTGCTGAGGCTGTCCCTTCTGGACGCAGAGTAATACTTCTACCTCCTTTATCGGTAAAAGTGTACATCTCCTTTTCTACTATATCAGTAGTCTCTCCAATACTTCTTGTGAAGACTTCTGTATATTCAATAATAGGGGTTCTAATCTCCGAATAGCCATAAGCTTTAAATAACTCTTTTGCTGATGACTCCACTTCTTGCCATATGTATATATCAGGGGAAAATATATCGTGAATGCCTTTGGGAGCTCTATATTCCAAATTGTTCTTCTCCTTCTCTTTCTTTATCGAATTCAAGCATCTTAGCGTGGCTCTCTATTAATCTTTTAAGTTCTTCTCTAAAATGTCTTCTTATACCTTTAAGATCAATTATATCTTCGTGTATTTTGATAACTTTTTCCTGGGCACTTTGAATGATTCTTTCAGCTTCCTGTTCTGCTTCTCTTTTGATCAATTCAGCCTCTTTTATCGCGTTTGTTTTATATTGCTCAACCATTTGTTGTGTAACAATCAATGTTTCTCTGAGGGTCGCTTCTATCTTACGGTATTCGTTAAGTTGTTCTTCTGCTCGACTTAATTGATCCTTTATGGTTGCATTTTCTCTGATAAGTTCCTCAAAATCTTCTCGTATTAACTCTAAAAATGAACTGACTTCCTCCATATCGAAGCCTCTGAACTTGATGCGAAACTGTTTGTTCTGTATATCATTAGGTGTTATACCTCTCATATCATTGACCCTCCCTTAATTTTGTAACCAAGTTCGATAATAGATTTTATAATAAACTGCTGTATGAAAATTATAATCAGTACAACAATTAAAGGAGAAATATCGATTGGACCTAATTTTGCTCCAATAACTCGCCTAATGGGTCTGAGAGCTGGTTCGGTGGCTCTATACAATAATCTTACAATTGGATTGTATGGATCTGGATTCACCCAACTGACCACAGCGGCTATTATTATAATCCACTTATAGATCATAAGTACAAAATCTATCACATTGGCAAATGCTAATAAAAAGTTACCTAAAATAAACATTCTACCTCCTTCCCAATTCTTTGCTCCTATTAAAGGCAGACTGTAAAGCTTCTGTAACTATGCTCTGGAGATTCATATGTTGAAAAGTGAGTAGCCCCGCTGCTGTTGTGCCACCTGGAGAAGTTACCATTTCTCTGACCTTTCTCAATGGTATGCCATTTTCTAAAAGTCGTGAGGTTCCTATTAATGTTTGTATTGCAAGCTCTTGTGCATTATCATAGGCAAGACCTAATTTTTCGCCAGCGTTGATTAAACATTCTATGAAATAAGCAATAAAAGCTGGTCCACTGCCAGATAGGGCTGTGACTGCATCCATCTTTTCTTCAGGTAGGTGCATAATTTTACCGATGGACATAAATATCTCTCTAACAGGTGTAACTATCTCTATAGGCAAACAAGAGCACAGTGAAATAACGCTAACACCTTCTTGAACGAGCGCTGGGGTGTTAGGCATTACTCTGATTAATCGGGCAGTTTTGAGTTTTTCCTGTAAATAAGAGAGGGTTATTCCAGCTGCAATAGAGACTATAATTTTTGTGTCGCTTATGTTCTCTTTAATCTCTACCAGTACTTCTTCAATATTCTGTGGTTTAACTGCAAGAATTATAATATCAGCTTCTTTCACTAAATATTTATTATCAAAAAAAGTTTTCACATGGTAAGTCTCTTCTAAATATTTCCTTCTCTCATATCTTGGTTCTGAGACAAGAATATCTCTGCTTTTATATTTTGAATCCAGAAGCATCCCCTTGATTATTGCTTCCGCCATGTTGCCACCACCGATAAAACCAATCATTAGGAACCTCCTTATTAATAGATAAAGCTATCAAAAGTCTATAAAACTGCACATTTGTGTTTTTAAAATTTGCTGACTATGATATTTTAACTTATAAATCTCTATGATAAATCCATAGGGCGAATCTGTCATCTCTAAGGTATTAATTGGTGGTATTCCTAAATTTATCTATTCTTTTAATTTTAATATGTCTTCTAACTTTCAATCTCCTAAAGAACTTTTATACGGCTTATTTTAGTTCCAATATTTTGGAGAATTTCTCCCAAAAATTGAAAGAAATCTTCTATTCATCAGTTATTATTTTGGGTGGGTTCAATATTTTCCATAATTGATTGAACTTCATCTTCAACTTTTTTAAGTCTACTTAAACAAAATTTATATAGGTAGTCAGCTCTTTTAACCTTTTCAGTTAAAGTATCAACATCAATCTCGCCACTCTCCATTTCTTTGATGATCTTCTCTAATTCAGCTAATGCTTCAGCGTATGTAAGTTCTTTTTCTTCATTCATCAATTTTACTCCTTAAATAAGAAAATGGGATTATTCACAGTATTTTTTAGGTCTTTAATTTATATTCTATAAGAGGCTTATTCTCTTTCACAAACTAAAAGGCAACTCTTTGGTACTTCTTATCTTCGACCGTTTTCATTATCTTTTTTAAGGCAAGTTAAATAGTCTCTCTGGTTTAAGCCAACCATTTATAATCTTACCAACCCCTATGACTTCCCCTTCCTGATTCTTAACTTTAATAAATTCTAAATTCTCCTGCCGACTTTCTTTTTTATGTGGTCTATCGAGTTTGATGGGATTACCATTTTTAAATCTTTTAGTAGAAAAAGATTCTTTAAGTACTATCTCTGGCATGTGCATTAAGGCTTGATCTATTGAGTAAAATGAATCTTTTTTATCTGGTAATTCTTCTAATTTAGAAGAATTTGAGATCGTAAAGTGCCCTATTCTGGTTCTTTTGAGTTCTGTTAGATGGGCACCTATGCCAAGTTTCTGCCCTATATCATGGCAAAGGGAACGAATAAAAGTCCCTTTTGAGCAAACAACCTTTATTGTAAGAAAGGGTTGTTGATACTCGACTAAATCTATAGAGTTTATAAACACTTTCCGCGGCTTTAAATCTATGCTCAAGCCTTTACGGGCATACTCGTAAAGAGGTTTGCCTTTAATCTTTATAGCGGAATAGATGGGTGGGATCTGTTCAATGTAGCCGATAAATTCATTTATAGTCTCTTTTATCTCCATTAAGGAAATTCTAAAGTCTGTAAAAGTGCTTAGAATTTTTCCCTCGCTATCATAAGTATCTGTAACTTCACCTAATTTCATTGTAGCTATGTATTCTTTATCGAGGCATAGGAGAAAATTGGAGATTTTTGTAGCCTCATTAAAGCATATTAAAAGTATACCTGTTGCAAGAGGATCGAGAGTTCCAACATGGCCAACTTTTTTTACTTTGAACAGCTTTTTCAGGATTGTAACTGCTTTGTTTGAGGTTATCCCTCTTTCTTTATTGAGATTTAAAACCAAATTCATAATGTCTTGAACTTTCCAATCCCCCTAAGTTCAATAACGAAAGAGAAATTATATTCAGAAGGTCTATTTGGATCACCAGGTTTTCTAGAGAAAAATGCATTTATTGCCCAGCATTGCTCCTGATAGTAAGTTTTGAATAAAAACTCACGAAAACCACCACCTTTGCCATCGTAAGACATATTTGCAGAGATATTTAATTTTGGGGATAGAACTTTATCGAATCCAAAAGCTAAGAACTTTATATCATCATCATAGCTATATCTTTTAGCTGTATGGAAACTTAAGGTATCATCGATTTTAAAATGAACAAATGAGTTTAACCTTTCTGTTCTATTTTTTTTAAAATTTTGAATAGTTTCAAGTCTAAAAATTATACTGGGGCTCATTATTGATGCCTGAAAAATCGAAGGATTTAATGAGTTTTCTATAAAATCATAGGGTTGAATAATACGAAGATAAGCTGATAAGTTCTTTTTTCTTAGAGAATTTAAAATAGAGATTTCAGCTACAGAGGTTTCTTTTATAAGCTCGACTAAATCAAAAACAGGTAAATCCTTTGTCTTTGGTGAGGATTTATAGCCTAAGGATAAATCGATATTATGAGTGAAATTACTATAAATCTTATAAAAAGTAGAAAAAGCCTCAGCCTTATATGTAAAGGTTCCTCTCTGGGTTGTTGAGCTCTGGGTTTTAGCGGGTGAAAAACTATAGGCTGTTTGAATAAGGGAAAGGCTTTGTAAAAGTCTAATAGTATCACCAAATGAATGGGAAATTGAAGGATTTATTAATAGTCTTTGACCCTTTAACTCATCGTCCTTGATGAAGTTGATAAAACTTGTATTAAAAGAAAAAAGTAGAGGTCCCATATTTATAGGATTCATTACATACCCTATTGCTGGAGCTTTTAAAATATCTTTCATATTATTCCCAAGGTCTTGCCAATATTGACTCCCAAAGTAAAGACGAGAATCTTTGAAAGAGATATTGAACTCCGCTGAAGACTGTAAAAAACGATTTATATTAGATAATCCTGCTAAATTAGTCATTCTCCCTTCAGAGTTGTAACCATATTCTTTATAGAAGTTAGCGTCGTTAATGTAATTTACATCTACAAATCCAGATAATCTTCGAATAGAAAAAAAGCCGTCTCCTTTTAAGGCGAAGAAGTCTTTTTGATAGATACTGTCTTTCAAATGGTAAATTTGCCATCTTTTTAAACCTGTCAAGTCTAAATATCTAAATTCTATACCCTTACCAAGTCCTCTCCGACTTAAATAATCAAAGTAAAATGTAGCGTCTTTATCTTCATCAATAGCCCAAAAATAGGCTGGACTAAAAATAAAGCCCTTTTTCGAGCTTGACCCTATTAGGGGCATTAAAAAACCGCTCTGTCGTTCTTTAAGTATGGGTAACCAAACAAAAGGGCTATAAAGGATTGGAAAGTTTTTTACATTATAAGTTACATCTTTTGCTTTAAGACTTTCACCTACTTCTATGTAGACATCTTCACCTGTGAAACACCAGTCAGGTCTCTTTGTTTCCTTTTCTTCTTTTTTTTCGAAGTAATTATAGGGAAATTTATTAGGCACTAAATATGGCTCAGTATTACAGGTAGTGAAGGTTGCCTTAAATAAGTAATAGGATTTTACCCCTGTTTTTAAGATCCTTTTCCCATAAATCCAGTAGTTGTCTTTTTTGAAAAAAATTGTTGCTTCTTGTATTTCTCCAGTCTCAGTCTCAATATTTAACTGGGCCTTTTCTGAGGTAATGATTACCTCTCTGTCTTGATAAATTATGGAACCCTCGAGGAATGCTTCAGAGGTATTTTCATAGAGGATTACCTTATCAGCGGTAATAACCATGTCGTCTTTTTCAATTCTAACATTTCCTGTTGCTGTATAAATACCTTTTTGGGGGTCATAATCAAGCTCCTTAGCCTTCAATAAAACTGCAGAACTATCGTGCACTTTTAGAAATAAGATTATAGTCAACAAAGCAATGAAAATAAATGATTTAAAAGGGGGCATATTTTAAAGCAAAACTATTCAAATCTTTTCTCTTAAGTCACCTAAGGTTGATTTTTCTCCTAATACTTCCAGTGCTTCTCCTATTGTATAAAAAGATCCTGTTATAAGGATGAGAGGTTTTTTATGCTCTGAAGAGGTTATCTTAAAATTCATAGATTTAGCAGATCCAATCGCCATCTCTATAGCCTCTTTAACAGTAAATGCAATTTTGGAATTATAGCCTTCTGCAGATGCAATCTCAGAAAGCCTTTGGGGCGGCGTCGCGCGCCCATAATTAGGTGCAGTAAATATTATTTCAGAAGATAATGGCAACAAAGGGGTTAAGATGCCATAAATATCTTTATCTGACATAACTCCTATAACAAGTATTATCTTGTATTGAGGTAGAACTGTTTTTCTAAGAAAGTTAGATAGTTTCTCAGATGCATCGGGGTTGTGAGCACCGTCGATCATAATTAAAGGGTCGTGGTTTAAGAGTTCAAGCCTTCCTCTCCAAACAGTTTTAGCAAGACCCTTTTTAATAGTTTTAAAGATATCCTCAGATGAGTCTTCGGTATACTTCTCTAATAATAATTTACAGGTCTTTACTGCAACAGAAGCATTTTTAAGTTGGTGATCACCTGCTAAGGGAACATATAGATTGGGATAAATAGTTGATAAACTTGTAAGTTTAGAATCTAAAAAGTCAAAGGTTATCCCTTTGATATCAGAGTTGATTATATTACCGCTGAAATCTAAACCGTATAAATACAATTTTGCAGATTGCTCGGAAGCTCTCTTTTTTATTACAAATTCTGCCTCTTTCTCTTGTGCTGAGGATACCACAGGTACTCCTTTTTTAATGATGCCGGCTTTTTCATAAGCAATTTCAGTAAGGGTATTACCAAGGAATTCCTTGTGGTCATAACTTATTGTAGTGATTACAGAAACCTCAGGTGTTATTACATTTGTGCAGTCAAGCCTTCCCCCCATCCCTACCTCAATTACGCCCCAGTCAATTTTCTTTCTACTAAAATAGAGAAAAGCCATTGCTGTGACAAATTCAAAAAAAGTGGGTGGGTGAATATCAAGGCTATTTATTACTGCTTTTATTTCCTCAGTTAGGTCAACCACTTCTACTTCACTTATTTGAACTTCATTTATTGATATTCTCTCTGTAAAACTAACCAAGTGGGGAGAAGTGAAAAGACCAATGTTATAACCACGAGCCCTCAACATCGAGGCTATCATTGCTGAAACTGAGCCTTTGCCATTTGTGCCCGCTATGTGGACGGTGCGAAATTTTTCGTGAGGATTGTCCAAAGCTGAAAGGATTAGTCGGGTTTTATCAAGTCCTAATTTAATTCCGTGCTTTTGTAATCCATACAAATAATCTATAGACTCTTTATACTTAGATAACATATAAATATATCCTTCTTTATTGCCTTTTTATTGCTTCATTGAGTTCTAAGATAAAGTTTCTGGCTTTGTGAGATCCTTCGTTTAATACCTTTACTATCGCACTACCAATGATGGCACCGTCTGCAAGGCGTGATACAGTGTATGCCTCACCAGGGGTAGAAACCCCAAAACCAACAGCTACAGGTTTCTCAGTCTGGTTTTTTATTAAAATAAGCTGCTCCGTGAATGTCTCATCAAGAGTCAATTTAGCTCCAGTAATACCTGTTATAGAAACATAGTAGATAAAACCTTTGCTTGCCTTAATTATAGTTTTTAATCTCTTTTTTGTGGTTGTTGGAGCAACAAGAAAGATTGTATCAAGATTTGATATGCGAGCAAATTTAAGAAGATTGTCAGCCTCATCAGGTGGTAAATCTGGTACTATGATACCATCAACACCAGCTCGGACCGCATCTTTTATAAACCTTTCTTCTCCATATTTGAAGATTGGATTGTAGTAGGTCATAAGCACTATTGGAATTTGAGAGAATGTTCTAATTTGGCTGACAAGATGGGTAACTTTTACTAGAGTTATTCCTGCTGCCAGTGCCCTTTCAGCTGCTCTTTGAATCGTAGGTCCATCAGCAAGAGGGTCCGAGAAGGGGACACCGAGTTCAATAATATCAGCTCCGCACTCCTCCAAAAGCATGACATTCTCGATAGTCTTTTCTAAGGAAGGGTCGCCCGCCATTATGTAAGGGATAAAGGCTTTTTTATTTTCTTTTTTTAGTTTTTTAAAGGTTTTTTCTATTCTGCTCATGATCTTTTTGTGTTTTTTAATTCTCTATTCTATTCGATAATAGCTTTTGTAAATATTTCTTTTCCTACCCTCAAAGAGATCCGATCTACAACAGAATCTTTTAATAGATCCTTTTTGTCTAAGGACTCTCAATTATTAATTGATCATCTTTAGTGGAACCTTTTATTTTAGCAGTCAATTACCTACAATTGGTATTAGTGCCTACGAACATGAAATAGCGGAGAAATGAATTACTTTTCATCTTTCATCATGGCTCGTTGCCCATTATTTTTGCCACATGCTGAACATCTTTGTCCCCTCTGCCTGATAGGTTCACAATTATAATGTTATCCTTTGGCAATCGTGGAGCTAATTTTATAGCTTCAGCAACTGCATGAGCTGACTCTAAAGCTGGTATAATCCCTTCGGTCTTAGATAGCAATTCAAAGGCATTGAGTGCTTCTTCATCAGTTGCGTAAGTATATTTAATACGGCCGATATCTCTTAGATAAGCATGTTCAGGACCAACAGAAGCATAATCTAACCCTGCAGAGATGGAATGAGTTCCTAAAACATTACCATCATTATCTTGGAGCAAATAACTTTTGCAACCCTGGAAAACACCAATGGAGCCACCTTCAAATCTTGCTGCATGCTCACCGCTCTCTATTCCCTTTCCTCCTGCTTCAACTCCTACCATTTTAACATCGTCATTTAAAAACACGTAAAATAAACCCATAGCATTGCTCCCCCCCCCGACACAAGCTATCAAGTAATTGGGTAGCCTCTTTTCCATTTTGAGAATTTGTTTTTTCGTTTCAACCCCAATTACTGACTGAAAATCTCTAACCATAGTTGGGAAAGGATGAGGACCAAAGACTGTTCCTAAAACATAATGAGTAGTCCTCACATTTGTTGTCCAATCTCTCAATGCTTCATTAATGGCGTCTTTAAGGGTTTTGGAACCTATAGCAACTTCCCTTACTTCTGCACCTAAAAGTCTCATTCTGAAAACATTTAGTGCTTGTCTTTTCATATCCTCAGAGCCCATATATATACAGCACTCAAGGCCTACTAAGGCTGCTCCTGTAGCTGTTGCGACCCCGTGTTGTCCTGCCCCTGTTTCTGCTATTAGCCTCTTTTTGTTCATTTTTTTAGCCAATAAAGCCTGACCTATAGCATTATTGATTTTATGCGCTCCAGTATGAGCAAGATCCTCTCTTTTTAGATAAACTTTAGCGCCACCAAGCTTTTCCGTCAATCTTTTAGCAAAATAAAGAGGAGTAGGTCTACCTATGTAAGTTTTTTGCATCTCTTTCAATTCCCTCTTGAAAGAAACATCAGTCTTAATCTTAAGATAGCTTCTTTCAAGTTCTTCTAATGCAGGTACTAATGTCTCAGGGACGAATCTTCCGCCGTATATACCAAAATATCCTTTTTTTGACAACATACTACTGCCTTTCTTATATACTCTCTTAAGATTTCGTATTATATCACACTTAATTGGCTGAAATGTTTATGTCCTAAAAGGCAAACGAAATTCCCTCATTTTTTGATAGCAAAAAAGTGGCATCTGAAAGAAAGCTTAAGCTATTAGATTTTCACTATCTATACTGTACTCATCTGGGCAAATAAAGCCCTTTACATAGTGAGCATATAGCCCACTTTATCTTTCTAAAAGTTGTTGCTTAAAGAAGACACAGACTAAAGACAGTGTTAAGAGTTATAAAAGGGTAGGGGAGTTTATTAATATTAGGGCATAGAAGATTAAATTTTAGGAAATTTTTTATAGTTGACTACTAAAAATTTACTTTATTTAACTTCTGCCCAGTTTTTTCCTATCTTTAAATCAACTACCAGAGGAATATCCAGTTGAAGAGCATTTTCCATTTGCACTTTCACTATATTTTTAATATTTTCTAACTCATTCTCTGGCACTTCAAAAAGGAGCTCGTCATGAATCTGTAAAAGCATTTTAGTTTTAAAGCCTTGCAGTTTAATATTTTCAGAGATAGATATCATTGCTTTCTTTATTAGATCTGCTGCTGTCCCCTGAATAGGGGTGTTGATGGCAATTCTTTCTGCTTGTTGTCTCAATGCAATATTATCACTATTTATATTTGGAATATGCCTTCTTCTTCCTAAAAGGGTTGTAACATAGCCCTTCAGTCTTGCCTCTCTGATAGTCTTCTCAATATATTCTTTAACAGAAGGGTGTCTGTTAAAATAATCTTCAATCAATTTATTAGCTTCTAATTTTGTTATATTTAGTGATTCAGAAAGTCCAAAAGGGCTAATGCCATAAATTATCCCAAAATTTATTGTTTTTGCCATTCTCCTTTGATCTGCTTTAATAGATTCTAAAGGGGCATTAAAAATCTCTGAGGCAGTTCGTGAATGAATATCGATGCCCTGCAAAAAGGCATCTATTAATTTCTTATCTTTGCTCATATGGGCTAATATTCTGAGCTCGATTTGGGAGTAGTCGGCGGACAAAAGAAACGACCCTTTTGGTGCGATGAATAACTCCCTTATTTTATTTCCCCAAACACCCTTAGCAGGGATATTCTGTAAGTTTGGGTCGCTACTACTTAGTCTACCTGTTGCTGTAACTGTTTGGTTAAAAGTGGTATGGATTCTCCCGGTCTTCTTATTTACTAACTTAGGTAATGTATCTAGATAGGTCGTCTTAAGCTTATAAAGTGTCCTATAATTTAAGATTTCTGCAGGTAGTTCGTGTGATTTTGCTAGTTCTTCAAGAACCTCTATATTCGTAGAAAATCCAGTTTTGGTTTTTTTGCCAGTTTTAAGTTTTAACTTTTCAAAAAGTATTTTTCCTAATTGCTGAGTTGAATTAATATTGAATTTTTCCCCTGCGAGACTATAGATCTTAAATTGAATTGAAGTGAGTTCTTTTTCGATTTCTTTAGACAGCATTTCTATTAGTTCCAGATCTACCATTATTCCAGTATGTTGCATTTCTGCCAATACTTTAATCAGTGGCATCTCTAATTCGAAATAAAGCTTATCAAGCCCTTCTTCTTTAAGTCTCTCAAAAAGAATTTCTTTTAGTTCAAAGGATAGTTCAGCATTTTCTGCTGCATAGAGAGTAGCCTCATTAATAGGTACCTCTTTAAAAGACCTATGTTTACCTAATACATCCGTAAAGGACCTTTTTCTGTGTTGCAGATATTCACAGGCTACTTCTTCTAAGATATGGGTCTGTTTATTAGGATTTAATAAATACGAGGCTACCATAGTGTCATAGAGTTTACCTTCCACTTCAATATTTTCTTGCTTTAACATTAAGATATGGAAATTAAGATTATGTCCTATTTTTGAGATTGCTTTGTCCTCAAAAATATCTTTTAGTATTGATAGAGCATTTTCAAGATTTTTAGCCTTTATATGTCTGATTGGCACGTAACAGGCTTTTCCTTTGCCTTTACATAAAGAAATCCCAACTATGTGATCTAAAAGTGGATTTTTGCCAGAGGATTCAACATCAAATGCAATAGAACTCAGTTTGATTAAATCTTGTTTATTTTGTTTTTTCGTGATATTTTTCTCTTCTATATCAAAAAGAGTCTGTTGAGAAGGATGGACTTTTCCAAGAAAGTTTAAAAGTATCTCTTTATCAGAAATCAATTGATAAGTACCTCGAGGCATAAAAGCATCTGTAGGAATTAATTTAAGAAGACTACTGAATTGTAGTTCTACAAAAAGCTTTAAAAGCTCTTTCCATTCAGGTTCCCCGAGGTTTAAATCTTCTATCTCGAACTCAAAGGGGACCTTGTAATTAATTGTGCTTAATTCTTTACTCAATTTAATTGTTTCAATATTATCAACTACCAAATTTCTTATCCGCTCATTTTTGATTAGACTTGGATTCTTAATCAAAGCATCTATGCTTCCTACTTCTCTTAGAATCTCCTTCGCTGATTTTTCCCCTATTCCCTTTATACCAGGTATGTTGTCAATGCTATCACCTGTAAGAGCCATCATCTCGGGGATGTTTTCAGGCGGGATACCAAATCTCTTGAAAATATCCTCTCTGCTTATTAAAATATTTTTCATAGGGTCATATAGGAAAATATTCTCACTAAGTATTTGCATCATGTCCTTATCACCGCTCACAATGAATACTTTAAGCCCTTTGGATTCAGCCGTCTTAGCTATGGTGCCTATTATGTCGTCAGCTTCATAGCCAGGGATCTCGAAAGTGGGTATTTTTAAAGCTTCAATTATTCTCTTAATGTAAGGGATTTGTATTGCTAAATCATCAGGCATTTTGGGTCTTGTAGCTTTATAATCTTCATAGAGTATATGTCTCTCTGTTGGAACTGGTGTATCAAAGGCTATTGCTATCTTTTCTGGCTTTTTCTCTTTGATAATTTTAAAAAGCATGTTTGTGAATATATAAATCGCATTGGTAGGAAACCCTTTGCTATTGGTGAGTCCTTTTAGGGCATGATAAGCTCTATATAAGTAGGAATTTCCATCGATGAGATAGAGATTTTTCACTTTCCGTTATTTATTTAAAGATGCAGGTGGAGATACTTTAAAAAAAATGAGATGAGAAAGCCCGTTGCACAAATAACACAGCTATCACAGGTTGAACTCTTAATCCTTTACTTAGTCAGTCTATTTTGGACTAATATTTTTATTTGTTTTTATCCTTAAATGTACAATTTATATAGCCTTGCTACAAAATCTCTATCTGTGAGAAGAAATAAGAAATTTCGAAGTCGGCGGATTCCGGCTTATCTGAACCATGTACTATATTTCTTTCAATGTTATCAGCAAAATCCCTTCTAATTGTTCCCTCTTTTGCCATGACGGGGTTTGTAGCTCCTATAATGTCTCTTACTCTTGAAATAGCATTGTCTCCTTCAACAACCATAACAACTATGGGACCTTCAGACATAAAATCGGTAAGACTCTCATAGAAAGGCTTATCTTTATGAACTATATAAAAACCTTTAGCCTGTTCCTTTGAGAGTTTAAGCTTCTTCAGTGCAGATATTATTAAACCATTCTTTTCAAATCTACTGATAACCTCACCAATAAGATTTTTCTTTACTCCGTCAGGCTTTATAATTACAAGAGTCCTTTCCAAAACTACACCTCTTGAGTTTTTTATAATTTTAGAGAAATTTTGATAAATTTCATTATACTTTTAGCTATTGAAAGTCTTTAAATTTCTAAATCTTAAGTTCCTTGATTGTTGCTCTAACGGATTGAGCTGATTTGATGAAGTCGTCCATCTCTTCTTTGTTCATTTTAAGTTCAATGATCTTCTCTACTCCTTTACTGCCAAGGATCACAGGAACTCCATTATAAACATCTCTAACTCCATACTCGCCGTTAAGATAGGCTGAACAGGGGAGGATACGTTTTTCATCGAGCAAGATGGCTTTTACCATTTCGAAGGTTGCTGCAGCTGGTGCATAAAAAGCGCTTCCAGTCTTCAACAAAGAAACTATCTCAGCACCACCTTCTCTGGTTCTATGTATTAGAGCATCTATTTTATCCTTTGGCAATAATTCAGTTAAAGGGACTCCTTTTACAGTAGTATACCTTGGCATAGGAACCATTGCAACACCATGGCCCCCTAAAACAAGAGCTTCAACATCCTTAGGTGATACATTGAATTCCCAAGCGACAAAGGTCCTAAATCGAGCTGAATCTAAGACTCCACCCATCCCTACGACGCGAGATGAAGGAAATCCTGAGACCTTATAGCTGAGATATGTCATAGCATCCATTGGGTTTGTTACTACAATAATAATGGCATTTGGAGATAGGTCAGCCGTTTTTTTTGTTACACCACTGACGACCTCTGCATTAGCAGCCAAGAGTTGTTCTCTCAACATTCCAGGTTTTCGTGGAAAGCCGGCTGTAATTACGATTATATCAGAATTAGCAGTAGGAGAGAAATCGTTTGTACCTTCTACTGCTACTGATGATCCCCAAAGTGGACATGCCTGTGCAAGATCCAGAGCCTTCCCCTGAGGTACACCCTCTACGATATCCTGAAGGACTACATCAGCTAATCCAGATTGTACAATTAACTGAGCTAATGAAGCTCCGACATTCCCTGCGCCAATTATTGAAACCTTTTTTCTCATAGGGATCTCCTTTTTTACAATATTTTTCATTTGGGTTCGACAAAGGTATTAATCCTATGTCTGTTAAAATTTATCACTTTCTACAATTAAAGTGGAATTACTTTTATAGAAAATTATTGGTACAACTTTTTTGAACGGTAGAAGCCTTAATTTTGAATTGCTTTAATTTTTCGTTGTCCACAAATTTCTTTCTAAAAAGGATCTACAAGTTACTTCCTGACCATGAAGGTTTTTACAGTTATCCACATAGGGAAAAGGGAGCTATGATTTTCAATCTTACAAAGTCATCAACAAACTCGATTATATACTGGGCTCTTAGATAATTTATAAATATCTCAAACTTTTTGATATCATCTTTTTTATTACTTAACAAAACTTCTACATCCTCGTTAATAGTGCACAAGCCCTCAAAATGTTTTTTAAACTCTTGCAAATGTTGAGGATGTTCTAAACCACGTAAATCGATGAGCATTTTACTAAGGCTCTGCAAAAACTATTCCGTTATTAAACAAACTCTATGTAAAGCAATAAAAAAGATGTTTCACGAAGATGTTTATCTTCCTGAATCTTCCTCCCATGCATATTTTGGATACCAGACAGGAGTTGGCCTTTTAAATTTATGAATAATCATGTCTGAACCGGTCACATTAAGTTTTTCAACGAGTTTTATACCATCTACAGTCTTTGTTAGTGACTCAGAGTCCTCTACATTAAAAATATTAGCTGATGGTTCTATTCTTTTAATCAATCCTGAAAGAACTTTACCTGGTCCAATCTCAATAAAGTTTTTTATCTCTTTTTGCAAAATAGTCTGAACGCAGTCTTCCCATAATACTGGGTTGTTCAATTGAGAGATGAGAGACTTTTTAATTTCATCAGGCTTGGTTAGTATCTGAGAGTTAGTATTTGTAACAAAGTATGTCCTTGGCTGTTTTATCTTATACTTTATTAAAATCTCACCAAATCTTTCCGCAGCCTTATCCATTAGACGACAGTGAGGTGGGACACTCAGAGCAAGTATAACAGTCCTTTTTGCACCTAATTTTTTGGCTTCGTTTATTGCGTATTCAACCGCCTCCTTTTCACCAGAGATCACTGTCTGTCCGGGACAATTATAGTTAGCAACAGCAACATAACCACCATAACCATTATTAGAATTTCTGATTTCTCTACAGATATCATCTATTACTTTTCTTTCTAAGCCCAGTATAGCTGCTATCAATCCTTTTCCTAAGGGAACCTCCTCTTGCATAATTTTGCCTCTAATCTCGGTCAACTTAACAGCATCTTTAAAGGAAAGACTACCTGCTGCAACAAGTGCAGAATATTCACCAAGACTATGGCCAGCAACTATCGCTGGTTTAATCTTTTTTGAAGTAAGAGCTACATAAGCAGCAATACTTGCAACCAAAATACAAGGTTGAGCCCTGTAAGTAAGGTTTAACTCTTCAGCTGGACCATTGAAACTTAAATCAGCAACATCATAACCCAATACTTTTGATGCTTCCTTATATAACTTTTTAACACTATCAAACTTTTCGTACAGATCCTTTCCCATGCCCACATATTGTGAGCCTTGACCTGGAAATACGAAAGCTATTTTCATGCTCACTGTTTTGCCTCCTTTAACTTCTTGATAAGAAGAGGGATAACCTCATAAAGGTCTCCTACTATGCCATATGTTGATATATTAAAGATAGGAGCCTCAGGATTTTTATTGATAGCTACAATGATATCGGAAGATTGCATACCCACAAGATGCTGAACTGCACCGGAAATACCACATGCTATATAAATCTTTGGAGAGACTGTTTTACCTGTTTGCCCAACCTGATGTCTATAAGGTATCCATCCTTCATCTACAGCAGCCCTTGATGCCCCAACTGTACCACCCAAGAGCTGGGCAAGCTGACGTAACATATTAAAACCATCAGGACTGCCAAGTCCTCTTCCTCCGGAGACGATAACTTCAGCATCCTGAAGGTTAACTGTGTTTTCAGAAGATTCATTAATACTTAACAAAACTTTGGTCCTTGATTTTAAATTTTGAGTTGGAATAGAGATAATCTCACCTACTTTATCTGGTTTATAAATATTTCTCTTCATCACTCTAGGTCTAACAGTGGCCATTTGAGGTCTATGATCGGGGCAAACAATAGTTGCCATTATATTACCACCAAAAGCCGGTCTTATCTGAAGTAAATTGCGAGTCTCCTTATCTACATCCAGAGAAGTGCAATCAGCAGTTAGACCTGCCTTTAACCTCCCAGCAACTCTTGGTATAAAAGAGCGCCCTATAGCAGTGGCTCCGGCAAGGACGATCTCTGGCTTATATTTTATTATTAACTCATATAATAACAAAGAATAAGGTTCGTCGTTGAAACTGTCTAAAAAAGGATCATTTGCATGATATACCGTGTCTGCTCCCCACTTGATAAGTTCCTTTGCTTCCTTTTCAGATGAACCAAAAAGTGCAGCACTTAGATTTACACTTAAGTCATCAGCCAATTTTCGACCTATACCCAAAAGTTCTAAAGAGACCGAGGCTAATTTACCTTCTCTTTGCTCAGCAAAAACTAAAACACCTCTATACTCATATTTTGAGATAGAACTCTTAGACTTTATAGCTACCTCAGAGATTGCTCCTTCTGGACATATCCCCAGACAGAGACGACACTCGTTACAAAAAGCGGTTATAAAAGCCTTGTCTTGTTTAATCTCTATTGCGCTATATGGGCAGGAATCAACACATTGGCCACAGCCAGAACACTTTTCTATTTTAATGATTATAGACATTTTAGATCTTTTAGGATTTGGATTAGCTCATCGATCTGCTTTTCTAAGTCTCCCTGTAAGATCTTTCTTTCTCTTTTAAATTGTGGAGTGAAAATATTCATTACCTTTGTAGGAGAACCTTGAAGGCCAATATTTTCATCCACGACATCCAGGTCATCTTTTGTTATTCTGGGAATGGAAGCTTTTTTAGCAGAAAATTTACCCCTTAAAGAGGGCAGTCTCGGCTCGTTTAACTCCTTTACAACAGTCAAAAGTACAGGTATAGATGATTCAACAACATCATAACCATCGTCCATCAGCCTTTGAACTATTATAGAGGAGTTATCAATCTTTTCGATCTTTCTTACATAAGCAACGTGTGGAATATCAAGGAATTCAGCAATTTCAGGGCCTACTTGTGCAGTGTCTCCATCAATTGCTTGTTTTCCACAAATTACTATGTCGTATCCTAATTTATTTATTGTTTTAGAGAGTATATAGGAAGTTGCCCAGGTATCAGAGCCTGCAAAGGCTTTATCAGAGATAAGATATGTTTCATCTACTCCCATTGAGATAGCCTCTCTCAAAGCTTCTTCTGCTTGGGGAGGTCCCATAGTGATAACTGTAACTTTCCCACCCTTAGCTTCTTTAATCTGTAATCCTGCTTCAATAGCATGTAAATCATAAGGATTAATAATACTCGGTACCCCTTCTCTTATTAAAGTATTAGTTACTGGGTCTATTTTGATTTCAGCAGTATCAGGTACCTGCTTTATGCATACAATAATTCTCATCAACTAATTTAAACCGCTACGAACAAGTAAAAAAGAAGGAAGACTAATTATAAAATTTAGTTAAAAATTTTTCAATACCTTTTTTTAATTCCCTAAAATTTTATGAAAAGCGAACCAAAAAATAATCTTCATAAGTTTTTTACTATATAAAATCATTAAATTATTTTTCAACCTTATGCATAAGTCCAGAAAAATAGAGATAGACTTTGGCATATCTATTATTTAGCCTTTTTGAAGCATCTTAAAGCCCTCTTAAAGAGTGTTTCTACAAAAACATATTATTAAAATTTTAATTAATCTATCCTCAAGTGCCCAAAAATTTATCAGAAATACTCTTTCAAGACGCACCAGTACTTATAGAGTCTTTGTTGGCAAGCTCTTTTTTCCTGTTAGCAGGGTAAGGCTGCTATCACCTCCGTCTTTTTTATCATCCTTAGGTAATGGTTAAACTTCTCTAAGGTAGTGGCTATTTTGAGTCTTACTCTATTGCTACGTTCTGTTATCCAAGCCGTAACCTGCACAAGCCTCCATCTAAATGTCGCTATTGTGCTTTTCTCCAACCTCTTCTATATGACAAAATATTTCTGTGCTACTATAAGATTGTAGATCAATACTCCTATGCTGAAATACATTGCGAGGATTAAAAGAAAAATTGTTAAAGGGTTACGGTAAATTTTAAAAAGCTAAAGAAAAAGCATGGCAAGAAGAGGAAGACCTGTTTAGTTAATAGATACAGTAAGGCAAGGATTCCTTATCTCTGTAAGAGCTTAGGAATTCTCCATTTAGAGGATGCTCTTCAAATACTTGAGGAATACATAGAAGAGAAGCTTGATTATCTGAAAAATAGAGCACTTCCTTAAGAAATGTTTTCTCT
>CAYPJO010000018.1:0-27556 GCA_964411065.1 uncultured Thermodesulfovibrio sp.
ATAAGTCCTTATCTAAATTATATTACATAAAATAATTATGTTAAAATAGAAAATATCCTTTAATCAGAATGTCTGATCGTTAGAAATTAGTAGATTTTCTCTATAGATAAAATCAAAAAGGGTAGTAAAAAGCTTACAAGCAACTTTTCTTCACTATCTACCCCTATTTATCAAAGATAAATTGGCTTTTCCTCTCGTTAAAAGTAAAATAGAAAAGAATAGAAATTACAAAAAACTAACGGGGGTTAAAATGGGAAATATGTTACAAGTGAAAAACCTTTATGTATCTATAGATGGGAGAAATGTTCTTGAGGATATTAACTTTTCTATGGATTATGGAGAAATCGCTGTCTTATTTGGGCCAAATGGAGCAGGTAAAACTACTTTTATTATGACCTTGATGGGTTTCCCAAAATATAAAATAGAAAAAGGGCAAATAATCTTTAAAGGTGTTGATGTAACTCATATGGATATATCAGAAAGGGCACGACTGGGGATGGGCCTCTCCTTTCAAAGACCCCCTATAGTAAGAGGAGTAAGTTTAAGGAAACTTCTTAATATTATTGGTAATGGTAAAAAGATAGAGGAAATTCTTCAATATGCAGAAAAACTGAATCTAATAAATCACTTAGATAGGGATGTGAACAGTGGTTTTTCAGGAGGTGAGGTCAAAAGGGCAGAATTGCTTCAATTGTTAGTGCAAAAGCCTGAACTCATCTTTATTGATGAACCAGAGTCAGGAGTTGATCTTGAGAACATAGTTCTTATTGGAGAGATGACCAATCAACTCTTAGGAAGGGGACAGAGAATAAAAGATCATAAAAGGGGCGCTATCATAATCACTCACACAGGTTATATACTTGATTACATAAACGCGGACAAAGGCTATATCCTTTTAAATGGTAGACTTCAGTGTAGAGGCAATCCAAGGGATATACTCTCTGAAATTAAGAAAAATGGATACAGGAGGTGCTTTACATGCCAGTAAACAGAGAATACATCAGGCAAATTCAAGACAGAGCAAAAAAAGCAATAAATAAAACTGCTACTTATGGAGAGGATATAGACCTTAATCAGTTCCAAAAATTCATAGAGAGAGGGAAAGTTGAGAGTCTCGAACTTCTTCCAGAACTTGCTAAGGAGGCAGCTTTAATGGCTGGAGTAGATGTAGCAGAAAAAGAGCGTTCAGGTTCCTATGTGCAGATGGATCACTCTGTTATTTATAAAAGGTTAAGCAGTCTCTACGAAGGTAGAGTAGAATTAATGAGCACCAGTGAAGCAGTTCAGACCTATGACTGGCTTGAGGATTACTTTTGGAAATTAGTCCAGCCCGACACGGATAAGTATACCGCTCAGGTCGCTCTTAATCCTACGCATGGTTACTTCATCAGAATTCTGCCAGGCCAAAAACTCGACTATCCCCTCCAAACCTGTCTAATGATTGCTGAGGGTTATATAAGTCAGAATGTTCATAATATTGTAATCGTGGAGGAAGGAGCTGAGCTCCACATAATTACAGGATGTACTCTTTCTAAGACAGATGCGGTGGGTATTCACCTTGGAATTTCTGAATTTTATATAAAGAAAGGTGGAAAACTAATTTTTACTATGATACATAATTGGGCAGAAAACTTTTATGTCAGACCAAGAACCTCAGTTATGGTCGAAGAAGACGGTGTATATGTTAATAACTATGCACTCCTAAAGCCTGTAAAATCAATACAATCCTTCCCGACTGTTTACCTTAAAGGAGACAGGGCATCGGCAAGGTTTAATACAGTTATTTACGGATTGAAAGACTCCTCTATAGACCTCGGCTCGAAGATTATCTTTGAAGGCAGAGATACAAGGGGCGAATCTTTAGCAAGAGCAATAGCAGATCAGAAAAGTGTAATTTACTCAAGAGGGGACCTTGTGGCAAAAACTCAGGATTATTGTATGGGAAGGCTTGACTGCAGAGGTATCATATTTTCAAAAGATGCTTCTATTTATGCAATTCCGGAGCTTATCTCCTATGGAGCACGCAAAGCAGACCTTTCCCACGAAGCATCCATAGGACCGATATCAGAGGAACAGGTTGAGTATCTGATGTCAAGAGGTATGACAAAGGATGAAGCAACAAGCCTTATCACAAGCGGATTTTTAAACCTTGACATACCCTTTTTACCTGAAATCATTGATAAGCATATAAAAGAGGTTGTCAGTCTAACTTCAAAAGAGGCTCTCTAAAAAATTAAAAGGAAAAAGCTATTAAGCCTTATCTCTTATTAAATGACTACCATCACAGCTTTTTGCATTCTTAAAGTTAGGTAAATTTTCTCTACAGATAGAGAGAGTCAGGGATAGGGAGTCGCAAACTGCCTTAACTCTTGTAATTAAATTTTCTCTTGTAAGGGTATCCAAATAATATGCATTCCCTATCCTTTGCCCCTTTGTTAAGTAGAGGTCTTTCAATTTTTCTTTCAATTCAGGGAAAATTTTATTCACCCTTTCCCAACTATCCCATCTTGGTTTAAAGGTGCTTACAGTTACATGTTTTATCCCAGCAGATTTCGCTAAATAGATAATTTCCTCTATTTCGTCTTCATTTATTAAGGGGATAATGGGATCGAGTCTGAGCCCCGTAGCTATCCTCTCTTTGCTTAATTTTTCCAGCGCTTTTAGTCTTTTTAAAGGACTTGGGGCATTAGGCTCAAGTTTTTTATGATATTTAAGGGTTGTAATCGTCATGGTAACAGCACTCTGCATCTCTTTTAATAAATCAATATCTCGGCAGACTATATCGCTTTTTGTAATGATAAGAACTTTCATGCTATGTTCTATAAATATTCTTAGGCATTTCTTTGTTAACTCTCTTTTTAACTCCAATGGTGGATAGGGGTCTGAAGTATTACTTAGAGATATTAGAGTCTGATTTGGAATTTTTTTAATCTCCCTTTTTAAAGTTTCGATAAGATTAGGTTTTTCTCTACATCTAAAGAAGTCTCTTATATAGGATGAGGAATAACAGTAAATACAACCGTGAGAGCATCCTGTGTAGGGATTAAGAGAATATTTAGTTAGACAGGTGCAAAATTTGTTCTCCCAAGGGTCAAATTTACGGAGATACATAGGGTTACCCACTTAGTTTTAAAATTGTTTCTACAAAGGTTAACCATCTCAAAGAATTAAGATTAAAACTATGTAAAGCATTATGAACTTTTAAAGTTTATTGTGCGCAACTCTTGAAATAATAATCTCAATTAAGGATTTTCAATAATAAACAGTCTTTTTTTGAGTCAGTTTTATTTTAAATCAAAAGGCACTGGTGTAACTATCAAGTTAATTTTTTATGATATTATTTGATAATAAAATTGTGGCTTGATTTAAATAACGGAGAACAATCGGTTTTAGCAAAATTTTGATGATTGATGAACCATAATAAATCTATCGGCAGTCCCTATTACTCTTATTTGAACTCTACAGAATAAGATTGAAGATGTTAAGGCATTATAAAGCACACCCTCTCAATTAACTCTTCCTTTTTCATTGAAAGGGCTTTGTGGGCATAAAGCAGTACTCCGAAAGTATTTAATATATCTCTATCTATAAGTGGAGAGCTTATGTTTTCTTTTAAAATCTGCGTGATTGTTGAGATTTCTGAATTTACCCTCTCTTTTTGTATTTTTCTCTCACAAATAAGTATCTCCCTCATTAAGTTTAGGTTTTTTGGTATAAGGAATGATTCAAAAATTTCTTCAGCAGACATCCCAATTGCTGGTAGTCTAAAATTAAGTCTCTGAGCGGTGATTCTTAGTAGATTTCCTCTTATATGCCCTATTTTAGAAATGGCTCCAAGCTGTGAGTATCCAATTGGTATCCCATACTTTATTGTGTGTGCAAGGGAGAGTAGTTCTTGATTTGAGAGTATTACCCTCTTAATTTTTCTAAGGTCTAATAGTGCTCGCATCAAATGCAATGCATCTGTCCTTATTGCTGAAAACTCTCCAGGTGGACTTACAATATTTGGGTAATAAAAGGTCATGCCTTCAGTAAAGAAGACAAACTGAGTGGTATTATCACTTATAGATGTAGGTCCAAATCGGGCAAGCTTGTTATAAACCATTAGGAGATCATCGTGGAATCTGTCATTTTTTTCAATAAAAGTGAAAAGACTATCAAATCTTCGCATGTGAAGAAGTGGTCTTACAACAGTTGGCAAGTCTGAAAAATCTACCATTTTATTCGCCCTCATTAGAAACTCCTCAAAACTTAGAGGTGGAACCCCGCTTCTTACACAGAATTCTCCCTTCACAGTGAGGGAGTCTCCTATGATGAACTCATTTTCTATGAGAAACTCTTCAATTTCTTGTAAAAGAGAATTTGAAACATTTTTAAAGGAAAAGGTCTTTTTCAAGAAATCTCTGTATCTTCTACCAAGATAAAAATACCCCACCAAAATCCAGAGACTCAGAGCATAAATAAGAGAACCTCTTTCATACATTAACTCAGTAGTTAGTGGTCCTGTAAGACTTTTATTTATTGATTCTTTAAGAGAGTCTTCTCTTATTCCGTAAAGTAGCCAGTCTGAGTATCCTATTTCCTTCATCCCAAGCCTTCCTGCTCTTCCTTCTTCCTGAAGAATATCAAGAACATCAGGTATATATCTATAGGTAAAGCCCTGCATATCAAACCAACCTTTAACCGCTATGATTGATCTATCCGCAGGAAGATTAACTCCATATGCAAGTGTTTGAGTGGCAACAAGGATGTTAAGTTCGCCCTGTCTAAATTCTTTTTCTATTAAATGTCTTTCTTCCTGTGGAATATCAGCATTGTGAAAAGCTATATCCGTGCCAGTATGTTTTACTTCAAAGGGGGCTGTTAAATTCATAACTGATAGACCATATTGGTGAGCATATTCAAGTACTTTCCAGCCAAGAGTTTTCTTAGGGACAAAAACGATAATCTTTTCATCGTCTCCTTTGAGCTTCATTATTGCACTGAGTATTTTTGCGGCTAACTTTGATTCTATGCTTGCTGAAGTTTTAAGTAGAGGTTTAAAATCTTTAAGGAAATATAAATTCCTCTCAAGAGGAACAGGTCTCCATTCACTTACTATAACAAGCTCACAGTTCATCCACTCCGCAATGTCTCTTAGGCCAGGAAGTGTTGCAGAAAGTCCAATTATAGGGATGCCTCTTTCAATGGCATAGACTATGGCTTCCTCAACAATCCATTTTTTTACAATATGGTGTATCTCATCAAAAATAATGCAGTCTATTTTATTTAGCCATTCCCCTCTGTTACGGAATGTGTAAACCATATTCTCATAGGTGCTTACAACAAGATCCCCTCTTACGGGCTTCATAAGTTCAATAATGTTGTCTCCTGTTCTTACGCTAATAGTGCTGTAAAATCTTTTAAATTCCTTTGCCTTCTCATAAACTAAGGATTTTGTAGGAGCTAAATAAAGTTTTATTCCTCCTCTATCATTTTTCAGGGAAAAGAGATATCCTATAAGGCTTTTGCCTGCTGAAGAGGGCGCTGATACTATGACATTTCCTCCTCTATAAAGATTATAAAAGAGGCTCTGTAAAGGATTGAGGAATTTATATGTGATTCTTGAATCTACTGTAGAGCTTTTTACAAGCTCAACTGATTTCTTTATTCCATCAATTTCATAGAGAACACCACCTTTGCCATCAGGACTAAAAGAGCTTTCTTTTAGAAGAATTGTTTCTTTCATAATTGTTATCTTTAGAGTATTACTTTGTACCTGACTTTATCAATGGAATCTTAAAACTTCTTGAAAAAATGCTTTTTAAAGTAGATAAAGTCAAAAGGCTGTAATAAAGCTCTTTTAGCAAATTTAGATATTCATTTATCCACAGGATTATTAGGAAGATTGGTAGAAATTAGTCCAAGGAGATAAAGTTTGATAAGAGAAGGGGAGTTGCCCCTCTCTTAATACTTAGATTATCAGGTTTATTTAAGTTAAAGTTGTTTGTGATACCGTATTTACTTCAGACTTTGTTGTATCTACAGGACATTTAAGAATTGTAACACCTGAAGAATAACAACCGATAAGGGTGACAGTAGAAGAGCCTGAAGTAATGGTAAGTAGACCGCCTGTGCTACCAAGTATATAGAATGTTGCTCAAGCATCTACAGTCATATATATATCTCTCTGATGGATTTAATTGGAATGTTGGTGAAACAGGGTGTTACTTCAACTGTAGCAGTCTTAGTTTAACCAGTTAATCAATAGCGGAAATGGTTACATTAGTTTTAGATTGTAAGAGGCGCTGGGTCAACAATAAAAGTATTACCGCCTAAACCTCCAAGGCTCAGAATCACAACGTTATTGTAAGAAAAACATGGTATTAAGTTACGTTCACTTAGTCATCTTAAACACTCTATCAGGAAAATTTGGCTCAGATAAACCACTTACTTCAGACTTGAGTGAAGTTGTAACTAAAATGTCAACTGTTCCAATTGTCACCCCAGCAATTTTGCCCGTAATTGTGCATGTAGCTGGCACTGGAGGTGCTGTAAAGATTGCCTGAGCAACTCCGTTGGTTGTCTGAGCAAAGGGAGTGACGGTTCCTGGGTAGTTGTTTGGAACACATATGACTTTAAAATTAACGGTAGTTCCATCAGGTGCCTTTGAGCCTGTGTTGAGCATAACAACAGCGGTTATTTAAGATAGGAAGTAGCAGGATCAGGAACTACTGGTCTTAAAAACAAGGTAACCATATTTACAGCGCCATTATAAGCAGAAGCCCTTATGTTTACAACTGCTTCAGTATTTCTAATAGTGTCTAGTCCCACTTTAACAATCGCCTCAGCCCGACCATAAGGATTTGTATAAGGATCTGTTCTAACCCCTTTAGCTTCTTGATGGCTTCTACTCCAGAGTACGGACATATTTCCACCTACTGGCAGACCTCAAGCGTCTTTAACTGTTACAATAATCTTTACAGTATCATCATCAGGTTTTTCAAAGAGGGTGTAATCAGATGACTGGCTCATTGGAAGTGATGGAGGTACGCTATCAACATCTAAATCTATTGTGACTGCAAGAATATTTTTTGTAGTAAAGTTAACTGTTCTTCTATCCCAGACTTGTCCAGCTCCAGTGTAAACTTGGGCAAGGATTGTAACAAAACCAGGATCAGAGGATAGTAAATATGCTCTTGCTATTCCAGAATTATGAGTATTTATTGGAGAGTTTACAATGTTCCCGTCAGGACCGCAGGTAAGGCGTAGTTCACCTACGGGATGCGAGAAATTTGTGAAAGTAACAGGCACTGCTTTCACAGGAGCACCGTTACCATCAAGAACTTTAGCATTCAGCAGTATACAACCATATGTCTGAGCTATATAAGACGAGGGTTGAAGTTGCACCACTGAAGGAATACCTGGATTTTCAACACCAGGCATATCAGCAGAACCGGCTCCACCGCCTCAACAGCCGTAGATATTAAAAGTTAGAGCTATTAGTGCTATAAGGATAAAAATCTTTTTAATTATTTCCTCCAATTTACTGTGGCTTAGTAGTAATAGAGCAATAGTCAAAAGAGCCTATCTTAAAGCTTGTTGTTGCCATAGTACAGAAACTTTTACCATATTGATTTTTACCTTCGAATGTATAAACAGCAGTGAAGTTGTGTGGAAGATTGCTGTTATATTGGCCACTTAATATGTCTTTTAAATACTTTTCCTTTCTGATTAGATCAACTAAAAGGCCTGTCGTTTTTGTGTTTGTAAAAACGGTCCCCGATGAAGATGGTTATACTACAATCGTCTGATATTGAGTGTCTGACTCTATAAGTGGAGCTCCGATAGAGTCATTTTAGAGAATAAATTTAATAGCATATTTTTCTTATATGGAGGGTGCCAGGTTGAATAGGAGGATTGGGATTTATCAGTCGGGCATTAATATCTATAATAGATGGATGGTCTGCAAAGTATTCAGTGCGCCAGATGTACACATGCTCCGAGCTATATCTACTGAGCTTGTTAGGTTATCTACTTTTGACAGTATGGGGAAATTGTGATGTCTAGTATAACCCCTGTTTTTTCGGTATCACACGAGCTGGGGCGCACCAGGGCCTCCACCACAGCTTGCAAGTAGCCCAAGAATGAGCAATAAAGCTAAAAAATGATACGGCTTTATTCACTCCCGTTACCCTTATTAATCCTCCTTTGTTAATCAAAAAATAAATAATTAACTAATTTAATTAGAATGACGGATGTAGGTTTTAACCTACGATAGTTGAGCTCATCAAAGCTCAATTTAAAGTTATGGTTACCAAAGTAATAGATCCGGGAAACTTAATATTACTATCCTCCTCACCTATCAAGGTATTTCCTGATGATTTTTGCTCTCTTTTAGTTTAAGGTAATATTTGAGTAAAAGTAAAAATTCACCTTTTAGCAATAGTTTTATCAAGAATTCTTGGAGTAATAAATATTATCATCTCCCTGATATCCTCTATAACTTGTTTGTTTTTAAACAACCACCCTAAAACAGGCAAATTCATTAAACCGGGAACTCCCTCTGATCTATCTCTATCTGATTTCTGATAGATACCACCAATTACAAAGGTCTCACCATCGTTCATTATTACTCTCGTATTCCCTTCTACTTTCTTCGTAAAAGGAGCATCTGCACCAGCCACTTTAATGAAACTCACCAAATCTTCTTTAATTGTTATTACATCTAATATTATCTTATTGTCTTCAGTGATGTGAGGTGTAACCTCTATTATGATCGCTACATCTTTGAAGTCAACTGATGCAGTACCTTCTTTAGTTATATTAGATATGTAGGGTATACTAAACCCTTGCATAATTCTTGCCTTTTGTTTTTCTACAGTTAAAAGTCTTGGGGTGGAAATGACTCTGCCTTTGTTTGCTTGTTCTATTGCAGATAGTTTCAAATCAAGGCTTAAAGTACCTGCTGAATTCATCAATCCAAAAGTAAAACCTGCCCCAACATTTATAGGAATCCTGGCATCAGGATTTGCTGGTAAATCAACGATGAATCTATTATTCGTCAGCGGATTGGGTCCACCAATAGACCATAATGTATTTGGCGAATTATAAGTAAGACCCCACTGAATTCCTAAATCTCTTTCATACTCAGTATTTAGCTCTACGATACGAGCCTGGATCTGGAATTGAACATTAGGTCTATCAAGTTCAGCTACAAGTTTATCAAGAGATGGAAATACCGAGGGGACGTCCTTAACTATAAGTATACCTCCTCTTTTTCTATAGAGAACTTTCTCTCTTCCTCCTGCTGTGCCGATTGCTTCTCCTGAGGTAAACTTATCTACTGGGTCCTCTGCTTTTAAATCTTTAGCTGGTGAGGGCATGATGCTTAAGGTGCCTCTTGCTGTTAAGATTTTGGCTTCTTTTATTGCCTCTTCAACTGAGAATATATCCGCATAATTAATTTGATATGTCTTAATCTGTAATGGTTCAAGAAGCTTTTGTGTATCTTTAGCTTTAGCAAACTCTTCACCAGCTTTACTGAAGGCAGTATAAGGCTGAACCATTATCACATTCCCTTCCTCCACTTTTAAGAGATTGTTCGTTTTTAACACAACATCTAAAGCTTGTTCCCAGGGTATATTCACCAATTTCATAGATATTTTTCCTTTTACATCAGGATGAATAATTATATTTTTTCCGCTGACTTCAGCAAGAATTCTTAGGATTGCTACAATATCGGCATCCTGAAAATCAAGGGTCATCAAGTTTGATTTTTCTTGAACGGCCTGTTGTACTGGTAAGATAGATGGTTGAACCTCTTTAGCTGATATCATGATAGCTGGTTCCTTTTTAACTTCTTCTTTTAGTGTAAGTGGAGGCTCTATCTTTTCAATTTTGTTTTTATAGGGGATATCGATAATAAGCTCTTCATCAAAGGCAAAAGCTAAGGAATCAATCTTCCGATCAAAATCAAACTTGATTTTTAAACCTTGCTCTTCTTCATAGTATTGTATCTCTCTGATGGGAGGGGGGATCTGTTTTGGTATAGAAGTAGCCATTTTTATTTTTGGCAAAAATACTGTAATAGAGCTTTCTGTTTCATCTGTTTGAGGATCAGGCATGATACCATCACCCTTTAATGATACTTCTAAGGAATCGGCAGTCTTTTCAAATCTTATAGAAATTATCTTCGATGCACCTTTTGGAGGAGTAAATATGGGTTGTTGTATCGCTTGCTCTGATTTTATGTTCAAAATAAGTGTTCCCCCCTTTATTTGAGGAACAAGATCAGCTGGTTCACTAAGAAGTATCTCAAAGCGTGCTATAAGAGCTGGAGAGGTTAATTGTGAAGGGTTAAGCTCACTAATGCCAAGTTTTTTTGAGAAAATCCTATGAGTGTATTTGCCAAGCTCTACCCCTTCAATCTCTAATATTGCGGTGAAGGGGTCTAAGGCCTTATATAAACTGTAACTTATAGGCCCATCAACCCTAATTTTTATAGTATAGTCCGATATTTCTATGTCTTTTATCTCTGCTCCTTTTACCTCCTTAGCCATAATATTATTTACATCTAAAAGGGTAATATTGAAAAAGAATAATAATAGGTGAAAAAATACTAAAAATTTTAAAAAATGCTTACCTCTACAGATACTAACATTATTATTTTTTCTATACATATTTCTCATCCCTATTCCTCCATACGGAGTCTTAAAACTATATCTTTTGGCTTGAGTCCTTTTTTATGCTTCTCATATTGTCTAACTATCACAGAGTCTTTTGTTATTTCATGAACTATTCCGCCTTCTAATCCTAATCTCATGCCCTTTTTAACGGTATAGGATTTTCCATCTGGTGGTGTAATAGAGGCAAAATATTCTTTCCCATCCCATACTACCCCCACCAGACGAAAACTCGATATCTCTTGTTCAAAAGATGAGACACCACTTTTCTTTTCTTTTCCTTCTTTTATTACTATTAGTGATTTAAATGGGTCTCTTTTACCTAAGGGGTTATAATCATATCCAATACTTTGTGATGAAACTTCTTTAGTTTCTGTTTGAGTCGGAGCATACTGTGCCTTCTGCTCATCGGAAGGTTTGATAGGTTTTGGCACGTCAACTACTCGTGGTTCCTGACCAATGCATCCTGTAAATGAAAAAATTAACATTAAGACTAAAGTTAAGGAGATCTTTTTCATTTTTTCTCTTTTGCTCTTTCCTGTTCCCCGATCTGCTTTTTTTCAGCTTCCGGAATAATGGAATAAGTGGTAGTTAGAAAATTAACCTGGAGACCAGGAGGACCTTTTTGGGTTTTAGGATCTATAGTTTTTATATTTATATCATTTATGTTTACTATCCTGCTAAGCTTCGTAAGGGAACTGCAAAATTTACCGAAATCGTGATAACTCCCGCGCATCTCGACTTCAACAGGGATCTCATACACTTCCTTGCTCGGATGAACATTTTTAGCCTTTGGTTTCCAAGTCATCACATAAAGACCAGATTTTGCACCTAATAAAGAGACCTGTTTAAGTAACTCTGAAACTTCCCTCTCTTCGGGGAGTTGCATTTGTAACCAATGAAGATGTTTTTGTAATCTCTCATTTTCGGACACCAACATGGGAAGTCTTTCTGAATGTTTCTTTAATAGAGAAATCTGAGTATTCTGGTTTTTAACTTCTGCTTTTAGTTTATTGATCTCTTCAAAGGCAGGCAGTATGGATAATGAGAGGAAAAAAATTACGATAGCAATTGAAGGCAAAGTAATCAATAATCTCTTTTTAAATGGTGAGAGGTTTTCAACATCAAATCCTAATTTAATTTCCATTGATACCTATTTTATTTTGAAAGTAATTTTAAATTTATAAACAGGAACTTTCTCTAACTCTTCATATTTAGATTCATCTATAGTGGGCTCGACGATTAATGAAGACTTTTTCAAATTATCCACATAGGAGACAATATCTAAATTCGTAAAGGCATACCCTTCAAGGGTGACACTCTCACTTTTATAAAGAAGAGAATATAACCATACGCCGTTAGGCAATAGAGTACTTATTTCATCAAGTATTCTCACAGGGATTGCCTGATTCTTCCTTAGAGCCTCTATTAGAGTTGCTTTTTGTTTAATGGTTTCATTCATTTTTTCATATCTTTTTGCTTCTTCTATATTTTTTTGTAGTTGGGATACGATTAACTGGTTACTTTGATATTGCCTATTTAGCTCATCTTTGGTTAATCTCATATAATAAGTAATAGCGAACATAACCAGTAAAGTTATACCCGTTAGCACTATAATTGTAGAAAGCAATTTGGAGGCAGGGGATTTGAGCGAAGGTTTTTTTCTCTTAACTTCTTTTTGTGGTAGAAGATTTATTTTTATCATCAATGGACCTCGTCTTCTCTAAGAGCGAGACCTACAGCTACTCCTGCTATAGGAGCTATTTCTTTTATATACTGAGGGTTTAACTTTTCAGGAATTGAAATCCTCTTAAAGGGATCAACTACTTCTACCATTATGTCTATTCTCTGAGACATCATTGGAGCAAAGTCTTTAATTAAAGCAGAGCCACCACTTAAATAGATTTTATTTACTTCTTCATTATAGAAATTACTTCTAAAAGCCTCTAAGGAACGGTATATCTCTGCATATATTTCATCGGATGCTCTAACCATTACAGCTTTTGCATCTTCTTGATTGATTCCTTCAATGGGTAAACCTTTTTTTAATCTTTCAGCGTCTCCCCTATTAAGGTTAAAAGCTTTCATAAGAGCTTCTGTATGATAATTAGAGCCTAAAGCAACCTCTCGCCAGAATATTGGTACACCATTTTGTATTACACTTAAAGCAGTGATATTAGCTCCAACGTCAACAAGAGCAACATTCCGATCTTCAGGAATACCGTAATTAAACTCAAACATATTAGAGAGAGCAGACTGGTTGGCATCAACAATTACTAATTTTAAACCTACGTTTTGGATAACCTCTATATAATCATTTAGATACTCTTTCTTTACAGCTACTAAAAGTATCTCCATTTTGCTTTCGGAGTAAGGAACTTTACCTATGATATGAAAATCAATAACTACTTCATCTATGTCTAATGGGATGTGTTGTTGAGCCTCATACTTTATAGAAAGACGTAATTCATCCTCAGTCATCAAGGGCACAGTAATTCTTTTAATAAACAAAGAATGTTGTCCTGATAAACCAATTACACTCTGGTTTTTGAAAAAATTTGCTTTTCTTAAGAATTCACGGAGGAAATCAATCAGTCCATTTTTATCGACTATGACTCCATTTTCAATTAGACCATTTTTTATAGGTAGCATTTCAAATTTAATTAATTCATAAGCATTACCTTTACGCTGAAGCTGTACTCCTTTGATAAGGCTGGATCCTATGTCAAGTCCTATATTAGATATCTTTTTAGCAAACATAGTATTAAATTTATAGCATGTAAAGCTTTACTTGTCAAGATGTTTTATTGTTAGTAGTTTTAGACCCTTTAGGTAAAAGTTGCATCAACAAAAAAGAGAGTATATTCTCCCTCATTTTTAGCGTAACAAGAACGAAATCAGGGAGTAGTTGTCAAGAAAATTGTGTCTCCTTTAAAAATTTAATTTAAAATTTGTCTATGCCTATATACAATCTCATTTGGTGCAATGTTCTTTAATTTTTCCTTGTATAATCCTCTTTATTATTACATAGTTTGCTATTTCAACTATTTATACTTAATAGTACAAATCCGCTGTTTATAATCTTAATTTTGTGTATCTTTATGTCTTTATCACTTCAGGATACCTTTCATAAAAAGATATACCCTATCAAAAGTTCTTTCATTTGCATTTCTTAAAGAAACAGACTAACTGTTTTACTTTATCTTTACTTAATTTGGTGGGATAGTCTCATTTTTTGGTAAAGATATCAAAGATATAAATATTGCTGTGGTAAAATAAAATAATATAAAAACGGAGGTACTGTAACAATGGAATATGAATTTCAAAATGCTAGGGAATGCTGGAAGGTGATCATGTCTGATATTACAAAAGGTAAAGAACTTTTGCCTATTATAGAAAAATTTGCAAGAGAAAACAGAACTCCAGCAAAGATTACTTTTGGGACCTCTGGATGGCGTGGGGAGATAGGAACTGATTTTACTTTTAACAATGTTCGTATAGTTATAGCATCAATAATTAAATTGCTAAAGAGTGCTGAACCAAAAGTGATGGAAGAGATAGGCGTAAGGGATTTTGAAGAGATTAAAAAAAGAGGAATTATAATAGGGCATGATAATAGATTCCTTGGCCGTGATTTTGCAATGGAGGCTATTGGTTTATTACAACAAGAAGGAATCAGAACATTTTATGCAGGAGAGTGTACAACACCAGAATTATCTACTGCAATAGAAATTTTAAATGCCTCATGTTCAATAAATTTCACACCCTCTCATAATCCAGCTAATTATGCTGGTATAAAATTTAATCCCTCCGATGGAGGTCCTGCTGGACTGGAGATAACCTCAAGAATTGAAGATATCGCAAATGAAATGATGAAGAAACATCCCTATATAGTTCCAGTTAAACCAAAAGACTACGAAGTAATAGATACGATTGAACTCTATATTAAATATATTAGTGAGAGAAAGACCATAGATCTTGATACCATAAAAGATTTCATAAGGAAAGAAGACTGTCTTATATGTGTAGACAATGTTCATGGAGCTACAAGAGGTCGTATCCAGAGAATCTTAGGAGAGAGCGAAAAGATAGTATATTTGAGATCAGAAAATGATTATCTCTTTGGTGGTGTGTCTCCTGAGCCTTCTGAAGAAAATATGGCTGGTGTAATGGAGGTTTTGCGCTCTAAAGATGCCAAATTCAAAGCAGGCTTTATATTGGACCCTGACGGGGATCGCATCAGGTTTGCGGACGGTAATATTCAGATATCTATGAATTATTTTGGTGCTATGGCTTTCCATTTTTTACACACTTATAAAAAGATAGACGGAATAATCGCAAAATCTGTAGGGACCAGTAACTTCGTAAACTCAATAGCGAATAAGTTTAACATCCCCATTTTAGAGACACGAGTTGGTTTTAAAAACTTCCGCCCCTATTTGAGTAAGGCTTCTAAACAGAGAGCGATAGTCGCTTTTGAAGAATCAGATGGCATCTCTGGATATAATCACACTCTCGAGAAAGATGCTATATTTGGACTTTTGCTTGCACTTGAGATTATGGCTGTTAAAAGAAAAAATCTGGGTGACTATCTTCAAAATTTGATGAATGAATATGGTCACTATTATCCTGATCGTGCTGGTATTACGGTTGATCGAACTCTTATGTGTGAACCTTTGTTTAAAAAGCTTAGACGCATTAATGAAAAGTATAAGGTTGGAGAGAAGATTAAGATAGGTGATGAGCATATGACTATCAAGGAAATTATAGATATAGATGGAATAAAATTGATTTTCGAAGATGAATCTTGGTTGATGATAAGGCCATCGGGGACAGAACCAAAGATAAGATTTTATATTGAGGCAAGGACATTAAGAAGTAAAGAAGCATTCTTTCAAGCCGCAAAGTCTCTTACCTTAGAAGCATTGGAGCTGTAAAGCTTCCTCTAAATTTTTATAAAACCTTCGGTCCTATTAGGTGGATTCTATAGAATCGAAAAGCTTTTTAATTCTCTGCTGAATATTTTTTGCAGCTAAACGTGGGTTTGGAGAAGTTCTAATTGGTCTACCTACTACGATATAGTCAGCTCCACTTAAAAAAGCTTCCTCTACATCGACTGTTCTCTTTTGATCATCTACAGATTTGTTTAGTACAGGCCTAATACCTGGGGAAACGATCAAAAACTTTTCACCGAGATACTTTCTTAGTTCAGATGCTTCTAATCCAGAAGATATTACACCATCACAGCCTATCTCCAATGACCTTTTAGCTCTTGAAAGAACAAGTTTTTTAATGTTTACCTTAAACCCTAAATCTTCAATATCCTTCTGGTCTAAGGAGGTGAGAACAGTCACCGAAAGAATCATCAAGTCTCCCTTTTCTTTAACAGCAGATTGTAAGATTGAATCATTTCCATGGACCGTTGTAAAACTTATCCCCCTATTATGTAACTGCCTTATTGCAGAACGAACAGTCTCTGGAACATCAAAAAATTTTAGATCCGCAAATACTTTTTTATTCTTCTCCTTCACTAACCAATCTATCAGGTTAAAATAATCCCCAGACATAAAGAGCTCTAAACCAACTTTATAAAAATCAACAGAATCACCAAGTTTTTCAACTAAATCGCGGGCTTCTACCGTAGTTGGAACATCTAAAGCGAAAATAAGTCTTTCCTTAGGAGGTATTTTTTTCTTGGATAGAAAATTTTGTTTTATTTTAAAATCTTTGCTCATAAGCAATTCTTATTCTGATTATCTAATTTCCTTAAAATATTTGCAAAAAAGTCAGCAGATTGTATTCTCTTATTTCTACCAGAAAGCATGAGAGCATCTCTAATTAATTCCGGGGAATCAGGAAGAGCTGAGAGATGAACCCTTCTTTTTGTAATTCTGTAACATTCTAATTCTGTCCAGAGAGAGCTTTTTGATGCTAAAACTTTTCTTACGATTATGTAACCAATTTTTTTATTTAATAATCGTAATATTAATCTCATATATTTTACGGAAGCACCTAAATTCTGTGGGGTGAAATCAGAGTCAGTATGTATAAAGATCTCATTTCCAAAAGTATCGATGAGACATACAGAGATACCCTTCGGTAAGTCCCAAAGTGTTTTGATAATCTCTAATGAAGAGGTATTGATAGGACTGGCAAGTTTAACATAAAGGATTCTTATCTCTCTGTGTAAAATCATAAATTATTATTTTAAATTATAAAAAAATATTCAAACAAATTTAAACTATTGGGGATAGGGAGCAGAATATAAAAGCATTATTTCAACAAAAAGTTGTTGTTCTTACGCTCAATGAGAAAGTTTCAAAAAGTGAAGGAGTGAATTTTTTATCCTGTGGTTATAAACAGAAGATTTAAGAGTCTGAACAAATAGAAAACTAATGTAGATTTCAAAGAGACTCTATTTCACAGAAAGAAATAATGTTAATTAAAATGTTCTTAATTGAGTTATCATTGTATTAAAAGAAGAGTATTAAAAGAGTAAGATGCCAAAGATAAGATTAGATAGATTACTCATAGAAAGAAACTTGGTAAGTAGTCGCGAAAGGGCAAAGGCTTTAATTATGGAAGGCAAGGTCTTTGTTGATGGAAAGGTTATTATAAAAGCAGGAACACTAATTCGAGATGATGCTTTGATTAAGATCAAAGATCTTGATATTCCTTATGTAAGTAGGGGTGGTTTAAAGCTTGAAGCTGCTTTTAAGTATTTCAATATAGATGTTAAAGGTAAAATTGCTATGGATGTCGGCGCTTCAACAGGTGGATTTACCGATTGTTTACTCCAGCACGGTGTAACGAGAGTTTATTGTATAGATGTTGGCTATGGACAATTAGCATGGAAATTGAGGAGTGATGAAAGGGTTCATATTCTGGAAAGAACTAATATTAGGTATCTTCCAAAAGAAAAGATACCGGAGCTTATCGATATAGCTACTATTGATGTCTCCTTTATATCTCTTCGTAAAGTTATTCCAAAGGTTTTAGAATTTTTAAAAGATGATGGAGAAATAATTGCTTTGATAAAACCTCAATTTGAAGTTGGCAAGGGAGAAGTTGACAAAGGCGGCATCATAAAAAAAGAAGAAAAGAGACTAAAGGCTGTCGAAGAGGTGAAAAATTTTATTGATTCTTTAGGACTTAAAATAAAAGGTCTTATGCAATCTCCTATTACTGGCGGCAAAGGCAATATTGAATATCTGATATACTTCGGAAAATAAAGATTGTTAAATTGTTAATCAGTAGGTATCTATTTAGTCTTGACTCATATTTATAGGTCGTTGGAGATCATCTACTTGAAAAGGTTACCTAGCCCCCCTACGCCTGGAATTTGCAACCCCATCGTAAGTTTTGACATTTCTTCATTAACCATTTGGCTGGCTCTTCTCAAAGCCTCATTGCATGCAGCTATTATTAGATCTTGTAACATTTCCACATCGTCTGCATTAACCACTTCTTTTTCGATCTTGATAGAGACTATTTCTCCAGCCCCATTGGCAACTACCGTTACCATGCCTCCGCCAGCAGATGCTTCTACTGTTTTAGCTTTAGCTTCTTCCTGAACCTTTTGCATCTGGCTTTGAATTTTTTGTGCCTCTCTCATTAAGTCTCCTAACATCTTTTTAGACATCTTTACCTCCTTTTTCATCATTAAGTATTGGTAAAACTTCAAGTATTTGTCCGTTAAATATTTTAAGGGCTTGTTGCACAACTTGATTTTTCAATGCCTTTTCCTCAATTTCTCTTTTACCTATATGTTTTGTATGAATTGTTTCAATCTCTAAGGAGATATCTCTATTTGTGAACTGAGAGATGATTTTATTGATTGTTTTAATATGGTTCTTCACAGATTCAGCGTGTATAGAATGGCCGTCTTGAAAAATAACTAAAATTTTATTATCTCTAAATTCAACTTTGCAATCCTTTAATTTATAAGCAAGAAGAGGGTTTTCTATTTCAAGCTTTTTGGTAGTCTCCTGCCAGATTTCTTCGATCTTAAAATCTTTTTCATCAATATAGTCTCTTTTTTGTTGATAAATATCCTCAGTTTTTAATGAGACATCCTCATTTGGAATCATCACCTCTTCATTTTTCTTGTAATAATCATGCATTTTTTTAATTGATTCAATGGTTTTGCCAATTGATTTAAAGTGGCTCAAAAGGCTTAACTTTATAAGAGTTATCTCAAGAACAACTTTTGGGAAATAGGCACTACGAATTAATGGCTCAGCTTTAATCAGTTCAGAGAAGAGCATTATCAGATGCTCTTCAGAGGTCCTATCATTAATTTTTGATATCTCCTTTAACTCTACTTCTGTTACATCTAATATATCCTGAGGAGATTGAATTATTTTCAAAACTAAAGATTTCCTCAAAAATAACAAGAGTTCTCTTGTAACAACTCTTAAATCAACCCCCTCTTCAGTAAGGGTAGAAATAATCTTTAGTATTTCCTTTTTATCTCCCTCAACTATTGATAAAAGCAATTTTGCTAAAACTTCTATCTCTGTAAGGCCAAGTAAATCTCTCACGTCAGTTTCATTAATTATATCTGTGAATGAATTTAATTGATCTAAAATTGTAAGAGCATCTCTCATACTTCCATCAGCTGCACGGGCAATCAACTCTATTGCAGAATGAGTAATATTTATTCCTTCAGATTTAGAGATGAGCTCAAGCCTTTCTTTGATTTTGTTATGAGCAATCTTCTTAAAACATAAATGTTGACATCTAGATAATACTGTTGCAGGTATTTTCCTTGGCTCTGTAGTAGCAAGCACAAAGATTACATGAGATGGTGGTTCTTCAAGTGTCTTTAAAAGAGCATTGAAGGCTGATATAGTGAGCATATGGGCTTCATCAATTATATAGACTTTATATTTGCCAAAAGATGGTGCATATTTTACTCTCTCTCTTAAATCCCTTATATTTTCCACTCCTGTATTAGAAGCGCCGTCGATCTCAATAACATCTACTGATGAACCTTCAGTTATTGCTTTACAAGAAGGGCAGACTTCACAGGGATGTATCGTTGGACCCTGTATACAATTTAGCGCCTTTGATAGTATTCTGGCAGTTGAGGTTTTCCCGCTTCCCTTAGGACCTGAGAAGATATAAGCATGAGATACTTTATTTTGGGAGATGGCGTTTTTCAGAATCTTACTGATAGATTCCTGCCCAATGAGCTCTTCAAATCTCTGAGGTCTCCATTTTCTTGCTAATACAAGATACGCCATCGTTGTGATAAAGATATAAAAGATTAGCGATCTTTTCTATACTCAGGGACCGGCTTGCTGCGGCACCCGAATGAAATGCTTACCGTTGCTTCCTCCCGGACCTGGCGGGGTTCACACTCATTCGCTGCGCAGGGCCAGCCCCCAACTATAGAAAAGATCTTTTATTTTTAATGAATTTATTATTGAATCAGCCCTTATGTAAGTGTTATAGTTACGTCTTTTTGAAAAATTTAATTAGATAAATTTGCTGAATTTTATAAAAATGATAACATATTTTTTCTACTGAAGTCTCTTAGTTTTTCCATAGAGTTGGAATTTCATTTTAAGTCATGGAAAAGTAAACTTTTAGGATTTAAGCGAATATATTGTTTCAGCTTATAAGGGGTTTTTGAGTAAAAATTATAAATGTATTTTGCAGTTATGATAATATAAGAATATGAAATATAAAGTCATCGATATCTCTGGAGATGTAGGTTTAGAGGCTTACGGTAAGTCTTTAGAAGAAGCCTTCCTTAATATTGGAATAGGAATGTATAGTCTTCTTACTGATCTTGAAAGGCTTGAACAAAAAGAGGTACTTAAGATAAAGATAACAGCTGATTCCTTAGAGAGTTTGCTTGTAAATTATCTCAACGAATTGATCTTTCATTTTGATGCTTATGGGTTTATCGGTTCAAAGATTGAGATGGAAGATTTTTCAGAATTACACATTGATGCCAAGATTTATGGTGATTATTTCAACCCTTTGAAACACACGAGGGGGTTACTCATCAAGGCAGCAACCTATCATAATTTGAGCATAAATAAATTGGAGGATTTTTATACTATAACCGTAATATTTGATATCTAAAATCAAAAGTGAGGAAAAAATGAGTCTTGAAAGGATAAAAAGAATTGATAATAACAGGCTCGAAGTGCCCATCGATTATAAGCCAGGCATGAGAACGAAAGGCATTATTTATCTTAACAAGGATCTTGAGGGCGGTTTGGAATCACAGGCTATTGACCAAGTAGCAAATGTAGCTACTTTACCTGGTATTGTAGGTGTATCTCTTGCAATGCCTGATATTCATGCGGGCTATGGGTTTCCCATCGGAGGGGTAGCAGCTTTCGATTTCAAAGAAGGAATAATCTCTCCTGGTGGTGTTGGTTACGACATAAATTGTGGAGTAAGCCTTTTGCGTAGCAATCTCCAAAAAAAAGATATTGTTAATAAGATAAAGGATTTAGTTAATGCTCTCTATCAGGAAATACCTTCAGGAGTTGGATCTAAAGGCAAAACGAAACTAACTATTGAAGATGTAAAAAAAATTCTCATTAAAGGTGCGGGATGGGCTGTAAGTGAAGGTTTTGGATTGGAATCAGACATAGAAAGGATAGAGTCACGTGGCTGTTTGGAAGGTGCTAACCCTGATTTGATAAGTCAAAAAGCTTATGAAAGAGGCAAGGGACAGCAGGCTACCTTAGGTTCGGGCAATCACTTTTTAGAGGTTCAATATGTAGAAGAAATCTATGACGAAAAAATAGCTAATGTAATAGGACTATTTAAAGATCAGATAACAATCATGGTTCACACTGGTTCAAGAGGATTTGGTCATCAAGTATGCACAGATTTCATAGAGGTTATGGAAAAGGCATCTCAGAAATACTCAATTTTTTTGCCTGATAAAGAGCTTGCTTGCGCTCCATTTCATAGTAGTGAAGGACAGGACTATTTTTCTGCTATGAAAGCAGCTGCAAACTTTGCGTGGGCAAATCGCTTGTGCATCATTCACTGGACGAGGGAGATTTTTCAAAAGGTATTTAAACTATCACCTAAGGAATTGGCGATGAGTTTGGTTTATGATGTAGCTCATAATATCGCTAAGTTAGAAGAACATATTGTTAATGGTGAAAAGAGAAAGTTAGTAGTGCATCGGAAGGGTGCTACGAGGGCTTTCCCTCCTGGTCATCCTGAATTGCCCAAGATATATAGAGATATTGGGCAACCTGTCTTAATTCCTGGAGATATGGGAAGAGCTTCCTTTGTTCTTGTTGGAACACAAAGGGGAATGCAAGAAACCTTTGGCTCAACCTGTCATGGTGCTGGTAGGGTATTGTCAAGACATCAAGCAATCAAAAAGGCTAAGGGACGAGCTATTTGGCGAGAGATGGAAGATAGGGGTATCATAGTTAAAGCAGCTGGTAGAGAAACCCTTGCTGAAGAGATGTCTGAAGCTTATAAAGATGTAGATGATGTTGTAAAAGTTGTTCATGATGCCGGCATCTCCATAAAGGTAGCAAAGTTAAGACCTCTGGGAGTTATTAAAGGATGAGAAAAGCTAATTTGGACCAAGTTTTTTGATTTTTCTACATCAAAAATTTAAAAGATATGTTATACTTTTACCATTATGAAAATAGCAATAACAGGAAAGGGTGGAGTTGGTAAGACAACCCTCGCGGCAATTTTGAGTTATTTATTTGCTTCCGAGGGTAAGAGAGTAATAGCTGTTGATGCTGATCCTGATGCTAATCTCGCTCAAGCATTAGGAATTAAACCATCTGAGATCGAAAAGATTAAACCCCTTGCTGAGATGTCAGAGCTCATAGAGGAGAGGACCGGCGTCAAACCAGGAACAGTTGGCGGAATCTTCCGATTAAATCCAAAAGTTGATGACATACCAGAAGGTTTTGGATACAAAGTTGACGGTATCACACTTCTCGTGATGGGTAAGGCGAAGGTTGCTGCTTCTGGCTGTTATTGTCCTGAGAGTTCACTTTTAAGAAGACTTTTAAAACATCTTGTTGTTGAGCGGGATGAAGTAATAATACTCGATATGGAAGCAGGCATTGAACATTTAACAAGAGGAACCGCTGAAGGTGTTGATGCTTTCATAGTAGTAGTTGAACCTGGTCAGAGAAGCATCCAGACAGCAAATACCGTTAAAGAATTGGCGAAGGGTCTCGGTGTAAAAGAGGTTTTTGTCGTTGCCAATAAGGTGAGAAATGAAAAAGATATTGTTTTCATTAGAGATAGTCTAAAAGGGCTTAATATCTTGGGTTCTTTGAAATTTAATCAGTCAGTTATGGACGCCGATATCGGTGGTATTTCTCCTTTCGAAAGGTCTCCTGAGATGGTTAATGAAGTTAAAGAGATAAAAGAAAAATTAAAAAATTTAATTAACTAAATGGAGAAACACCAAATTAGAAAGGAAGTTTTAAGATTAAGAGACTCTATTTCTTTAGAGGAGAAGAAAATAAAAGATCAAAAGATCAAAGATATTATTATTCATTCACCCGAGTTTAAAAAAGCTCAGCGAATTCTTTTCTACGCCTCATATAAAAGTGAAGTTGACACCTTTGCACTTATGAGATATTCAATGTCTGTGAAAAAAAGCATTGCTCTGCCAAAAGTTAACAGACAAACCTTCCAGCTACAGATCTTTGATGTAAGAGATCTCTCGGAAGTATCCCCTGGTTATCAAAATATTCCAGAGCCTAATTTGCCTGAAGATAGAATGCTGACTATGAAAGATATTGATTTAGTAATAGTTCCAGGTGTTGCTTTTGACGAAAGCTGTAATAGGCTCGGGTATGGAAAAGGTTGTTACGATAAAATGCTTAGAGATAGAGGTGTACCAATTATTGCTCTTGCCTATGAAGAGCAAATAGTAGATAAAATTCCAGCTGAATTACATGACATTAAGATGGATAAGATTGTTACTGATAAAAGAGTGATAGTTTGTAATGGACTTTGAAAAGATAGAAAAGGGAGTTAGGCTTATCTTAGAAGGCATTGGAGAAGATATCTCAAGACCAGGTATAAAGGATACCCCAAAGAGAGTTGCTCGGATGTATGCTGAGATTTTTTCTGGTCTTAAGACTCCTGACGAGGATCTTTTGAGAACCATCGAGGGCGAAACTCATGATGAAATGATCTTGCTAAAAGATATCCCCTTCTATTCAATATGTGAACACCATTTATTACCTTTCTTTGGCAAAGCCCATATTGCTTACATCCCAAGTGGAAAGATTGTAGGTATAAGTGAATTAGTTAAAGCTCTGGAACTTTTAGCTAAGAGACCACAGGTTCAAGAAAGGCTCACCTCCCAATTAGCTGATCTTATTTTGGAGAAGCTTAGACCTAAGGGTTGCATGGTGATTATTGATGCAGAACACCTTTGTATGAGCATGAGGGGTATAAAAAAGCCTGGATCAAAAACAGTTACTTCAGCTGTTAGAGGTATCTTCAGAAGCAAGCAGACTACAAGGGAAGAAATGCTTGAATTGATAAAAAAGAAAGATTAATAGGGGAATTTATCAAACCTTGAGATTATTAAACTACACTTCATCTTTAAAAAGGTGACCAAATAATATTGAATAACTTGATCTTCGGAAAACAGAATGATTTTAAAACGCCGTAAGAGAGCAATCATTCATAGGGGTCTAAAAAACTAATAAAATTTTAAAAAATACTCATCAACCAAGAAGGAGGGAAACGGAAGGATGGCTTCAATGGTGGACAAATCCTGTAAGGAATTTATCGAGGTATTGGCGTCAAAAGCTCCAGTTCCAGGAGGTGGTGGGGCAGCAGCACTGGGCGGAGCAATTGGAATGGCACTTTGCAATATGGTTGGCAATCTCACAGTAGGTAAGAAAAAGTATGCAGATGTAGAGCCTGAAGTTAAAGAGTTACTTGAAAGGGGTTACAAAATCATTTCTGAGCTTGAAGCACTGGTAGACAAAGATGCTGAGGTGTTTGAGCCCTTGTCCAAAGCTTATGGTCTACCCAAAAATACGCCAGAAGAGATTAAATTCAAGGAAGAGACCTTGGAAAAATGCTCTAAGGATGCTTGCTCAGTGCCAATGGAGATTATGCGGAAGTCTTATGAAGGTATCAAAATTTTGAAGCGAATGGGAGAAATTGGAAGTATGCTCGCCATATCCGATGTAGGCTGTGGTGTAGTCTTTATGAAAGCTGCTCTAATTTCAGGTAAGCTAAATGTTATCATCAATCTCAACACCATCAAAGATCAGGATTTTGTCAGATCCACAAAAGAAGAAATGGAACATCTGGTCAGTGATGGCAGTAAAATTGCTGACGAGACTTTGGAGCTCGTTATTTCCAAACTAACAAAATAAAGAGGGAGGAACAGTTACAATGGCAGAAGTCCTAAAAGCAAAGCCTGTTGCAGATGCAATGAAAGATGAAATGATTAAAAGGGTTGAAGCGTTGAAAGCTAAAGGAGTAACCCCTAAGCTCGCTATTATCCGAGTTGGTGCGCGTCCTGATGACCTCTATTATGAAGGCGGTGCAAAAAAAACTTGCTCAAGCGTTGGCATGGAGTGTCAGGTTTTCGAATACCCTGAAAATATAGAACAAGAGCCTTTTGAAAAAGCAGTAATTGAAATTGGTGCAATGAAGGATGTGCACGGTATACTTATGTTTTCACCTCTACCAAAACATCTTAATGAACGAAAGATCAGAAATTTGATCCCTGTTGAAAAAGATGTTGACTGCCTTACCACAAACGGCGCAGCAAAAGTCTTCACGGATGATCCTACAGGATTCCCCCCTTGCACTCCAAGCGCCTGCATGGAAATGTTACGTTTTTATAATATTCCTATTAAAGGTAAAAGGTGTGTGGTTGTGGGTCGTTCCTTAGTTGTAGGAAAACCTCTTGCAATGCTTCTTTTGCGAGAAAATGGTACTGTGACCATCTGTCATTCTCGAACTGAAAAATTACCCTCAGTATGTCAGGAAGGAGATATTGTAGTCGCTGCAGTTGGCAAGGCAAAAATGCTCAAAGCCAACTTTTTCAGACCAGGACAGATAGTAATTGATGTTGGCATCAATCCTGATCCTGACAACCCTGGAAAATATTGTGGAGATGTTGATTTTGCTGAAGTTGAGCCTATAGTAGCTAAAATTAGCCCTGTTCCTGGAGGAGTAGGTTCTATTACTACCTCCGTGCTCTGTAAGCATACCATAATGGCTTGCGAAATGCAGAACGCTTAGTTTTTTCTTCAAGCTTTCCTCTTTACTACTGTGGAGGGGAAGGCTTGAAGAACACAAGTATAAGTAAAAATAAAATTGAGTTATATTTATTGATCTAATTATCGGTAAAAAGCATAAGATACCTTTACAAACCTGTTCTTAGCGATAGGTGATTAGGCTCTCAAGCTAATTATAAAATTAATAGAAACTGTGAGATTGGGATCGTCAGTTTTAAGGAATATTTTTGGGACCCTTTAGAAAACTGCACAATAAAATTCCGATTACTGCAAAGACTGAAGCCATAAAGAAGCTATTCGAAAAGCTTCCTGTAAAATCAGCCAGACTTCCTGCGGCAGTGGGACCAAGAATCTGCCCTATACCAAAAATAAATGTTACAAAACCAAAAGCTGAAGCTGCAAACTCAGGTTTTACATACTCATATACTGTAGCTGCCATTATAGCTGGGATACTGAAGGCCACTATACCAAAAAGCCCTATGGATAAATACAGAAATATGACTGGCAGTTTTAGTCCAATAAAAAGATATGCTATGCATTGAAAAAAGAATACAATCATTAAACCGGTTTTTCTGCCAAACTTATCAGAGATATGTCCAAAGAGGGGTCCAGAAAAAATACTTAGAAAACCAATAGCTGACCATAAATTGCCAGCTACTTGCTCGCTGAACCCTTTTTCTAACACAAGAACTGTTACTACAAAAGTAGTATAGATGACATAGGTGTATCCAAAGATAAAGTATATAAGTCCTAAGTAATAAATGATTCCCTTTCTATATATACTGGATATACTGGTTTCTTTTTGGATTCCTGTGGTTATGGTTGAATCTCCATTATTTTTTACTCCTACCTGTTTTAATCCGACCTGTTCAGGTTTATCTCTTATTATTAAGAGGCAGAGAAAAGCAACTAAAATAACGACTATACCCAAAACTAACCAGGAAGTTCTCCATCCTTGAAGGGGTTCACTGACCTCATTTAGAAAAGGTATAAGTCTACCTGTAATTAATATTGCAAAACCACTCCCGCTTACAATAATGCCTGCAGCAAATCCTCTTAGTCTACTTACGAACCATGAGGATATCAGAGCCATTATTGGAACATTGGATGCTCCACTTCCGATACCGGTCAATGTATACATAAGAAGTAGATGTTCGAACGCTTCAGACAGAGAAGACAAGATCATCGTGAGCCCGACCACATTGAGGGCTAAAAAAATGAGCCACTTTGCTCCTATATACTTAACCATTGAACCGCTGATTAAAACAGCAAAAAGGTAGCCAGCGAAATTACCTGTTCCTATGAGTCCCATCTGAGTGTAAGTTAGATTGAGTGACTCTCCAATTGATGGTAGTAGCATTCCAAAAGCAAAGCGACCCAACCCAAGACAAGCAAAAACTCCCAACACACCACATAAGACGATCAGCCAGCCATAGTGAAAGGTTGTTTGCAAGAAAAAATTCATTCTTGGCGCACTTTGTACTTTCTATTTGTACTTTCTATAGATTATCTATTACAGGTGAAAAAACATGTAAAATTTTTTATATTGGGAGCCTTAGTCTTTAAAAAATGCTTTTGGTATTTATCCCCCATAGAATACTGGAACAACCTATTTACGCACCATACCTAAAGACCTCAGAAAGCCTTTTA
>CAYPJO010000019.1:0-26345 GCA_964411065.1 uncultured Thermodesulfovibrio sp.
TCTCTTTGAAAATCCATTGCAGACAAAGGAGGTGATAGAAAAACATAGGATTTTTAATAATAACGAGAGACCTCACAGCAGTCTTGGAGGTAAAAGGCCTTCTGAGGTCTTTAGGTATGGTTATCTCAGCCCTTCCAAATATTCATTATGAGATAGTAGTCATTGACAGTGGTTCAACTGTAGAAGAAGTAGATAAATTATTAGAAATTAAAGAAAGAGGAGTTAGGATAATACTTAGTAAAGAAAATATTGGATATGCAAAGGCTGTCAATATAGGTATTAAAGCTACAAAGGGAGATTATCTCTTAATATCAAACCCCGACATTTTATACTTTCCAGGCAGTATAGAGGCTATGCTCGAAGGAAACAAAAATTTACCCCGATGTGGTGCTGTTTGACCTAAAACATGGTGGAATAGAAAAAGGGATTTTCTACTACCAGCAAGTTTACTTATAACTCCCATTGAGCTATTCTTACAGGATTTGATAAAGAGTAGTTTGGGTGTTTATAGATACCTATTAAAGAGATGGATCAAGATTAATATGCCCTTTTGGTTATCAACTAAACCTCTAAGGCAGAAGATGCTCTCAGGTGCCTGTATAATGCTATAAAGAAGGTTATTGATAGAGTTGGTAGCTTTGACAAGATATTTCCCCTCTATTTTGAAGACACAGACTGGTCTCTTCGTGTTAAAAAAGCAGGATATTCTCTATATATGATCCCTGATGCTCAAATTGTTCATTACTATAATCAGAGTGCAAGAGAGATAAAGTATCTTCTGCTAAAAAATTTAATAATTCAATGAAAAAATATCTTAGAAAGCATTTCTCTATGGAGCTAAAATTTTACAATCTCTCTCACAAACTTCTTAGCCCCAAAGGTAAATCTTTTCAGCAATCCTATGTTAACTTAGGGAATCTTCAGAGTCCACCATCTTTTAGTTTCTCCGATTCGAAAAAGAAGTTCCTTCTTTTATCACCTGTAGATTTTCTAATCCCCTCTGCATATGCTTTTTTTGAGGCAGATGAATTCATCTTCCTAGAAGATTTATGGACAAACCTCTCAGAGGGCGAATACTTTATGAAGGCTTTCTACTTTGATTCTTTATTGGAATGCGGTTCATGGAGCTAGTTTAAAGCTCTATTGTAATTCTTAACTTTTTCTATGGAGATCCGTGAGGCAATTGATTCTGACGAAAAGGATCTTAGGGAACTTTTTCATGAGTCCTTTAGAAGGGAGATATCCTATGATGAATAGACATGGAAATATAAATTTTTACCCTTGGGTAGCGTTCCATAGTCGCCCTTGATAAAAGGAAAGTTGTCGCCCATTACGGTGGGATAAAGACTATCTTTGTTTACGGTGATGACTATCTCACTGCCTATCAACCCTGCGATGTAATGACCCCCCCTGCCTATAGAGCTAAATTTTTTACTAAAGGGGGGTTAATTGTAAAAGCAGGGGAATTTTTCTTTACAACAAACAGAATGGACTTTGCCTACGACTTTCCATCTGAAAGACATGCTCTCTTAGGAATAAAACAGCTCTGATATACTCAATACGATTATACGTTCATTCTCAGAAGGGGAGTAAGAAAAAAAAGTCAGAATTATCAATCCCCTAATAAATATCCAGACTCAATGGAGTAACATAACTGGCAACGAAATAGGTACTCTATGGGAGGGGTTAGGAAGCTACATAAACTATCTATTGTAAAGAATAGTTCTTATATATTCTGGCGTTATAGAGATAATCCTTCTGCAAACTATAAACCCTTGATTCTCAGAAGTTTTTTAAGCAAAAAAGTTGAAGCATTAGGAATATACAGACTAAAAGGTGATGACTTTTGATCTTAGAAATACTTTGTAATAAAGAAAATAAATTGATCAAACTTATAAGTTTGTTAGAAGAGGTTGCCTTAAGAGAAAAGGCTTCCTCATTGAGTTTGTGCCTCCACCCCAGGATAGTTTTTTTAAAACTTTCCTTAGGCACAGATTACTATAAGCAAAGGTATACCCTTATCCTTTAAGGTCTTTAAAAGTCAATTGGACGCAAATTTTCTATTTAGAAATTATTGCTATAGTGCTAGCGATTATGATGCCAGTTGATTATAAACCTTGAAAAAGATAAGTCAATGGGTATAAAAAATATTGTCTTCTTCGAATTTTGTGTATAAAATAAATACACAATCTTTACTCCATCAAACCTCTTAACCTATGAAATCAAAAGTTGCCTTTTTGTGGGATGAATCATACCTATGGGGCCTAATGGCTTATGAATCACTTAGAAAGAATAACTTACCCTTTACACTTATAAATTCTGATGACATTAGAAAAAAAACCCTATCTAATTATAAATTACTTTTTGTCCCTGGAGGATGGGCTTCTAATAAACTAAAAAAGTTAGGAGAAGAGGGGGCAAAGGAGATCAGAAATTTCATTTACCAAGGAGGTAACTATCTTGGCTTTTGTGGCGGTGCCGGTCTTGCAACATTAGATGGTCTAAGCCTTCTTAATATCAAAAGAAAGCCGACAAAAGAGAGGGTACCGAGCTTCAGTGGAAGAATAAAAACCAAATTGAGTAAACACCAGATATGGCTCAATCTTAACCAAGAAAAATTACCCGAGGGATACTCTATCTTTTATGTCTGGTGGCCATCCCAATTTGAAATACTTGATGAAAAAATTAAAATACTTGCAACCTTCTCAGAGCCTCTACCTGACTCTTTCACTTCTGATATATGTATAGGTGATGTAATAAATACAAAAAACAACTGGGATAATCTTGAGTCCCTCTATGATATTAATCTTAACCCTAATAGATTGTTAGGTGAACCAGCTGTAGTGGAAGGTAGATTTGGTAATGGCAAGGTAATTCTATCTCTCATACACTTTGATACCCCTAACGATGAAGCAGGAGAAATCGTCTTAAAAAACCTTTGGGAGTATCTTTTAGAGGAAAAATTTACATCTAAGCCTGAAGAATATAAAATTAACAACGAAGAATTATCCTTCTCAGAATCAGAAATAGTATATGAATTATACCAGAAGGCTAAAGAATTAATAGATTTAGGGATAAGAAACTTTCTATGGTTTCAAAAGAATTCCATGCTTTTCCAGTGGCGAAGGGGTATTAGAGGACTTGAATATTGCACCCTATATGTTCTAATTAAGAAAGTTGCACAATTATTGAAGTCAAAAGAAGATTTAAACTTTTTTAATGAAAGTTTGACCGAGAAGTTATTAGAAATCAAGAAGATACTCGAAATTTTTACTGATAAAGCTAAGGAGTTGCTAATATTAGAAAGATTTGCCCTCCAAAAAGATTACATCACCTACAACAAGTGCAGCGACCTAGAGATTCAAAAGATTCGTAGGGAGCTCTTTTCTGAGTCAAAAAGCTACGGTGGCATGTATAAAGAACTTATTAGCAAAATAGATGAGCTCTTATATGGTTTACTCCTCTCACCCCCTAAGGTTGACCGATAGACTTTTGTGAACCTCCGTTTGCGACCTACTAAATTGTTTTTAATAGAAGGATAAATAATTTATTATTGACAACTAACTATTATAACTGGTATAAAGTAAGCAATTTTTACTTTTATTCGATTTTTATCAATATAACAATTCATTGATTGATTATTTTCTTGGAAGGAGGAGGTTGTAGATGAAGCTATGCATTTTTGTCAACGATTACAAAACCATGACAGATACCGTTGAGCGGTTTTCTGCCGAGAAGTTGGGTCTAATTTTCATTCAAAACGGCGTCTTTCATGCAACCCTCAAAGAAAATGGGAAACCATCACATTTGTTGGAAAAATCAGCTTCTTTTTATGTCCTTGCTGAAGATCTTGCGACAAGGGGTTTGACTGAAAAAGATGTGGACAAAAGGGTTAAAATTGTTAATTATGGTGATATAGTGGATTTGATTTTCAATGAATATGAAAAAATTGTTTGGGTATAGGAGGGAAGATTATGGGAACTTTGACAATTGCATGTTTTGCCTCTTTAGTTGGCTCTAAAAGTCTCGATTTCTCATTAAAATTAGCAAAGGCTGCACTCGATAAGGGTCATAAAGTCAACATATGGTTAAGTAGTAATGCAACGATAATGGCAAAGGCTAATCAAAAACATCTTAAAGATTACTCCCATGCAGAAAAATATGTCAAAGAACTTTTAGATAGAGGTGTGGAGATTTGCGAATGTGAAGCCTGTGCCCTTGCAAGAGGAATTCAAAAGTCTGAAACAATTGAAGGCGTCGAGTGGAGTGCAATGCACTGGTATTTAGCAAAGATATATAACAGTGATAGAGTAGTACATATAGGAGGTGAGTAGAATGTCAGTAATAGAGGTTGGATTTATAATTCAAAGACCTCCCTATAAAAGTGAAACATCTACCCTGGGCATAACTCATGCTATATCCTATCAGGTTGTAGATATGTTGCTCGAAGAAGGACAAGGGGTGACACCTAAGGTTTGTTTTATTGGAGAGGGAGTGTTAAATTGCCTTAATGGGCAGAGGGCAATGGAAAATTATGGAGTTACCAGCATCGAAGCTCATATAAAGAATGCTCTTCTCGTTGACCTCGATATGTATGTCTGTAAAGAGGATCTTGAGCGCTTTGGCATTTCGGAAGATAGACTTATAGATGCTGAAGACATGGGGGCTGATAAAAAATTGCAGGTAGTCCCCTTTAGCGAAATTAAAAAAATCATGGAAAATTCAAAACATATACTTGTCTTTTAATAATTCATTCAAATAAGGAGGGAATTAGAGAGATGGCTGATTTAAAATCTCAAAAACCCACTGAGGTTGTGGACGTTTTAGGAAGGGTATGTCCTTATCCTCTTGTAATGACTAAAAAGGCTCTCGAGAAAATGTCTTCTGGCGAAATAGTAAAAGTTATAACTGATGCACCAGCTTCAGCAGAAGATTCCATCCCAAGATATGCAGAAAAACAAGGCTACCCTATTGAAGTAGTTAAGCTCGAAGATAAAGGTTGCTGGGAAATATATATTCAGAAGACTTAATTTTTTACTAAGAAAAATTTAAAAGGAGCACATCTTATGTGCTCCTTTTCTTTTGACTGGCTTTTCTGAGTTTATGTTTCGGTGATTGTTATAGCACCCTCAGGGCACTGCTGTATGCAGGTCTCACAAAACACACATTCAGAAGATTGATAGGGATCACTTTTGCCATCTACCATCCTGAAAACTTCATTAGGACAATTGGTAACACACTCCTCACAGCCAGTACACTTAGAAGCATCAACTGTCACTATATACATTAATTCACACCCCCTCATTGATAGAATACCTTGTTGTTAAAAATTTAGCATATATTTATTTATAGTAACATTTCAGTGGTGAACATCTAAACCCCCGGTCTCCTCTCTCACAGAGACAACGATTTTGTATAAAATGGTCAATACAAGGAATCCTACAGCCCAAACCCCTAAAGCTATTAAAACTTCTGGTAAGGTCGGCCAGTATTCAGTTATCTTTTCAAAGGAGTTAGGAACAAAACCACCAACTATCAATCCAAACCCTTTATCAATCCAGAGTGAAAAGAAAACACATATTGAAGCAATTGCAAGAAGTAGCTCATTCTTTCTTAATTGAGGAATGACAAGAAGTATCAAAGAGATAATTGCAAGTAAATTGGAAAGCCACATTAGAGGAACAAGTTTATTGTATCCTTCCAACCCAGCATATAAATAAACAAATGGGTGTGTATGTGCTGGAATAGCACTATAAAAGGCTGTAAAGAATTCTAAGCCCAAGAAGAAGACATTGGTAATCATGAAATAGGTTACTATCTTGCCGAGAGCTTGAATTGCTTCTTTTCCTGGGTCGAACTTAGTAAACTTTCTAATAATCAGAGCAAGTATTATTAACAATGCAGGACCAGAAGAGAAAGCTGAAGCAAGGAATCGAGCTGCCATAATCGCTGTCATCCAAAAATGTTTTCCCGGTAATCCCTGATAAAGAAAAGCTGTAACTGTATGAATAGAAGGAGCCCATACAATAGATATTATTACAAAAATTTTTAACCATTTTGGAGGTGGGACACCCTTCCTTTCAGAACTAAGAGCTGTCCATCCTACAAGGACATTCAGGAATAAATAACCACTTAAAACTATCATATCGTAGAACATTACAGAATTGGGTGTAGGATGCAAAATAACGTTTAAAACTCTTAAAGGCTGTCCAAGATCAACAAAAATAAATAACATACACATTAGAACAGCAGATATAGCAAGAAATTCTCCAAGAATCGTAATTCTTCCAAAAGCCTTATAATTATGAAGATAGTAAGGAAGCACAACCATTACACCAGAAGCTGCTATACCAACTAAGAAAGTGAATTGGGAGATATAAAACCCCCAAGATACGTCTCTACTCATACCAGTAATACTTAATCCTACTATAAACTGTTTTATATAAAAAATTAAACCGATCCCTATTATACCCAAAAGAAAAAGTACCCAAATCCAGTATGTTCTACTACCTCTTAGCGCAGTCTCAAGCATGGACCTAACCTCCTATTATATAAAATATACTTGGGTTCGTTCCCAATTCTGGCTTTCTTCTGATTGTGTAGCGAGAACTAAGAACCTTTCTAATCTCTGAATTGGGATCGGAAAGATCGCCAAAAATCATTGCACCATTAGAAGCCTCTACACAGGCTGGTCGCAATCCCACAGCAATTCGTTGATAACAGAAGGTGCATTTTTCGACAACCCCCTTCATCCTTGCAGGAAACTCCGGATTTACCTTTTTAATAAATGGTCTCGGATCCCTCCAATTAAAGCTTCTCGCACCATAGGGACACCCTGCCATGCAAAATCTACAACCTATACAGCGATGCATGTCCATCATGACAATACCGTCACTCTTCCTTTTGAAAGTCGCCTTAGTAGGGCAGACTCTTACACAGGGAGGATTATCGCAGTGATTGCATAAGACTAAAAAGGGTTTTTTCTTTAAATTTTCCTGAATATAAGGATTGCCGTAATCTTGAGATGGGAAAGAGTGTTCATAGGACTCCGTCCAAATCCACTTTATTTCTTCTTTAGGATTGCCTATATTTGGAACATTGTGGATACTGTGGCAGGCATCTATAACCCTTGAGTAGTCTTCAGGTGTCTGAAACTTTTGGATGTCTATCGCGATCCCCCATCTCTTTCCTCTTAGAACCTTTGGATCATGAACATACGAAGAAGCCTCTATCCCTTTTATTTTTATAAGGCTTAAAGCGGAGAGACCACCAATGCTCGCTACGGCTGATACACCTGCAATCTTTAAAAAATCTCTTCTCTTCATTGACATGGCCTATGTTCCCTCCTGTGGCGCTATGTGACAATCCCAACAATAGGGTTTAACAGCTACATAATTGTGGCATTGATCACAAAAATTCTTTTTGCTTGAGTGGCATTTCATGCAAGTGTTTTGTAAACTCATATCATACATCTTGCCATCCTTAGCTACATACAGTCTGAAGCCATCCCTAACTACTGAGTCACGCCAATCATTTAACATTACCATGTGCTCTGTCTTCATATACATCTTTGGTTCAACACATTTCTTTTCGACCATCTTTTGTATTTCAGGCGTGTCTATTTTAGGTTCTGGTACAGGAACTGCTTTCCCTAAGGTCAAAATAAAGGGGAAGATTGAGATCCCGATGAAGACTACTAAGCCTATTATGATTTTACCGCCATCATACATTACTCACTACCTCCTTTTCCAGGCAAAGGCTCGCCTCGTAAATCAAGGGTTCTTTCTATCTCACCTTTCATTACAAGGGCGTTACCGACTAATTCATGCACCCCGCAAACTCCAACATCAGGAAGCCAATAATCCATCAACGTAGGCAATGCAGCTCTATCAATAGCGCAAATGTTTGCTAACATGTTTACACCAAACTTATCCCTCACATATTTGACAGCATTGGCTCTTGGGAATCCACCTCTCATTCTTAGCTCTATATTTTCACCAGCATTTAAGCCTGATCCACTTCCACAACAGAAAGTCTTTTCTCTAATGGTACTCTCGGGCATTTCATAAAAATGGTTTACCACATTTTTGATTATATAGCGAGGCTCTTCGAAAATACCCATAGCCCTTGAGGTGTTGCAGGAATCATGGAATGTCACTTTTAAATGATCATTACGACTTGGATCAAGTTTTAACTTCCCGTGCCTAATAAGATCGGCTGTAAACTCAGTTATATGAACAACCTTTGACCCTTTAGCATTCTCAAATTTTGTCCCTGTAATAGGCGAAACTGGCTCCTCTAAGAAATCTGCTGGTCCCCACCAGGTATCGAGATATTGATTCATAAGTCGCCACTGGTGACCGCACTCACCGCCTAAAATCCATTTCACTTTTAATCTCTTAGCTTCTGAATATATTTTATAATAAAGTTTTTTAGCCATTTCCATGGAGGTAAAGAATCCAAAGTTGCCCCCTTCACAAGCAAGAGTGCTCCAAGTATAATCCAAGCCGATTTCATGAAAGAGCATCAACTCACCCATTGCCACATAGTTACCTGGGACACCAAAAAGATCACCTGAAGGTGCTACGAATAATATCTCTGCACCCTTTCTATTGAAGGAGGTCTCAACTCGGATACCTGTAATGGTCTCTATATCATCAATCATGAACTCAATATTTGCCTTGATTGTATGAGGCTCTAAACCAAGATGATTACCTGTCCTGTAACTATTTGCAACTGGTCCCATGATCCAGTCAAGATTAAGTCCCAGGAGATTCAATAATTCTCTACCAATAATTGTAATTTCTGCTTGATCTATACCATAGGGACAGAAAAGGGAACATCTTCTACACTCTGTACATTGGAAATAATAATACCAGAGTTCTTTCAACACGTCTTCTGTGAGTTCTCTCGCACCGGCAGCTTTTCCAAAGATCTTTCCAGAAGTAGTAAAGTATTTACGATAAATAGACCTTAAAAGTTCAGCTCTTAGAACAGGCATGTTTTTGGGATCACCGCCACCAAGGAAAAAATGGCACTTATCAGCACAGGCACCACATCTGACGCAGATGTCCATAAATACATGAAAAGTTCTATATTTTTGTAATCTCTCTTTGATCCCTTTTAAAACTATTTCTTTCCAATCAGGTGGTAGCTTCCAATCTTCATCAGCAGGAGACCAATCTCTGGGATTAGGCATTCCGACTGCCTCAAGATATTTAGCCCTTGTGCCATGGCAATACATACCTGGTTTAAAAACGACCGGTGTATCCATCCACCCCCTTTTAGGAGGGGTATAATCTATCTTAGATAATTCTTCAGGTTTTGGTGGTTTACCTTTTGTCGCCATATTCTCACTCCTTTTCTACTGGTATACCAGATTTTTTCATCTTATCTCTGAATTCATTTTCATAATCTTCATAAGAACGAACTTTAACCGGGTAATCCCATGGATTTATGTGCCGCAGTATTCGGTTATTGTTTGCCAAATTTCTGGTAGGACTTAGAAAGACACCTGCCATATGAACAAGTTTACTAAAAGGGAAATAGGCAAACAAAGTGCAGACTAAAGTTAAGTGTATATAAAAGATCACACCAATCCCTTCGGGGATAACTGGTCTAAAACTGACTAATCCCATAGTAATTTGTTTCACTCCCACTATATCAACCTTTTCAAAATATCTCATGATTATTCCTGTTATCACAATGCCAAGAATTAGAAACAGGGGGAAATAATCTGAAGGCAATGAGATATATCTTATCTGGGGCATTCCCAGTCTCCTATATAATAAATAAAGAAGAGCAATAACAATTGTAAAGTTTGTAATATACACTAAAGGTGCTCCCACTTGGAAAAAGGAGTCTAAGAATTCAAGAAATTCAATAGGAGCTGGGACAGGAAGAGTGAAAAACCTCATATGCCTTAAAAGAATTACTAAGAAAGAATAATGAAAAACTATCGCAGCTAACCACAACAACTTTTCCGAACCATGAACAATCATAGGACCTTCCCGCAACTCACTTTTTGTATTTCTAAAAAGAGAGCGGAAAAGCAATATCTCGAAAAGCATTCTAAGTATTACACCAAAAGATGTAACGGGATTATCGATTTTGTTGGCTTTTATCCATGGAAGAGATGTTTGCTGTCCACCAGTTGTAGGAACTCTAAAAGGAACAGCTGACCTCCCCCATTTGACTACTCGGTATGTGACGCCAACTACAAAGATAAGAAGAGCTATATATGGAAATATGATCCCAAAGAGAACCTCTAACCCTGCTCCACTTACCCCAGCAGTAACGAGTAAAATTATAGCTACCACGACACTTAAGGAGAATAATATTCCCATTAGATGCCCCCTTTTTTCGTTTTTATTAATAAACCAATTGTTTTATAGAGTCTAAATTGGTTTTTCAGGAGATTCTATTATAAGTTTTGCCTGTTGTAATAATCTATAAGTCATATTTTTGACTTCCCTAGCCTGCAACTCATATATCTTTTCTCGACATCTCATATAAATATCAAAGGCTAATAAAGCTAAGTTGTCAATCCTTATTTCGAAACGTGTAAGTTCATCTCTAAATTCAATAGAGATATTACTATTAGAATATGCTTTTTCGATCTCCTCTCTAATAATCTCTTTTATAAAAAATATAAAAGCTACTGCCTCTGAAGCAGAGAAATCTTGAATAGCCCTAATTCTTATAATTTCATCTAAAAAGTTTGTGACTCTCTCCCTTTCTGGGTGGTCATCAATAATCTCAGTCAGCAGATTCTCAATGCCCTTAGAAATTGTTGATCCTACAGGATTGCGGAAAGGATCCTTTTGGCTCTTTAAGAATTTTGCTGTCTCATCGGGATATGTCTCAACTATCTTTTCAAGCCACTTTGAAGCTATAGAAGACTTTCTTTCCAGTAAAAATTCTTTTAGAGCCATCTATACACAATCAAAACTTATTTTTTCAATTTTAAGTACTAAATTATTTTTTTTGGATAGTGGGATGAGTTAGGACCATCCCACTACTAATGAAGAGCTATACACAACCAGTAGGTTTAGGCAATCCGGCATAACGACATGCCTGCTTTGCTGGCCCATCTGGGAATAACTCATAGAGATATTTAGTATTGCCTTTTTCTGGACCCATTACTTTGCCGATTTCTTTGACAAGTATTTTAATCATAGGAGCAATTTGATACTTCTGGTAATAATTCCTTAGGAAATTTATTACCTCCCAATGCGCTTCAGTAAGAGTTATTCCATCCTTCTGAGCCATGAAAACAGCTAAACCCTCTGACCAATCATCAAGATTTGCTACATAACCATCCTCATCAACTTCGATCTTTTTACCTTCAAACTCAATATATGGCATTCAAAACCCTCCTTTAAATTTTTTTATATCATCCTTCTTATAGGATATCAAGAATACACAATGATAAATAGTGATTAGACAATAATATAGACTTTCATTCAAGGTCAAATAAAAATATCTTATGAAACTATTATGAAATAATATTAATAGCTTCCTTTACTAAGTCGCCTATCCTTGTTTTGAATAATGTTCTACTTCTGTAAAATTGAATTTGGTCGTTATCATTCTCATATCTAACTATTAGATTCTTTGTTTCCGAATTTAAGAGCCTGCTTAAGACTAAAATAACATAACCTCTGATAACTGGGTTTGTATGGTTTATTAGCTCTTTCAAATCTTCTTGGAGAAACATAATACTTTGAGGATCAACTTCAGCAATACGAACCATCGCCCATATCACGCCTTCTATAAAAACATCTTCATCTCTCTTTGACCATACTATAGGGATAAGATCGTAAAATTCTTTCGGATCACTCCGGATTATCTCTCCAAGAATTTCAGGAGCACTCCAACTTATTCCTCCTGATTCTTCAGTCATAGCCCAGAGAAGCCTTCTTGCTGTATTCCTTACAAATTCAACATCTTCTTTTAAAATCTCCTGGGCTATTAGCCCTATACTCTCTATAGCAAGCCAGGTGATAACATTGTTTTTATCATAAGTGAAGGAGAATAGTTGATTTATGATCCCTCTATCTTCTTTAGATAGCTCAACAATTTTTTCTAAATCTTTTTTTTCTAATAGCTCTTTTAAAAGCTTCTTCTGATTAACCTTCCTACGAACCATTAACACCTCAGCATCTGTAATGGTGTCAGCCCTTTTTTCAATTTTAAGAGGTTTTAAAAAAACGAGTTTGCCATGACTTTCTCCCTTAGTAACATATAGTATCCTTTGATGAGTCTGATAATCATAATCCATCTCTGCATAAATATAATCTTTCTCAGGATCTAAGACACCTATATCCCAATCACCCTTAAGTAATACTAACGCTTCAAGATATGCTTCTCCAACACAATGGCCGGTCAGATCGCATACAAAGATAGTCCCGCATTCGCATTTACCACTTAAGATCTCTCCGAAGTCTGTCTTTGTCACTGCCGGTCTAAAAATTACTTTACTACAAAAGGGGCATTTTGGTATTACCTTTTCCTTTTTTCTATCATTCCTCATTAAATTATCGACTCCTTTACAATTTTATATTCCTTAGCACTTTTGATAAAGCCTGCAACCCATGAAGGAGAACCCAGAGCATGAATATGAGTATAAGTTCCAAGAGTATTCTTGTAACATAAACCATCTCTTTTATTCTTTATGCCCTCCCCTCTTTTCATCTTAAAGACCGTATACATATTCTCTTCTTCGGAAAACTCCTCTGGCAATGAATAATGAAACTCATGACCGCGAAGAATTGTTCCCACAGGGAAAAAGGGATTCCTTTTATCAACTTCAACTATAGTATAGCCATGTGCCTGAGGCTTATTTTTCATCTGAAATGTAATTGGAAAAAGATTTACCATTGGGAATACCTTATCCTTTAACCTTATTTCCCTTCCAAGAAACATCAAACCACCACATTCGGCATATATAGGAAGTCCCTTGTCGGCAGCCTTTTTAACAGACATTTTGAAAGATTCATTCTGGGCAAGGTATATTGCATTAGTTTCTGGAAATCCACCACCTATATACAAGGCATCAACATCTGGTAAGACCTGATCAGTAATGGAATTAATCTCAACAATTTCAGCGCCCTTATTTCGTAATTCTTCCAGATTTTCTGGATAGTAAAACTGAAATGCAGAGTCTTTTATAACACCAATCTTTAATGAGTTAAATTTTTCGGAGTCTTCTCTTTCCACTTGGGGACACTCCTTATCTTTTTCTGATAAAGGCGATAAAGAGCCTGCATTAAAGGCAATGTCTTTTATCCTCTCTAAATCGAGATACCTGTCAGCTATCCTTTGAACTAAAGAACTTGCTCTATCGAAATCTTGATGTTCCTGATAAGGGACTAAACCCATGTGCCTTTCAGGAAATGAATCATCTTCTATCCTCGGAATTGCTCCTACAACAGGTATTAAACAATATCTCTCGATACTCTCTCTGATTATTTTCTCATGTCTTATCCCAGCAATTTGATTAAGAATTACACCAGCAATTTCTATCTCCTTATCAAATTCAATACACCCTTTAACAATTGCAGCAACTGTACGAGTTACTTTTGAACAATCAACAATTAATATAATAGGTGATTTCAAAAGCTTAGATAATTCGGCAGTGCTGAAAGAGCCTTCTATGTCCATTCCATCATATAATCCTCTATTGCCCTCTATTATGGATAGATCACCTCTGAAATGTTTTATGAATGAGCTTAAAACATTCTCTCTTGAAATTAGAAAGGGATCAAGGTTGTAACAGGGATTATTAGCAAAGAAGGATAACCATCCTGCATCAATGTAATCAGGTCCCTTTTTGAAGGGTATAACCTTTAATCTCTTCTTTGACCTTAAAGCATGAATTATCGATAAACTTACAGTCGTTTTTCCACTTCCCCCTCTAACTCCAGCTATTATTAATCGTGGATAATTGTTATTCATTTTTTTATTTAATCTAAAAATATCTATCTTTGTCAAAAACTGAGAAAGAGATAGGCCTTTTCTGTTAAAATAGAAGCAGAACTTAAAGGCAAGAGCCTAAAACTTTAAGATGCTTGCTTACAATACCTCCCTATCTCATACACTATGGAGAATATTTTTTTCATCTTTTAGCCTTGAAAGTAGCTATATAAAGGGACTCTTATTTTAAATGATTAAAGTTTTATTTCTCTGTACAGCTAATTCTTGCAGAAGCCAAATGGCGGAAGGGTTTGCAAGAGAATTAGGGAAAGGATTTTTAGAACCCTATAGTGCAGGAATCATACCCTTTGATTATGTTCAGCCTAAAGCCATTGAAGTTATGAGTGAGATCGGTATAGATATTTCAAGTCAAAAACCTAAAGTAATGACTCCAGATCTTTTTGATTCTGTCGATATAGTTATCACCCTTTGTGATACAGCAAAGGACTACTGTCTTCAGGTTTCACCAAACAAAAAGAGATATCACTGGTCAATAAAAGATCCAGTTAGTGTCACAGGAACTGAAAAAATGATTCTTAAAGAATATAGAAGAGCAAGGGATGAAATAAAAGAGAAAATTTTAGAATTCATAGAAAATTATCAAAAAAGAGATGACCTTAGAGCTCAAATCTAAAGTACTTGAAAAAGTTAAGCTGAAAAAACAGACATATCATCAATATGATTTATCTTCAGTCGAAAGTTCTGCTTTGATGACTTTTTTTGATCTTGCTCAAGAGTTTGAAAAAATTGAAGATTTTCACTATCTCTGTGTAGCTATCCCGAAAGTTTTTTTTGATCTCGATGCAGGTCTATATTTATTAGATGTTAAAACTGAGCAAATGTCTTTGGTCTCAAGCACTGCCGATGTATTCGATAAACATATCCAAGTCTTTTCTGATGAATTCTTCTTAGATGATGATCCCCTTTATACTTCTAAGGGTTATCTCATACTAACCATTAAAGGGAATAAATTACTTGCTGATCAAGTATCTGAAAGACTTAAAAACGGAATCTTAGGCTATCTCGTAATCTTCCAGGTTAGCAGTTTGAGTAACCACCAAAGATTTTTTTTACAAAAATATGCAAATAGAATAGGATTCAATATTCATAACCGTTTTCTCTTTGAAAAAAACACTGAACATCTGAAATTTATACGCTCCTTAGTCATTGACATTGAACATAATGTCATAGTTCCAAACATAATCTTTAAGCTATTTCTGAGAAGGCTTAAGGGGAAAATAGAAAAAAGCAGGGAGATTGAAAAGTTCCTCTTCCAGCAAATAACCCATGAAGGTTGCGATAGCATGTGTCTGGAGCGTATTTTCTATGAACTTCAAGATGCAAATAGAGGTCTACGAGAAGAATTTGAGAATATCGAGAAACATTATTATAATACGAGTCTTTTTCTTGAAACCCTTTTTAGAAGAAGTCATTTCGACCATGGCAGATTAGTACTACGCACAACTCCCTGTAACATGAAAAAAGATGTAGTAGACCCCCAAATAGATAGATTCAGAGAACAATTCAATGAGTTAGGTATATATATTGATGAAGAATGTTGTTGGCTGCCTGAAGAAGAGGTTATAAGCGTAGTAGATATAGGACTTATGGCTCAAGTATACTCTAATCTTTTCTCAAATGCTCTTAAATATACAGAAGAGGTAATAGATAGTAAGGGAAATAAAAGAAAGTTCATAGCATACGGTAGAGAGGTAATCAAAAACTTCTTTGGCGATGGTAAAGATGGCATAAAGTACAATGTATTCAGTACGGGTCAACATATTAGAGAGGATGAAAGAGAAAAGATTTTTCAAGAAGGCTTCAGGGGTTCAAACCGAGGTAATAAACCTGGCAGCGGGCATGGACTCTCCTTTGTAAAAAATGCTGTAGAGATTCATGGTGGAGTAGTTGGCTATGAGCCGACACCACTTGGTAATAATTTTTATTTTATCTTGCCGAGGTAATTAGATGTTAGTCAAAACGACAGTAAATATAGAAGAGGAAATGAAGGTAAGCTATCTCGATTACGCTATGAGCGTAATAATAGGTAGAGCTCTGCCTGATGTAAGAGATGGCTTAAAGCCGGTACAAAGAAGGATTTTATATGCCATGTTTAAAGAAGGCTTATTACCTGATAAGAAATATTCTAAGTGTGCTGGAGTCGTAGGTGAGGTATTGAAGAAATACCACCCCCATGGTGATGCTGCAGTTTATGATGCCCTTGTCAGAATGGCTCAAGATTTTAATATGAGATATCCTTTAATAGATGGGCAGGGCAACTTCGGCTCCGTAGATGGAGATCCTCCAGCAGCATATAGATACACTGAAGCAAGGCTTTCAAAGATTGCTGTTGAATCCCTCATAGATATTGAGAAAGAGACAGTAGATTTCACCCCCAATTTTGATGAAAGCACCGAAGAACCTGTTGTATTACCTACAAAGATACCCAACCTTCTGATAAATGGAGCAACAGGAATAGCTGTAGGTATGACAACAAATATACCACCTCATAATCTTGGCGAGATAATTGAAGGTTTAATTTTATTATTGGAAAAACCCGATGCTACTATTAATGACCTGATGAGCGTAATAAAGGGGCCTGATTTCCCAACAGGGGGAACAATTTATGGAATAAGTGGAATAATTTCCGCCTACAACCATGGCAGAGGATTAATCAAAGTACGGGCTAAAGCAAAAATCGAGAGAGACTCAAAGAGTGGTGACCGTATTGTAGTTGAGGAACTGCCATATCAAGTCAACAAAGCCCGCTTAATAGAGAAGATTGCAGAACTTGTAAGAGAAAAAAAAATTGAGGGAATATCTGACATTCGGGATGAATCAGATAGAAATGGCATAAGAATAGTCATTGAATTAAAACGTTCAGAAATGCCCCAGGTTGTTCTAAATAATCTCTATAAACATACTCAGATGGAGTCTACCTTTGGTATTAATATGTTAGCACTTGTAGGAGGGCAACCTCATATTTTAAGCTTGAGAAGAATATTAAGACATTTCTTACGCCATAGAAGGGATATTATCAGAAGGAGAACCCTATTTGACCTAAAAAAAGCTGAGGATAGAGCACACATCTTGGAAGGATTAAAGACTGCCTTAGATTACTTAGATGAGATCATAGAATTGATTAGAGCATCAAAGACTCCCCAAGAAGCAAAGGAAGGCCTCATGGCAAAATACCCATTAACAATTGTTCAAGCACAGGCAATCTTAGAGATGAGACTACAGAGATTAACTGGTTTAGAAAGAGAGAAAATAAAGCAAGAACTTGAAGAGGTAAAAAAAGAGATCGAAAGGCTCAAAGCAATATTGTTGAGCGAAACCCTTTTATCAGAGATAATAAAAGAAGAGTTAATCGAAATAAAGAATAAATATGCAGATGAGAGAAGAACCGAGATAGTAGCAGAGACTCACGAGATTAAGGAGGAAGACCTAATATCTGAAGAAGAGTCAATCATTACCTTTTCTCATGGAGGGTATATTAAACGAAATCCTCTTACAACCTATAAAAGCCAGAAAAGAGGCGGTAAAGGTTTAATAGGGATGGAAACAAAAGAGGAGGATTTTGTTGAGCAACTTCTTATCGCCTCTACCCATGATTATATACTCTTTTTCAGTAATTATGGAAAATTATATTGGCTAAAAGTTTATCAGATACCTGAAGCACCTCGAACATCAAAGGGTAAAGCAATAATAAACCTATTAAAACTCTCAGAGGGCGAAAGAATAACGACAGCCATAAATATAAAAGACTTTAAAGACGGTTTCTTAATGATGTTTACAAAGAAAGGCATGGTCAAGAAAACTGCTCTTGATGAGTTCAGTAATCCAAGAGAAAAAGGTATAATTGCAATCACCTTAGATAAAGAGGATGAACTTATTGCTGTCAGAAAAACCAATGGTAATAATGACCTGATTGTTGGGACTAAAAATGGTTTAGCCCTTAAATTTAATGAGCAAAAGGTTAGACCAATGGGCAGAACAGCCAGAGGAGTAATTGCGATTAGACTGTCTCCAGGGGATTTCGTTATCTCTGCTGATGTAGCTGAAGAAAATGCGTACCTACTGACTATAACTGAAAAAGGTATAGGCAAAAAAACAAAAATTGGTGATTACCCTTTGCAGAATCGAGGTGGCAAAGGAATTATATCTATCAAACTTGCTGAAAGAACAGGAGTTGCTGTAGGATTAATACAAGCAAAAGATGATGATGAGGTTGTTATCATTACTGGTAGTGGTAAACTAATAAGGCTTTTAACCTCTAATATCCCTGTTTTAAGCAGATATGCCCAAGGGGTAAAAATAATGGAAGTCGAACCAACTGATAAGGTTATGAACATAAAGAGGGCAGAAAAATTTGAGAAATAATGAGATTATAGTCTTCATTTTTATGCTTGGTTTTTTGATCTTCAACTGGCCTATATTGCCTTTAGTATCTAAGGAAATTATAATTTATCTTTTTAGCCTATGGCTTATATTTATAATCATCATAGCTTTTACCATGGTGATAAAAGAGAGGGAATGAAGTTATCTTGATGGGTCTTTAGTAAAAAGATAGTCATGATAAGCAATTAGTCAAGCTATTTATCAAACTTTTAGCAAAGGGTAATAGAATTCGTTAAGTAGGCAGCGGGGAGAACAAGAAGGATCAAAAGTCAAAAAAGCTTCCCGCCTCCCAATTCTAAAATATTAGGGAAATATGAAATATTATTTTGAAAAAAGAAAAATATTACTGTATCAATAAGAACCTGCTGCTACCTGATTTAGATTGAATTTTAGCCTTATAATCGGTGAAATCATGTGACTTAACTTAAACAGGATTGAATTTAATGAATGTCTATACAGGGCTTGATTTGTTCAATATTCATTTGCCCAAAAAATATATAAACTCACAAGCAGGTCTCCTTATTCATCCAGCTTCGATAAATAGGCATTTAAAGCATGCCTATGAACTATTTTTAGAATCTTCAAAAGTTAAATTAAGAGCTCTCTTTGGACCCCAACATGGAATATACGGGCATACCCAAGATAACATGGTTGAATGGAAAGGTTTTAATGATCCTAAAACAGGCTTACCTGTGTATAGTCTTTACGGGGAGACAAGACAACCAACTGAAGAGATGTTAGAAGAGATAGATGTCATGATTATAGACCTCCAAGATATAGGTGCAAGATACTATACCTTTATATGGACGATGGACCTCTGTATGGAAGCATGCCATAAATTAAGAAAGAGTGTCATCGTTTTAGATAGACCAAATCCAATCACAGGCATAGAAATAGAAGGAACAGTATTAGAACCAGAATATAGCTCCTTTGTTGGGCTAAAACCTTTACCAATAAGGCACGGTATGACTATCGGTGAGATTAGTACTTATTTAAGAGATTATTTTTATCAAGGACTTGATCTCCATGTGATCAAAATGAGAGGATGGCGAAGATCGATGTGGTTTGATAATACAGGGCTTCCTTGGGTTATGCCATCACCTAATATGCCCACTTTAGATACAGCTATAGTATATCCAGGTATGTGTCTCTTAGAAGGAACAATAATAAGTGAAGGCAGAGGAACCACACGACCCTTTGAGATATTCGGGGCTCCTTTTATTGAACCTGAAAGGTTACTTAAAAGATTAAAGGAGTTCAGACTGAAAGGAGTAATTTTTAGACCTCTATGGTTCCAGCCTACCTTTCAAAAATATGCAGGAGAGCTTTGCGGCGGTGCTCAATTACACATATATGACCGCAATATCTTTAAACCTTTTAAGACTGCTGTTGCTATTTTGAAATCTATTTATGATTTATACCCTGAATATAAACTGTGGAGATCTCCTCCATATGAATATGAGAAGTCCAAATTACCCATAGATATACTTTCTGGAACCGACAAATTGAGGAATTTTATTGAGCAAGGTGTGTCTTTAAAGACTATGGAAGAATGGTGGTTTAAGGAAAACTTAAAATTCGACAGAGAGATTAGAAAAAAATTTTTGTTCTATGAATGAGAATATTATCTCCTTTATCCCCTCAGCAGGATATGGCGAAAGACTTAGACCACTTACCGATTATATTCCAAAACCTTTACTACCAATATTAGGTAAACCAGCACTAGAACGAGTTATAAAGAGAGTTTCGGAAATAGGCATCAAAAAGATAGGAATTAATTTACATCACAAGAAGGAGCTAATAACTGGCTGGCTTAAAGAAACAAACCTACTGAACTTTAAGAATATAACCCTTTTTTATGAAAATCAATTATTAGGAACTGGAGGTGGGCTAAAAAATGCAGAGATATTTTTGAAGGAGAACCATTTCTTGGTCTATAATTCTGATATTGTTACTAACATTGATTTATTAAAATTAATTTACCATCATCTCAATTCAAGTAATATTGCAACCCTTGCTGTTCAAAATCTCTCCCTATTTAACAAATTAATAGTTGACAATGATGGATTTCTAAAGGGACTTTCAGATGGGCAAAACTCAAAGAAATTAAATAATCTTTACGCCTTTACAGGTATTGCTATTTATTCTCCTGACTTTTTAAACTTCCTTCCTCCAGGACCTTCCGATGTCACAGAGGGTTGGATACAAGCTCTTTCAAAAGGTAAAAAGATCGGCTGTCTCATCTTTAACGATCACTACTGGAATGACATCGGAACACCTGAAAGATATATTCACACAATTATCAATGAGTTGAAATCTGAGGGAGAAATTGTCTACGTTAGCCCTAAAACAAAAAATATCAAGAATATTCAATTTGACGGCTATCTTGTAATAGAAAAAGACTGTTTCATAGAAGAAGCTTCTTCTTTTAAAAACTGTATTTTGCTTCCAGGAGCGCATATTAAAAGAGGTCACTATGAGAATTGTATCTTAGGAGATAATTTTAAAATTCAACTGAATGAGAGAGTTTTTAAAGGCATTTCCAACAAAGACTTTCCCATCCAGGTTGGTTTTGGAGCGTCCGACAGGAAATATTTTAGGATAAAAAAAGAAGATAAAACTTTTATTCTTCTGAAGACTTCTCAAGATGATCCTGATTTTATCAGACAGATAGAATTGACAAGACTATTCAATCAACTCGGGATTCCAGTGCCTCAACTTATTTCTGTTGATCATAATCATTGTGAAGCAACCTTTGAAGACCTCGGGGATGTAACTCTATACAGTTGGTTAAAAATACCTCGCAAGATAGAAGAGATTGAGTTCATATATAAAAAGGTCATAGATTGTTTATTGATGATTCATTTAAAAGCATCAAGATACATCATAGAGCATCAAAATATTGAGTTAAAGATTTTTGATTATGAACATTTAAAGTGGGAGTCTGACTATTTTATTAATAGATTTATTATCGGCATACTTGGAATTGAACTTAAAAACCCTCAACCCTTACTTGATGAACTAAGTAAGTTAGCTTTAACTGTCGACTCCTTTGAAAAAGGTTTAATGCATAGAGATTTCCAATCACAAAATATAATGATAACCGCTACCCAAGAAATAGGAATAATTGATTATCAGAGCGCAAGGATCGGACCCCAAGCTTATGATGTAGCCTCACTCTTATGGGATGCGTATTACCAAATTGATGAAAATAGTAGAGAAAAGTTATTAGAATACTATATAAAAGAAAGAAGGAGAGAGAATAATTTTTCCGAAAAGAAATTCTTGCAACTCCTCCAGTTATGTAGAATACAAAGGCATATGCAAGCCTTAGGTGCTTATGGATATATATCCAAAATTAAAGGGAAAAAAAATTTCCTTAAATATATTCCCCAAGGGGTTGAACTTTTAAAAGATGCCGTTTATTCTTTAAAATATGAATACCCTGAACTATATAAACTTATCCTTCTGATTTAGTTTTAAAAAATGGAAGATATCAAGGAAATAATTAACAAATACAGTCTTCAAGAGGACTTAGAATATGTAATTATCCCCCTACCAGAGAAAAACGGCAAGAAGAGAAGATGTTTTCTTCTAAAAAGACAATTCATACGAATTGCATATCCTGAAAAGAATTTTGTCGATTATCCCTTAGTTGATGCAATCGAAGCAACAATTAGATATCCAGATCTTCCTCTAAGTCAAGCCCTTTTTCTGATTTACTCCGAGCGAGGTATAGATATCACACAAATTCCTACAGCCTCCGACAAAATTGATGGAACTGATAGAGAATGAAAAGAATTTTAATCAATGCTCTACACCCTGAAGAAAAAAGAGTAGCAATAATTGAAAAGGACACCTTGATAGATTTCTATGCCGAGGTAGCCTCTAAGGAATCACTAAAAGGTAACATTTACAAAGGAATTATTACAAGAATAGAACCTGCTATTCAGGCTGCTTTTGTCGACATTGGACATAAGAAATTAGGATTCCTTCAATTAAAAGAAGTATTATCTGATTACTTTAAACAACCTAAAAATGGCAAGAAAAGGAGAATACAGGATGTTTTATCCAGAGGGCAGGAAGTTTTAGTACAGGTGGAAAAAGAGGAGAGAGATACAAAAGGTCCCACCCTTACCACATATATATCTTTAGCAGGTAGATATATAGTCATGATGCCTGGGCAAGAAGAGAGAATAGGAGTCTCCAGAAAGATAGAAGACAAAGAGAGTAGAACAAAATTAAAGGAGGTTTTTAACGAACTAAAACCACCAAGGAAAACGGGTTTTATACTTAGGACTACCTGTGCTGAAATAGAGAAAGATGAATTGCAGAACGATTTAAAATATTTAACAAGATTATGGACTAAAATCCAAAATGACTACAAAAAAGTCTCACCACCCTATTTAATCTTTCAAGAACACGATATATGCGTCAGAACTGTCAGAGATTATCTAACTGCAGACGTTCTTGAAGTCGTTGTGGATGAAGAAGGGGCTTATAAAAATATAAAAGAGTTCCTAAGAAAGACACAACCATGGCGTAAAATAAATATTAGACTATTTCGTAATAAAGAACCTCTCTTTAATCAAGACCTTGAAGACCAAATAGCCAAAATAAATAATAGATTTGTTCCTCTACCCTCAAAGGGTTACCTTGTTTTTGATAAAACAGAAGCACTTACCGCTATAGATGTAAACTCCGGTAGGAATAGAAGCGAAGAAGACATCGAAGCAACAGCTTTTAAAACTAATCTTGAGGCAGCGGAGGAAATAGCCCGACAATTGAGATTAAGAGATATTGGAGGCCTTATAGTAATTGATTTCATTGACATGCAAAGTAACAAAAACAAAAAGGAGGTTGAAAAAAGACTAAAGATCGCCCTCTCCTCTGGTAAAGCCCATACAGAGATTGGAAGCATATCTAAATTTGGCATCTTAGAAATGACAAGAGAACGCTTAAGATCAGGATATGCAGAGTCAGTTTACAAAAAATGTAGAGTTTGCGAAGGTTCAGGAACTTTGAGATCTCATGAACTATTAGCCCTAACAGCGCTTAGACAAACACATTTAAGAATTTCTAAGGGTAACATCAATGAAATTAATTGCCTCTTACCTCCTGAGAGTGCAAACTACTTAATTAATAATAAAAGGGAAGAAATCTTAAAATTAGAGAGAGATTTTAGAGTTAAAATTAATATATTAGCAGATGTAAACCTTCTTCCCCATGAGTATAAAATTAAAGAAGAGAAAAAAATAGATAATCCTTCTGAATGATGTCGAGATTCCCTGTTAGACCAGAGAAAGAAAAAGCTCTATACGATAAAATGCTTGTTCTCAATATTAAAGAACAAGACATCGAGGAATCCTTCGTTAGAGCAACTGGCAGAGGTGGGCAAAAGGTAAATAAAGCCTCAACCTGTGTCTATCTTAAACACATTCCAACAGGAATTGAGATAAAGTGCCAAAAAGATCGCTCTCAATCCCTTAATAGATATCATGCAAGAGTGATCTTAGTCCAAAAAATTGAAGAACTTATTAAAGGTAAAGAGAGTGAGTCTTTCTCTGAAAGAGCTAAGTTACAGAAACAAAAAAGAAAAAGGTCTCTTAGAGCTAAAAAGAAATACACAAAATGAAAAAACTCAGTTAACAGAAGAGCTAAACATTGCTGTCCAGATAAATTTTTTTTGAAATATTTGACTTTAAAGAAAAAATATAAACAAAGATTCTCCATCCCTATGCTTGTCCTTAAGAGGATAAACAAAGGCAGGGTTCAAGATTATACTCTTTTTGCCTGATATACATCTTGATTACCACCTGCCCAGAGACAACTTTTTTGCAATAGTAGAGTTTTGAAGGGGTTAATCTTTTAAAGAAACTTATGACACCACTAAGTTATAACTCTAACAAGTTTTAACTTAAATTTTTTCTCTATAGCAATAAATTTAACAAACATCAGTAAAAGATGGTGTAAAGGATAATAAAGAATGGAGACTTACAATGAAATATGAAGCTATTATCGGACTAGAAATCCATGCCCAACTACTAACAAGTACTAAAATCTTTTGTGGATGTCCCACTAATTTCGGTGCAGAGCCAAACACCCAAACCTGCCCTATATGTAGTGGGATGCCAGGGGTTCTCCCTGTACTTAACAAAAAAGCTATCGAATTAGCTATTAAAACAGGATTGGCTTTGAACTGTAGAATCTCTGACTATAGCAGATTTGCTCGAAAGAACTATTTCTATCCTGATCTGCCTAAAAATTATCAAATCAGCCAGTATGAGCTACCATTATGTGAAAATGGATATGTCGAGATTATAGTCGATGGAACTTCAAAGAAAATTGGTATCAAAAGAATTCATCTTGAAGAAGATGCCGGTAAAAATATTCATACATCTGGACATTATAGCTTTGTTGATTTCAACAGAGCCGGTATCCCTTTGATGGAGATTGTAACAGAACCTGATATTAGAACTCCACAGGAAGCGGCCATCTTCATGAGGAAATTAAGAACAATTCTAAGGTATATAGAGGTATGCGATGGTAATATGGAGCAAGGCTCTTTAAGATGTGATGCAAATGTATCGGTCAGACCCATTGGGCAGGAGTCATATGGAACAAGAACTGAAATAAAGAATATTAATTCATTTAAGTTTGTCCAGCGAGCAATAGAGTATGAGATAAGTCGGCAAATAGCTATCTTAGAAGAAGGTGGTAGCATAGTTCAAGAGACAAGACTCTGGGATCCCAGCAAAGGTATAACTATATCTATGAGATCAAAAGAAGAAGCTCATGACTATAGATATTTCCCTGAACCAGATTTAGTTCCTTTAGTAGGATTAAGTAATTTTGCTGAGCAGTTAAAATCTCAACTCCCTGAGATGCCTGATTCAAAAAGTAGACGTTTCATATCTCAATATAACCTTACTGATAGCGAAGCTGATCTTTTGACTTCTGAAAAAGCCTTTGCTGACTGGTTTGAGGAAGCCATCAAATTAGGTGGAGACCCTAAAACTGTGGCAAATTGGATCTTAGGAGAACTATTAAGACTCTTAAATGAGGACAATAAAGATATTACCGATTGTCCTCTGAAACCCTCTCAGTTAGTAAACATGCTTAAATTAATAGATAAAGGCATTATAAGTATTAAAATAGCAAAGATAGTATTTGAAGAAATATATAGAACAGGCAAAGACGCTGAAACCATTGTAAAAGAAAGGGGGTTAGTGCAGATAACAGATGGAGATTTCCTAAACGGAGTAATTGAAGAAGTTTTATCCCGCCATCCTAAGGAAGTTGAAAGATTTAAGGCTGGAGAAGAAAAACTTATAAGTTTTTTTATAGGGCAGATAATGAAAGCTACAAAGGGCAAAGCAAATCCGCAAATGGTAAATGAAATTTTAAAAAGGAAATTATAACCATTAAATGTATTTTATAAAAAAAAGGCAGCAAAAAGCTTATTTTCAACCTTGCTGCCTTCGATGAATTATATTTATTGAATTACTTTTTAAAGACGCTGAAAAGTTTTTCTAACCCGCTCTTTTCAAGTTTCGTTACCGTCTCAAATTCCCCAGCATCGAACCATAATCCTTCACATTCTGAACATTTGTCAACTTTAATCCCTTTAAAATCTATCTCTATCAATTCCATTCCACATTTTGGGCATTTCATATAATGGAGTTCTTTTAATCTCTTCTTTTCTTCCTGTGCTAATTTTGCCCGTTTTTCTTGCTCAATCTTTTTTAACCTCTCAAATTCTAATCTGGCAAAATATTCATCTTCCCTTTCGCTTGGTTTATCCACCATAATTAAATACCTCCCACTTTCTTTTAGAATATAAAATAATAATCAAAACTTCAGTTTTAATTTTAAACACTTTATGGAAAATAAGCAAGTAAACTTCCAAGAAGGGTAGCGTAAAATCTTCTGTGTAAAATCTTGAAGGATAAAAACATAAGGGTGTA
>CAYPJO010000020.1:0-17133 GCA_964411065.1 uncultured Thermodesulfovibrio sp.
AAAGATATCTTAGGAGGCTTGATATGGAAAATATTAAAGCACTAGGGTTAGAAGACTATCCCAAATAGTTAATCTAAATGAAGCAACATGAAGCTATAGCAAGAATTAAACAAGACTTACTCAATCTAATAATGCTTAGAGAAAGAAATTTCTTTCTTAAAGCTGATGATTCAGAAAGAATAAAGCAAGGGGGAGAAATCTAATCTAATGTGTGGCAATTTAAATCTTAACATACCCAGAAAGCCTTGACAGTAAAGACCTCTAATACTTCCAAAAGAGTGGAGAAGATTTGATAGATAGAGTAACTCAAAGAAAAATTTTACAAACATAATTGAGAATATAAAAAGTAGCAGTGGAGTATTAAGGGTAAACGCAGGAGGATATTTTCAGGAGTGTAAAGACAGCGGAAATATCAATCTATATTAATAAATAGAATAAAACAGGGCAAAGGAAGAAGTAATTTATGAGTCAGTGTTCACATTACAGATAAATAGCCTTTGAGACTTTTCATATATTTATTTCTGTAGCACTTTTACTTTCATTCTACCTGCCTACATAAGCCCAAGTATCAAGATCTACTCGATGATGGAGTTAATTGTAAAGGACAAGATAAAGGAACTTATAATTGAGATTCTTAATTATATCAGCCTTTATGTTGTCCTTAATAATAACAATAATTAAGAAGTTTTTTCAGGTAGAGAAATGAGATAAACTTCATCTCTTCATATTGACTAACTCTTGCATTAAGTCATCTACTGCTGAAACAACTCTTGAGTTTGCCTGAAATCCCCGTTGAGCTGAGATCATTTTTATGAACTCTTCCGCAAGATCAACATTACTAAGCTCAAGAGTATTTGAAAGAACCCTTCCTAATCCAGAAGTCGTAGGATTACCAATTATTGGCTGTCCAGACCCATAAGTCTCTGCAAAAAGATTTCTACCCATTTTAAGTAATTCTGCTGAAGCAACGAATCTTGCGAGAGCAATCTGCCCCATTATTCTTGTCTGTCCATTGGTAAAAATACCAGTTATGATCCCATCTTCTGATATAGTGATCGTCTTTAAAGACCCAGCAGAATAACCATCCTGACTAATACTAAGGACGGAAAAGGGTGATGCAAACTGGGTTGTGCCATCTAATCCAGTTCCTGGGGGATCCTCTCCTGTACCTTCACCAAAATCGAAGGTAATCTCCTGCGGTTGAACAACTGACTCTCCAAAATTAAACTGTATAGGTGTGTCGTCACTATCATCAACCAGTCTTCCATTTTCATCAAAGGTTAGAATTTGAGTACCTGCATCTATTAATCTATCAGGACTTGTATTATCTGGGTTTTTATAGACATAGTGAACTTCCCATGTGTTCGCATCAGTCTTAACGAAATATAAAGTTATTGTATGAGCACTTCCCTGTGAATCATACACTGTTATAGTTGTAGAAGAGTTGTAATTGGCAGGATCGTCGTCATTGCCGTCACCATTTCCATCAAGAGTGAAAGGATCTGTCTGAATCTCTGCTGAAGCATCAAGGTTAACAGCTATCGTTACATTTACTGTACTCCTAGGTGGACTCTGGGTAACCCCTAAGTTCAGATTGTTTATCTCCCCTAATATTTTACCTGAGGCATCTGCTAAGTATCCTTGTAAAGCCAAGCCTTCTGGACTTACTATGTTTCCGTTCTTATCTAAGGAAAATTGACCAGATCTTGTATAAAACTTAGCACCTGCACTGTCTTTCAATATAAAAAAGCCGTCACCATCTATTGCCATATCAAGCACACTGTGAGAAGTTTGGAAAGAACCTTGTGAAAATAGAGGTGAAACATTAGTCACAAGAACACCCCTTCCAATCTGTGACCACCCTCCTGCAAGAGTCTGGCTTAGTATGTCCCCAAAGGTAACTCTACCTGATTTAAAACCCACAGTGTTGATGTTGGCTATGTTATCTCCTATGACAGTGAGAGCTGTTCCATTTGCGCTTATCCCACTAACTGCAGTGTATAAAGATGTTATCATCTTTAAACCTCCTTAGCTAATTTCTAATATTTCGTTGAGTTTTATTCTTTTTGTGCCATCAACTATAAGATAGGTAATATTGTTCTCAAAAGTAACTCCTGTGACAACGCCTTTAGAAGTGGTAATGGCTTCAACCTCTTTACCTGAAGTATCTATGGCTTCCACCTTAAAGGAATAAGTACCTTCAGGTAGCTGACTTCCATCTCCATTTTTACCATCCCATTGATAAGTACAGGCTCCTGCATTCTTTGAACCTAAATCTATCTTTCTTACAAGCTTACCTGAAGAATCAAAGATCGAGACTACTACTTTTTGAGCATTCGCTAAAAGATTAAAATTTATTTCCCCTTTACCATCCTTAAGTTCAAACTTATGCCCCCCAAACTTGACATTTTTACCAATTAAATTAAGAGTCAGGGTATTTTGAATAGAATTTTGGTAAAGGAGTAAATCATTCATTTTTAAAACCATATTATTTAGGGCATCAAGAGAACTTAACAGGGTAAGTTGAGTAGTAAATTCATTGTTATTTAGAGGATTCAAAGGATTCTGGTATCTTAGCTGATAGGTTAGTAATTTCAAGAACTCGTCTTTAATTGGATTATTATTGATTGATCCATTTCCCTGATTCATTGTTTGTTGGCTTACTTGTAGTATTTCCATTTTTAAGCTCCTTTCAAACAAAAATACTGATTAAATTGTGCTGTTTAAAAGTTATTATTGAATTTTGATTATTTATAACTTTAATTGTTTCATCATTTTCTCCATTGTTATTATCTATGTCATTGCTCCTCTTTCTGCCTAAGTATACTGAGAATTTGCCTATATTTAAACCTTCTTTCAAAAGTTGTTCAAGAATATTAGAGAGATTGCTATCAAAAAATTGTTTACCAGCTGGTTCAGAGGCTACTATGCTTGCGTTAATCAAATCTTTATCAATAGTTACTTCAATATCAAAGATCCCTAAGACCTCTTCATTAACTGTTATTCTTATTACAGAATTGTCCACTCTTTTAAAATGAACATTATCTTCCAAAAATTCATTTAATTCGATCGGTAAAGTGTTCGTCTTTTGTGTAAAAATCTCTTCAACAAGGTCTTTACTTATAGCTTCAAGTAAAGTCCTTAGATATTCTATACCTGTAAGTTCCTTGAAAATATAATTCTCTTTTTGAATGTCTAACTCATATCCAGTAAAATCCTTTAATGAAAGACCCTCTTGCATCCTTGATTCTAAGATGTTTTTTAATTCTTTATGAGAGGGTTCGTCATTCATTAAATCCATATTTAAAGTATTAACCTCTTTGACTGAGTACGCATTATCTATGATATTTGAACCATCTTTATTTAAGAGCTGACCTTCTAAATCTTTAAGAAATTCGTTTACCAAAACAGACTTTTGTATATCATGCTGTTTTACGTTTTTTGCGATGGGATTGTATTCACCTTCCTTAAAGGTCTCTAACTTAAATATATTTGACTTACTTACTATCTTCTCAATCTCCTTTACCTCCTCAGCCTTTTCAGCAAAAATTAATCCAGCCAAAACATCTCTAAGATAGTCTTCTTTATTAATATTCCTAAGGTTAAACTTAATTTGCGAATCCACATAAGTTGGAATCTCATAAAATATATTCTTTAAACCCCTCTTAAGAAGATTCTGGCATTCTTTTAAAGAGTCAAGAAGATTAGAATTGTTACTTACATTTTCAGATTCTTCTGTTAAAACTTTTAAAACTTCTCTACTTTGTTCAAAGACTTGACCATGAATATATAAAAAAGACCAAAAATCCTTCGTATCTAACTCTTTTATTTCTCCCCTAATAGGTGACTGTAAATAACCCTTTAGTTTTGAATCCTTTACACCTAAAAGGTTATTGTTCTTACTTAAAATCTCTTTAATTATTGATTGAAGGGTATTGCTAAAGGAATCTATTGATTGATTTGGGAGAGTCTCCCCGTTATTAAAACTACATTGAGCAGTTAAGATCCCATTTAAATTTAAAGATAAATCCATGCAAAGTTATACTCAATAAACATGCCAATATCAAAACCTCCTTAGAGAACTTAAACTTCTCAAAAAAGCTTTTAAACACAGCACTAAAGATTAAATGTAGAATAAGAAATGAATTTTCTAAATAGGAAAGATTTCACCTGGTAGGTAATTTTTTCTCTATTTTGCTCATAGCCTCTGTTAGAGAGGCTGCCTTTTTTGTATCCATGAATGCCATTATTGCCGCTGCTTTTTTAGGTCTCATCTTAAGTATTATCATTACAAGTAATTCTTCATCCAGAGATGATAACCTTTGAGCAGCCTCTTCAGGTGGCATAGCTTCATAGGTCTTAACAATATGTTCAAAATTTTGTTCTTTAAGTTGTTCAATCCTTTTTAATATGTTTTCTATCTGGGTTAAAATCTTAGAGTATTTTTCGATTCTCTCATCAACATCCTTTCTTAAAGCCTCAAGCCTTTTTTCTTCCTGTTTTAAAAATAACTCCTTATCTTTAAGTTCGGCTTGCTTCTTCTCAATTAGTTTGAGCATCTCATCATAAGCCGATACTTCTGGAAAAAATAAGAAAATGATAAACACAAAGAATAATATTGATAAAATAACCTTCGGAATAACCATTTAAAGCTATCTACTCACTTGTTTGTAATAGTCTTTAATGCCTTGCAAATTTATTACAATAAATAGACCTTTGAAACTCAAAATTTTTATAGGTAGATGAAATGTAAGACTCCGTCTCCAAATTTCCTTTTATGATCTATATTTGTTATATAGGAAATTTAAATCTTGTTCTTTTTGCTCATTCTTTGCAGTAATCTTAGCCTCTTCTTTAATCAATCTATCAAACATCATCTCAACAACTTGTTTTTCTCTAAGTGCCTCCAAAGCTATCTCTGTCTTCTTATGGACTTCTTTGATCTTTTTCTCAACGATACTCTTTTGTTTTTCAGCCTTTTCATTCATGTATAAAAGATAATTTGTTAAGAATTCAAGTTGTTGAATACTTAAAAAGCCCTCCTGCCGACATTCATTATATTTGCTAATAATCTCCTCTATGTCTCTCTCTATAGCCGTAAGCTTTTTCTGCTCAAGGTCTAAAGACTCCTTAGTTTTTTGCAATTCTGTCTCACAGATATCTTTTTTATACTCCTTTAACTGTAATAATTTTGAAATTCTTTTGCTAAGCATAATTACCTTCAATACCTTCAAATATTAAATACAGACCCTGCAAGCTATCTGCAAGATCGCGCTTTTCATTAATTCCCTGCTTTATGTAAGCTTTCAAACTTTCTATTTGTTTAATTGCTAAATCGACTTTTGGATTAGATCCTTCCTTATATGCACCTAAATTGATCATATCCTCAAACTTTTTGTAAAGGGCGTAGGTCTCGATAAACTTTGATGCATATTCCCTATGCTTGGAATCGACAATATCAGGCATAACTCTACTAATGCTTTGTAAGATATCTATAGCAGGATAGATATTCTCCATTGCAAGTTCTCTGGAAAGTACAATATGTCCATCAAATACAGCTCTTACAGCATCAGCAATAGGATCTGCTAAATCATCTCCTTCAACTAAAACAGTATAAATACCAGTAATACTGCCTTTATCTTCGGAGGTACCAACCCTTTCAAGGAGTTTTGGCAACAAAGTAAATACAGAGGGAGTATAACCCTTTGAAGTAGGAGGTTCGCCAATAGCAAGCCCAATTTCTCGTTGAGCCTGTGCGACACGAGTTATGGAATCCATCAAAAGTAATACATCCCTTCCTTGATCTCTAAAATATTCAGCTATAGCAGTAGCTACCATAGCTGCTCTAATCTTTGCTAAAGGAGGTTGATCAGAAGTAGCAACTACGATAACAGATTTATCGAGACCTTCTTTATCAAGATCTTTTTCAATAAACTCTCTAACTTCCCTACCTCTCTCTCCTATCAGAGCGATCACATTTACAGATGCCTTTGTATATCTTGCTATCATCCCAATTAAAACACTTTTTCCTATTCCTGAACCAGCCATAATGCCCAATCTTTGCCCTTTACCACAGGTCAATAGACCATTTAAAGCTCTAATACCCAAATCTAAAGGCTCCAGAATTCTTTGCCTTTTAAGAGGATGGGGAACAGGTGAATATATAGGATACTCAGTACCCTCAATATTGCTTTTCCCATCGATAGGTTCTCCTCTGTAATTAATAATTCTTCCGATAAGATCTTCAGATACTTTGATTGAAGCTCTTCTGCCTATTGGGAAAACTCTACTCCCAGGCCTTATACCACTTAAATCGCCTATGCCCATTAGTAAAGACTTGCCTTCTTTGAATCCCACAACTTCTGCATCAATGACTTGTTTGTCCGTATAGATTTTACAGGATTCTCCAGTGCTTGTTCTCAGTCCAGTCGCTTTGATAATAATCCCTGTTATATCTGTAACCATACCATATATTCTTAGAGGCTCAGCGTCTTTAACTCTTCGAATATATATCGATAAATCTAAATCATTCACCCTTTAAACCTATATCCTCCAAGAGATTCTTAAATTGCTCGTCGATGTCTGTTAAAATTATCTCATCCGAACCTATAACTTCAGCACCATACAAAGGCAATTTGCTATCGAGTTCAAAAACTATGTTGACAGCTTCTGATTCAAGAAGATGCTCGTTTTTCTGAAAAATTGCCTGCAAAGAGGGATGAATTCTTATCTTTACTTGTCCTGTATTTTGTAATCTTTTCAGGGCCTCTTTGACGATATTAGCCAAAATATTTGGATTTAAAGTGATTTCAGTCATTATAATCTTTTTAGCTAATGTTAACGAAAAGTCTAATATCTCTCCTTCTAATTTAGCGAATTGTTTTTTTCTCAGTTCCTCAAAATTTTTTATAGCTTCCTGCAGTCTCTCCACGAGTATAAGTGCCTCTTTCTCCCCCATCTCGAAACCTGCTCTGCGACCAGCTTCATACCCATTTTCATATGCCTCTCTTTCTAACTCTTGTATCCTTTGAATCTGATCTAAATCTATAGGTTTCTCTTTTTTATTTTGTTGAAACTCCGCTTTAGCAATATCCTCTTCATTAATTAGTTCTCTCATAAGATAGGGAGTGGCTTTGAGGATGTTTCGTCTATCTCTAAACAAGCTCTTCACCGCCTCTTTTTGCAATAATAATTTTTCCTTCAGCTTCCAGCTTTCTTACAATATTTACAATATTTAATTGGGCCTTTTCGACATCTGAAACTCTAACAGGTCCTCTCATTTGCATTTCTTCTTTGAGAATTACTGCTGCTCTTTGTGACATATTACTGAAAATTTTGTTTTTCAATTCTTCAGAAGCAGTCTTTAAAGCAATAGCTAATTCCTCTGTAGAGACTTCCTTAAGAATCATTTGTATGCCTCTATTATCAATTGTAACTATATCTTCAAAGACAAACATTAACTGCCTAATGGAGTCTGCTAAATCTAAATTCTGCTCCTCTATATTCTCAAGAACCGCCTTTTCAGTTGCTTTATCACATAAATTGAGTATCTCAGCGACAGCTTTAATGCCTCCTAATCTTTTGGCTTTACCTTTGCTTAAATCAAGTTGGCCCTTTAAAACTTCTTTTATCTCTTCAAGGGCAGTATCTGAAACTCGTTCGGTAGTAGCCATTCTCATCGCTACATCAGCCTTTAGCCGATCTGGGAGACCTGATAGGACTTCTGCAGCCTGTAATGGCTCAAGAAGACACATAATTAAGGCTATCGTTTGAGGATGCTCTAAGGAAAGAAAGCTAATCAGTGTCTTTGGATCAACCCACTTAAGTTCCTCAAGAGGACTCTCTTTTGATGCTAATTCTAATATCTTTGAAGCCCCTTCTTCTCCTAATCCTTTATATAGAATCCTTTTAACATAGTCCTCCCCTTTCAAACTAATAGTCTCGCCTCCTGAGAGTTGCGATATTTCTTTTAGTAGGTCTTGAACAACATCCGCAGGTATTGTCTTTAATCGGGTCATTTCCATTGTTATTTTACCAATCTCTTTAACATCAAGACTTTTTAAAATTTCTGCTGCAGTCTCTTCCCCTACAAGATTTAATAGTATTGCAGCCTTTTGATATCCGTCTATCTTGCTATTGGCTTTCACTTATCCACCCCTTTATAAGATTGGCAGCCTCTTTTGGATTATTTTTAGCCCATTCTATGATTAAGTCTTGAGGAGTCTTGGTAGGAATTTGTTTTTTTCTTTCCAACTCTATTTGTTCTTGAGATAGATCTGTTGGAATAGGTTTAACTGGGGCTTTATGAGTGGTGGCAACCTTCAAAAGCGGTCTGATCACTAAAAGGAAGAATAAGATAATTGCAATAATAGGTAACAGATATTTTGCTACCTCCAATACTATCGGAAGTATTTCTTTTTTAGGTGGAGCAAAATCTTCCACTGGCACACTCTCAAAAGGCATGTTAACAACCGTTACTTCATCTCCTCTCTCAGCCATAAAACCAACAGCTTTCTTCACCATTTCTTCAAACTGTTTCAACTCCTCTTCTGTTCTGGCAACATATTTGACTTCTTTTGAATCCTTTTGAGCTGAATAAGTGCCATCAACGAGTATAGCTGCTGTAAGCCTTTTAATCTCCCCAGGCATAGTTATTTGATGGCTGGTCATCTTTGATATTTCATAATTTATTATCTCGTTTTTCTTGTCCATCTGTCCTCTAATAGAAGAAGATTGGGGTTGGATTTTGCCAGGAATATTCGATGTGACACCTGGAACTCCTCCAGTAGAACCTGTTGTAGACTTCTCAATATTTCTCTGCTCGCTTCTTGCAACCTGTCCTTCAGGGTCATACTTTTCCTCGGTCTTTTCGACTTTGGTGAGATTCAAAGTAACTGCTACTTTAGCTCTTACTTTATTTTTACCAACAACTGGTTCAAGAATAGTAACTATTCTATTCTCTAAATCCCTTTCAATAAGTTGCTGTCTTTCTAATTGAGTATTACTTAAACCGTTCACATCATCAGAGGGAGAAGTAAGTAATTCACCTTTGCTATCAACTACTGTAACGTCTCTTGGATTAAGCCCTTCAACACTATTAGAGACTAAATGGACAATACCATCTACTTGAGACCTTGATAACCTTTTACCACTCTTCAATTTTACGAATACAGAAGCCTTTGGTTTTTCTGCTATTCGAGTGAAAACTGTTTTATCAGGAATTGCTAAATGGACTCTACACTGCTCAATCTCTGGCAATGCCATGATAGTCCTTGACAATTCACCTTGCAAGGCTCTTCGATAATTCAACTTCTGGATAAAGTCTGTTGTAGATAGGTCTGTTTTATCAAAAAGCTCGAAACCCACACCACCTCCCTGCGGAAGCCCTTGACTTGCAAGTTGTAACCTTAAATCATGGACCTTATCGTGGGGAACTTTAATAATATTTCCTTCTAATTTATAAGGAATTTTTTGCTCTTTGAGTTTCTGAACAATCAACCCCGCGTCTGTATCTGTTAGATTAGAAAAAAGCACTTGATATGTGGGTTGTTGAGTAAAAATAATAGTAAGAATAATTATAGCAAGCGATAGGGTGATAGCCCCTAAAAACATTAACTTCTTAGTTAATGATAACCCCTTAAACCAATTTCTTATATTTTCAAAAAGAGCCATTTAAACTTGCATCCTCATGACTTCATCATAAGCACTGAGTAAACGATTTCTAACCTCTACCATTAGTTGAAAAGACATATCAGCCTTTTCCATCATCAATATTGCATGAGTAATATCTCCACCTGATACAAGCTCTTTAACTGCTGATTCTGCATTGTTTTGAGCTTGTGAAAGCATCTCCATAGCTTCTGTGATTAGCTTATCAAAGCCAGCAGATTGCTTAGTTGTTATTGAATTGAATCTTATTGGAAAATTTTGACTATTATTATCAAATATTTTTATATCAGACACTGTTACCTCCCTAATTCAAGAGTCTTCAAAAACATAGCCTTTGTAATATTAAAAGTAGAGATAGAGGCTTCATAAGCCCTATAAGACATCATCATATTAACCATCTCTTCAATTACGCTTACATTCGGCATCTCCACATAACCGTCCTGCCTTGCATCAGGATGGGAGGGATCATAAATAAGTTTTGGAGGGTCCTCAGTCTCTACAATCTCTACAACTTTAACACCTTCTATCTGTCCACCTAAGCCTTCAATCGGGAAGGGACTGAAAATAACATCTTTCCTTCTGTAGGGGCCCCCTTGTTCCGTCCTCGTAGAATAAACATTTGCCATATTTGAGGCTATTACGTTCATTCTTTGCCTCTGTGCCAACAATGCGGAAGCACTTATCCTCAAAGCTCCAAATGAATCCATAATCACCTCCTTAAAGCCCCTTTAAACATTCGAATCTTCGTGGATAACATATTTATAGCACTATGATAAAAGATTGCATTCTCGGTCATCTTTGCTACCTCCATATCAAGTTCAACATTATTCTCATCAAGCCAGGGCTGTGTTGACTCACCCTTAAGATCTGTAGTAACAATAGGGTTAGTATTTGTAATATGTCTTTCTGATGTTATCTTTAAAGCTAATATTTCCTGATCGAGATTTGTTTCAAATCTTAAATCCTTTGCCCTATAAAAGGGGGTATCCACATTAGCTATGTTTGAGGCAATCAAAGCGTGTCTCATTTTTGTAAAATATAATAAACTTTCTAATGCTTTAAATGAATCTGCCATCTCTCTATCTCCTTTTTTAATTACAATTTCTGTGCCAGAAAAGAATCTTCAAGTCTATATTCCTTAAGCTTATTTCTAATTGTTCTGACACTAACTCCGAGCAATTTAGCTGCTTTTGTCTTATTCCCTTTAACCTCGTTTAGGGTCTTCAAAATTAATTCCTTTTCCATATCTTTCAATTTACCATTTGCTCTTTTGTTGAAGGTATTCTCTTCAAACAGAAAATCATCCTTTTCGATAATTTCCCCTTTACAGAGAAATACAGCTCTTTGAATAAAATTCTCGAACTCTCTAACATTACCATACCATTGTTGATTCTTGAGAAATTCCATCGCCTCCTCACTAAAACCTTTCACTTTTTTCGAGAAAGATGTAGCAAAGATTTTTAAAAAATGCTCAGCAAGCAAAGGTATATCATCTTTTCTCTTTCTTAGAGGGATTAATTTAATTGAGAATACATTTAATCGATAATAGAGGTCCTCACGAAATCGACCTTCTGCACATAAATTTTGCAAATCCTTATTAGTTGTAACTATGACTCTTACATCTATCGGTATCGGCTTTTTACCCCCTATCCTATCTATCTCCTTTTCTTGAAGAACCCTGAGTAACTTTGCCTGAAGAGAAAGAGGCATTTCGGCAATCTCATCAAGAAGAATTGTCCCATGATTAGCTATCTCAAATTTCCCAATTTTTCTATCAAAAGCTCCAGTAAAAGCACCCTTTTCATAGCCAAATAGTTCAGCTTCTAAAAGGTTTTCTGGTATTGCTGCACAATTAACAGCTACAAATTGCATATTATTCCTCTTACTTAGACTGTGTATATATCTTGCAAGTAGCTCTTTGCCTGTTCCGCTTTCTCCATAAATAATTACTGTTATATCAGTAGTGGCGAGGCTTTCTGCAAGCCTCAAAATCTTTTGCATCTCTGGATTAACAGTTATAATGGATTTATGAAACTTCTCTTTTCTAATATTAGAATCAATTGCCTTTTTAAGTTTATCAAAGGAGAAAGGCTTGAGAAGATAATCTATAGCTCCTTCCTTCATCGTATCTACTGCATTCTCTATTGTTCCAAAGGCGGTTATGACCAAAACAGGCAAAGCAGGCTTGATTTGCTTTATCTCCTTAAGCAATTCAAGACCAGTCATAGAAGGCATCTTCATATCTGTAATGACGAGCGAGAAATCTTGATTACGAATTTTAGAAAGTGCTTCCTTACCGTTATCAGATAATGTTACTTCATAGCCAAGCCTTCTAATGGCTTCTTTTAAAGCTTCTCTTACTTGTCGATCATCGTCAATAACAAGTATATGCTCGCTCTTTATTAACATTTAAACCTCTCAAACCCTTACCCCTGAAAGTTTAGATAATGCTCTAATTCTGTAAAAAATTTATTCATCACATTCTGACATTTTTAAAAAAATACTGAAACAACTACCTTTCCCATTCTCACTATTGACCTTTATATAGCCTCCATGAGATTGTATAATCATCGCTGATATTGAGAGGCCTAACCCGGTGCCATTATCCTTAGTAGTAAAAAAGGGATCAAATATTTTTTCTAAATATTCTTCTTTGATGCCGATACCGTTATCTCTTATATCGACGATCACATAATCACCATCCATTCTCATAGCTACATCAATCAAATGGATAACCTTATCATTAACGCGCGCTTGGAAAGCATTTATCAAAAGGTTGAGGAAAACTTGCTTTAAGAGTTCCCTATCACCTTTTATATGAGAAATAATTAAGGAGCTCTGTAGTTTTGTATTGGTTGAGCTGAGCATGGGCAAGATCATCTCAATACACTCCTCGACTATAGAATCAAGCCTTACAGATTTAAAAGAAGGTTTATTAGGACGTGCTAAAATAGACATATTTGTCAGGATATTATTTAGATTATTTATGCTTTTTAAAATACCTGCTGCAAGCTTTTTTTGCTCTGAATTTGCTATTTCTCTCTCAAGCATAGAAGCATACAACTCGATACTACAAAGGGGATTTCTTATTTCATGAACTATCTTTGCAGACATCTCGCCCATCGAAATAAGCCTTTGATTTCTCTCGTTTTGTATTTCCAGTTCCCTTAAGCGAGTTATGTCTCTGATTAAAATCACTCTGCCTATTGAGTTGCCAGCTTTATCAATAACTAATGAATTGGAAAGGAGGACTATATATTTTTTACCATTACAACTCAAAAAAGTATCCTTCCCCTCTTGTGTAATATTAAGACTTAGATCATCTAAGGTTTTACCTCTCATATTTTTAGAATCTACATTAAAATACTCTTCTGCAGACTTATTGATCATAGTTATTCGATCATTCTCATCTAACACTATGACTATATCTTTAAGGTTATATAGGACTGCTTCCAAAAAGTCATTAGCTTTCTCTAAATCCAAAAGAGCTCTTTGGAGCTCATTATTTTTCTTGTCTAACTCAAAGGTAAGAAAATCAATTTTTTTCTGTAGTTGCTCATAATATAACTCTATACTTTTTGAGGCAGCTGTAAAGCTCTGAAAAGCCTCATGTAGTTGCGAAATGTTCACTAAAAGAGCCTCCTTAATTTATCATCAATAAAATTTTCTTTAACTCTTGTATGGGCAAGTTTGCTCATATTATCTTTACCTCTTTGTAGTGTCCTTATGGCATCCTCAGATTCTTGTTTATCCGATAGCTCAGATATTCTGTAAAGGCACCAATCGATATCTTTTTGGAGAAGGATCTTGTTTTCTCCATTAGTATTTAAAGCCTCTTTATAGTAACGCAATGCATCTCTCTTTCTTCCCCGTTGATAAAGGATATCAGCATATAATAAAAATAATCTCGGTTCAATCCTTTGCCCTTTTACTACTTCCTCTAAATAATTAATTAGATTTTGTAAATTCTGCATAGTTGGGGTTATTTCAGAAGAGAGTTTTATTAATAAATTTATATCATCTGAATTTAATTTCCTAATTTTCATTAGTGACCTGAGTGATTTATCGTATTCACTTTTCATAGAAAGGAGAAGAGCATTTACTCTATGAAATTCATCGCTATGGTCAGAATCTTTTTTTACTTTCTGCAAATATAACTCTGAGTTTTTAATGTCTCCCATTTGTGCAAAGAATTCTGCCATAAGAAGAGTAGCAAGCTTTTTTTCCTCTTCAGATCCATGCCTCAGAAGCCATTTACAGACATCAATATACCGTTTTCCTAGTGGTTTTAAATCCTTAACAATCTTTGTAATAAAACCACTTCTTGTGGGTTCAAGTAACCACTGTCCAATAGCCTGCCATAGATTTAAAAATTTTTGATCGCTCCTTTTTTTAGCCTCTTCAAGCAGAATTTCCAATTCATCTAATGCAACTTTATCAGGAGTCTTTCTGAATACAAGCTCCTGTAAGATTGACGCAGCCTTAAAAATTTCACCTTCCTGTTTATAAATACTCGCAAGTTTTAGTAAAGCCTCATCATAGTCCTTACCATAAGGATATTTCTTTCTAATCTCAAGTAATCTCTCTTTAGCCTCTTGCAACTTGCCAGTCCTCATTAGAATATCTGAAAGATGTAGAAGAGCCTTTCTTCTAACTATTCTGTCAGGAGATTGCTTAGCAAGCTCTAAATGCCTAAGAGCTTGTTCCAGTAGACCTTCTTCTACAGCTATTAAGGCCCTTGCTAATTCAGCTTGATATCTGATGGGATAATCCTCAACCATTGAAAGATAAACTTTGGCATAGGAAGGTTTTTTCATAAGCCTGAAGTTTTCGCCTATGTTATACAGATTCTTCTGAGTCCTCGCATAGCCTTTTTCATTATTAATAATTTCAAGATAAAGTTCATGAGCTTCTTTTATTCTTCCCATCGCCTGAAGTGTATCTGCCATACCATAAATAGCTTTGGGAGAATTGCCGCTCTTTTGAAAAAAAACAAGTGCCTCATTGAATCGTCCAAGACTATACAAAGACTCCGCAAGCCCTAAATAGGCATCTTGCCTCAAGGCAGATTCAGGAAAATGTTGAAGGAAAATCTTAAAGCAGATTACCGCTTCGTCGTAGTGCTTATTATTTGAAAAAGTATTAGCTCTTTCAAAAAGTATTTTTTCTTTCAATGCCTTTTCTTCTGCATATATATATGCCAGCCTATAGTGTTCTATAGCCTTATATATGTTACCTAGTTGTGCGTAAGCTTTAGCAGCGACATAATTATACTTAGCAAAAGTAAAACTGTCAGGATTAAATTGGGAGAGAAGCTTCAGAGCATCTGTAGCCCTTTGTTGTTCAACAAGTTTAGAAGCATTTTTAAGGGTTTCGGGAAGTGAATTTTTTTCCAAGGCATATAAATTAATTGTTGAAAATAAAATTTGAAATAGTAAATACAAAAGAAGCTTCATGTTTTTCTAAAAAAGCAATAAATATGCCATTTTTTTACACAAAAATTAATAAGGGTCTTCTTTGTGCCAAAAAAACTATATTTCATAAAATCATAAGGTGTGAGAACTATCCCTTAAATCATTATTGAAAATCATTTTGAAGGAGTTATAATCAGAAGTTTATAAAAAAGATTGGATAGTCAAGCAAGATTTAGAAAAACATTTAAAAAGGTTGAAACTATGAACAAACTATGTTAAAATCATAAATTATAAATGTCATATTTATGACATTAGGACTGTTTATTTTATGTCTTCTCTATGCCCATTTTTTTCATTTTTTCTATAAGAGTTGTTCTATTCAATCCAAGCAGAGTAGCAGCTTTACTCTTAACCCATCCTGTCTTTGTAAGTGCATTTAATATGAGACTTTTTTCTATCTCAAAGATAATTTTATTTAGATCACAACCCTTTTCTGGTAAGTTAAAATTGAGTTGAACATTATCAGCATAATGGGATCTTTCGCAAACATTAGCAAAAGAATGAAATCTTTCAGGCAGATCATTTACAGAAATAGTGTCAGAATTTACTAAGATAGAAAGTCTCTCAATAAGATTCTCCAGTTCTCTAACATTTCCCCTCCAATCATACCTTAAAAGACATTTAATTGCATCTGGTGTAAATACAAAAGGCTTCCTGTTTCTTTTAGTGCAGAAATGCTGAATAAAATGGTCAAGCAAAATGGGAATATCATCTCTTCTTTCTCTTAAAGGAGGCAAGTGGATTGGTATGACATTCAATCTGTAAAAAAGATCTTCTCTAAATTTGCCTTCTCTAACTGCTTTTTCAAGATCCCTATTAGTAGCTGCGATAATTCTAACATCTACTTTTATTGTTTTAAGCCCTCCAACTCTCTCAAATTCTTTCTGCTGTAAAACTCTTAAGAGTTTTACCTGTAATGATGGATCTAACTCTCCAATTTCATCTAAGAATAGTGTACCGCCTTGAGCTAACTCAAAACGACCTATGCGAGTATGAATGGCACCTGTGAATGCACCTTTTTCATGCCCAAAGAGTTCTGATTCAAGAAGATCCTTCGGAATAGCAGCGCAATTAATTGGCACAAAAGGATTTACACTTCTTGAACTATTAAAATGAATAGTTTTAGCAATAAGTTCCTTACCTGTTCCACTCTCTCCTGTAATTAAGACAGTGCTGTCAGTGTCAGCGATTTTCTCAATCATCTCAAAAACTGCCTGCATTTTTGGTGAATCACCAATGAGTCCTTCAAATTTATACTTTCTCTTCAACTGCTTCTTGAGTAATACATTCTCAACTTGTAAATTTGAAATACTTATAGCTCTCTTAACTATTATCAATAGTTCGGTAAGATTAAAAGGTTTTGTTATATAATCAAAGGCACCACTTTTCATAGCTTCAACAGCAGTAGTAATGGTACCATAAGCTGTCATAATGATGATTGGTATTCTTATACCCATAGATAAAGTCTCTTTGAGAAATTCCAACCCTGTCATCTCTGGCATCACAAGATCAGTAAGTATTACGTCGAATCTCTGATTTTCAAGAATTCTAAAAGCTTCTTTTGCATTAGGTGCAACTGAAACCCTAAACCCCTCAGTAATCATGAAGGTCTCGAGCATCTCTAAGATGACAGGATCATCGTCAATTATCAGTAGATCTGGCATAATTAAGGAATATTATTATACTTTTATACATAGTATGTCAATAGATTGACGTATGAGATAACCCAGTAACACAAAGTAAAAATAACTGAAAATAAAATTATTAAACTAATTTTCTTTAATCAGATGGCGGAGATGTCATACTGTAATAAAACAGTTTTCTTAATAAAAAGCTCATACAATGACAGAGACACTTTAATCAGATTACTTTAGTTTTGGAAGCCATTTATCATTAACCCTATACTCACTTCTTAAGGAGCACTAATTTTACCATTCCCTTGTCGCCTTCTGATAATTATCGATTCTAAAGGGCAATTTGATTTTAAAAA
>CAYPJO010000020.1:17233-26103 GCA_964411065.1 uncultured Thermodesulfovibrio sp.
AATTTGATTTTAAAAAGGCTATTTTCAGCTAAAGAAGGAAGTTGACAGAAAAAATCATTTTTGCTATGCTCTTAAAGCAATGAAAAAGGTATTTATATTTTTTTTCCTTTTCTCACTATCTGCTATCTCTAACGAATCCACAGCCTCTTTCGATTTTAAAGGTCTTCAACCTCTACCTCCTTATGGTGTTTTTTCTACTTTAAGTGCCGAGAGTCCTAGTCAGAATGAAGTTGGTTTTGGATTTGCTTTTGAGAAATCGTCGGAACCAACCTTTAATAGAATTTGCTTACAGATGGTGTACGCTCTTCATGATAAAGTTGAATTCAATCTAACGGTGCCTTACACTTTTAATATGAATAATGAAATATCTGGTTTTGAAGATTTTTCCTTAGGAGTTAAACACAGATTGTTGAATGAGGGCAAATATACGCCAGCCTTAGCTTATTTACTGATCATATCTGTTAATACTGGGAAGAGCAATTTTTCCACAGAAGGTGCATTTGGTGGCGGACTGATATTATCCAAAAAAGTTGGACCTTTTAAGGGGCATGTAAATCTTATCTATACTAAACCTGAAAGATCAGGGCTCAAAGACCAATATCTTTTCAATATAGGAAGTGAATTAGCTGTAACTCATAAATCTAAAATCCTCGCAGAGATTATAAGTAGAAAAAATTATTTCAAAAATAAACTTGACTTGCTCGAATGGCGATTAGGGTATAGGGTGAAAACGGGAGAGAATGTTTATACAACTATCGGAGCAGGATTTGACGTCAAAAATCGCACACCAGATTATAGATTAATATTCTCTCTAAGTTTTATTTTGCCAAAAGAGAAGACGGGCAATTATTGATCCTATCTCAAAAACCGATTACCAGTCCCCTAACTACCTGAGGTTTTAAGAATTGTTTATTTTAATACATAACGTTAAAATCGTCAGGAGGCTAATAGCATACGCTAAAAGTGATTTGTTACACACCCAATTTTCTAATCAAATCTTTCTTATCAATTGCTCCTTTAATACCTCTCTTAAACTAGGTAATCAGCAATCTCTTCGTTAGTCCAATTTGCCGTTCCTCTAATACCTCAGCTATGACCTGCACCCCGCTTTTTGGAACAAAAAAATAGGGATGTAATTTTAAGAAATGAGAGTAGCCTATGATACAAACGAAATATGCGGTTGAAAGGATAATACAAATTCTTTCTTTAGCAGAACTTCCCGTTAACTCCATAGCAGAGGTATGCAGCAAGTACTCAGTCTCAAGAAGCACCTTTAAGAAATGGAGGCAGAAATTCAAGGGTATAACCTCTAAGGAGGCAAAAGGGCTTAAGGTCCTTGAGGATGAAAATCTCCGGCTCAAGGACTTGCCGAAAAAGAACTCGAAATAGTGGTTCTTAGAAGTATAGTTAAAAAAATTTCTGACAATCAACGAAAGGAGACTGATAGAAAAACATAGAATTTTCTATAATAAAGAAAGATCTCGTAGCAGTCTTTGTGGCAAAACGCTTTCTAAGGTCTTTGTGGTTGGTGCGTAAATATATTTTTCCAGTATTTGGGTGCATGGTTTTTATTAAATAATTTTTCCTGTATTTATACCATCCCGAAAAATGAGGGCATATCATTTTATATATGCTTATGAATAGTGATCCATTACCCTCTTATGTCGCATATGTTTCTTATCTTTTCAGGTTACTCAACACTATTTAATTTCAATTATACTAACTCAGCCTTTGCAATAAAAAACATTTAGTAAAGCCTTGATGATCAAGAGTTAAGCGCTAAAATATTAGCAAGAACATCCGCATCTTCTGGTTATATATTATTGAGACAAAAAAAGAATAAGGAGAGTGTTCTATCAATACAATTGTATCACAAGATGATGGGATTAGGTGATATGGAAATAATTTTGACAGGATATATAGGTATTTTTCTAGATATCTAAATCACATATTATCTAAATCACATATAAAGCTTGCCAAAAAATTTAAATGGCGTTCATATGATTCGATGATAGCCCATACGACTATTGTATATTACAGGTATATCACGTTGGCATTAGAGAAAAGAAACGGTGAGGATACTCGCACTATTTCATTTTTAGGAGGAAGTTCAGGATAGTAGATTCGTAAATGCTTTGGTGTCTTGGTAGAAATATTAAAAGAAAATTAGCAAGATTTAACGACTTGCCGGAAAAGAGATTTGCCAAGCTCAACAGAGAATACGCTGAGATAAGAATCAATGCAAAAGGACTATTTGAGATGCTCAAGTCTGGAAATCTTCTGGATGCTGGGTTAAGCAAAAGTCAAGGATATATGAGCATTAAAATTAAATATATCATAACTATTTAAATCAACCTATCCATACTGTTTTCTTAGAATCTTTCAATCCCTCAATCAAGTGATTGGTGGTTCCTCTGTAACCAACCTTTAATTTAGACTCCAGATCATAATGTTTAAGACATGTCCCACATGAAAAAATCTCGACCCCCATAGCCTCTATTTCTTTAAGAATGGGGATAATATCTTCGTCAATAGTGGTTAACTTAACGCCAGCATTAAGAAAGAAAATATTATTGGGTAACTCTTTTGTTACCTTCATTGTCTCAAAAAAAGCCTTCATCAAAATTTTACCCAGTTCTTCTTCTTTGCCCATGGTATCGGTAGTTACTATAAGGAAATAAGCTGGTTGCTGATGAGTTGAAGTCTGAATCTGTGGTTGATCTGTGACTCTTCTTTCAGGTTGAATCTCGCAGGGATAGCCTTTGATTATTTTTACACGCCAGTAATTATCTTCCCTTATATTTTCGGTGAAAAAACCATTTTTATTTGCAAATCTGGTTAGATTACTAACAGAGGCTTCGTTATCAACTAAGATCTCTACTATTCCCTCCTCAATTTTAGATAATGCCTCTTCTGCCATTAATACAGGCTTTGGACAGCCTATGCCGATAGCATTTATAAGCATTTCTGCACTCCCCCATGATAATTTTAGTTAGCATTTGTGGATTGGTAGAAATAGGATACAAAGCTGAAAATATAATTAAGCTATCCATAATTATAAAAGGCCTGTCAAAACAAGTTCCAATAGATATTAGCGATAACATTTCTTATATGCATAGTTATTTTCTATAATCGCTAATCTACTTTCCAAGATGCAGAGAGTCATTCTAAACCCATTTGGTAATGTAAAAATTGTACTTCTATTGTTTACCAGAATTTTGTCATATTATTCTGCTATTGAAGATTTTATTTTTCCAGGGATGCCTAAGAGACTTCTTATCTTCTAAAAAAATTTCTTTTGATTCTTTTAAATTGTCAGAGACAATACAATAAATTCAGAAGCTAAAGAATTTTAATGAGCACTTTTCTATTTCTTGGACCATCGAATTCACAGAAGAAAATAGACTGCCAAGTGCCCATCAATAACCTTCCTTCATCAATGGGCGCCATAGCAGAGACTCCGATCACTGATGATTTAATATGAGCATCGGAGTTGCCTTCAGTGTGTTGATAGTTTCCTTCAAAGGGTATAAGCTTGTTAAGAGTTGCCAAAATATCTTTTTTTACTGAAGGATCAGCACCTTCGTTAATAGTTATGCCAGCAGTAGTGTGGGGAACATAGAGATAACAAATTCCGCTCTTAATACCTGATTCTCTTACAATTTGGGTTACCTCCGCTGTAATATCTATTAGTTCCGTTCTACTTCTGCTTTTGACATTTAATGTTCTTAGCATTTTCTAATTCCTCCCTTAATTCTCGTATAGTTTTTTTCAGTAAGGGGTGAACCTTATACGTTGAAATCTCCTCAAGAGGTATTAAAACGAAATCTCTTTCATGGAGGAAAGGATGGGGTACAGTGAGCTGATCGGTATTTATAACTTCATTTCCGTAAAAGAGAATATCAAGATCAATGATTCTTGGTCCCCATCGCACAGTCTTTCTTCTACCTAAGGCTGTCTCCACGTCTTTTAACACATGTAGTAATTCAAAGGGCGAGAAGTCTGTTTCTGCTTCTATGGCAAGGTTTATGAATTTTGGTTGGTTTAGTACACCCCATGGTTCTGTCTCATATAAAGATGATATCTTTGTAATTTTCAGACCCTTCTCTTCTAAAGCCTTAATAGCTTTATAGCAATTTTCGTATCTATTTCCTAAGTTTGAGCCTATACCAATATAGACGGTCATCTTCTGTAGCTTACAATATCTTATTAATTCTCTGAACTGCTTCACTAATCCTTTCAACAGGTTGGGTAAGAGCAAAACGAATATAACCTTCTCCTGCTTCACCAAAGCCAACGCCAGGAGTAGTTAATACTCCAGCTCTTTCGAGTAAGTGAGATGTAAAACTCAGAGAATCAAAATTTTTTGGGACTCTCGCCCATAGATAAAAAGTTGCTTTAGGTTTCAATAGTGAAATACCGATCTTTTCTAATCCTTCATATAAGGTATCTCTTCTTTGTTGATAGATATCTCTAATACCCTTAAGAATTAAGTTGTCAGTATTAAGAGCAACTATTGCAGATTCTTGTATTGCTTGAAACACACCAGAATCAAGATTGGTCTTTATCTTACCAAGTCCTGCTAATATGTCTTTATTGCCTACTGCAAAGCCTATCCGCCATCCTGTCATATTGAATGTCTTAGAGAGAGAATGAAATTCAATACCTACTTCCTTTGCCCCGTTAATTTGGAGGAAACTCAATGGTTTTTCATCATCATAGTAAATTTCCGAATATGCTGCATCATGACATACTATGATATTATAAGATGTCGCCAACTCAATAACCATCTTATAAAAGTTCTCTTCAGCTTTTGCTGCAGTTGGATTATTAGGATAATTGATAAAAATTAGTTTAGCTTTTTTCAAAATATCTTCAGGAACTATTGAAAGATCAGGCAAAAAATTATTCTCTTCTTTCAATGGCATGAAGAATGGTCGACCTCCAGCGAAAAGAGTAGCATTGGCATAGACTGGATAACCAGGAGATGGAACAAGGACTATATCTTCGGTATTAACAAAAGCAAGCGGTATGTGACCTATTCCTTCTTTTGAACCAATTAAAGATAATACTTCAGTTTTTGGATCGAGATCAACGTTAAATCTTTTTTTATACCATGCAGAAACTGCTTCTCTATAAGAAAGCATTCCCTCATAAGAGGGATAACGATGATGTTCTGGTTTTAGCACAGCTTCTTGCATCGCTTTAACGATATGGTTAGGGGTAGGGATGTCTGGATCGCCAATACTGAGATCTATTAAATCTACTCCCCTTGCAAGAGCTTCTTGTTTAATTTTATCAATAGCAGCAAAGAGATATGGCGGAAGGTTTTTTACTCTCTCTGCTAATTCAATCTTTAACATTTAAGCCTCCTGATAATGCTTTATTCTAAAAAAACATATTATAATCAAGATAGCACTAAAATTCAAAGGCTTGTCTTAGCCTTTGAGTTGCCCTTAGACGCATTTAAAAAAATATAAGCCTTCTCTCATTAGTTTCTTAAATACAAAATATTAGAATAGATATAAAGGAGAAATAGACTTTCAGCTTGATAAAACGAAAACTCTACAATTCAAGATAAAAGTTTCTACCAATGGATCCAAAGCAAGGTGTAGACTCAGTTATATATTCTAAGCTTTTGAGGGGGAGGGATAAAAGGCACTGGTAGACAAATTTATGCCATAGCCTCGCTCAACTTGATTATTATGATGCTTGATGTTATGTAAAACGGACGGGACTTATCAAGAGAGGAGATTAAAATTCATATAGTTAAATATTTCTACTTAGAAGCTCGAGAAACAAAGGGTTAAAATAAAAAGAAGAATAGCGTATTTAATTAATTAAAGTAGTGGAATACCAGATATTTACTTTCTAGCCTGATGAACTAATATGCTGGAATTTTTGACTTTATACAAAACCCTCTGCTATCATATTTTGATTTTAAAATTATTTTAACTTCAATTTATTCAATTTAAATGTTTTCAAAAATAATTAGTCAGGAACAAATAATTGAATCAGTAAAAAACTTATTTTTAGAAGCCGTCACTATTCTTCCTGAAGATATCTGTAATTCTCTTAAGTCCTCATTACTGGTTGAAGAGTCAATAATGGGCAAAGCAGTTATTGAGCAACTTTTAAAAAACAAGGATATCGCAAAAGAAGAAGGGCTTGCATTATGTCAGGATACAGGATTTGCTGTTATTTTTATTGAGTGGGGCAACAAAGTATACTTTGACGGCGAGGACCTTTTTTATGCATTAAATGAAGGAGTTAGAAGAGCATACCAAGAGGGCTTTTTCCGTAAATCAATTGTTACTGATCCAGTCTTTGATAGGAAGAACACAGGTGACAATACCCCTTGTGTTGTCCATTTTGAGATGGTTAAAGGGGAAAATGTCAAGATTATAGCAGCCCCAAAAGGTGGAGGAAGTGAGAATATGAGCGCTATTAGGATGCTCAAACCTGCTGATGGTTTGGATGGTATAAAATCCTTTGTGTTGGAGACTGTTGAAAAAGCAGGTGGTAATCCATGCCCTCCAATCATTGTTGGGGTAGGTATAGGTGGCACCTTTGAGAAGTGTGCAATACTCTCAAAGAAGGCTTTGCTGAGAAAATTGGGAGTGAGGAACAGTAATCCACTCTATGCTCAACTGGAAATCGACTTGCTCAACGAAATTAATAAGTTAGGCATTGGACCTATGGGGCTTGGTGGTAGGATTACAGCTTTAGAAGTTAATATTGAGTTTTATCCCTGTCATATCGCAAGTCTTCCAGTAGCAGTCAACATACAATGTAATAGTGCACGACATACAGAGGTGATTCTATAAAAACATGAAGAAATTAATTGTTACTCCGTTAACGGATGAAGTTGTAAGTGACCTCAAAGCAGGGGATTTAGTCATTATAACTGGTTATATCTATACTGCTCGAGATGCTGCACATAAAAGACTTGTAGAACTAATAAAGAACAATCAACCTTTACCCTTTGATATCAATGGCTCTGTAATTTACTATGTCGGTCCAACCCCTCCAAAGCCTGGAAAGGTCATAGGTTCTGCAGGTCCTACCACTTCCTCCAGAGTTGATCCCTATACACCTTACCTTTTAGAAAAGGGGTTAAAGGGAATGATTGGAAAAGGGGGGAGGACAAATCCTGTAAAAGAAGCGATGATAAAGCATAGGGCTGTATATTTTATTGCTACTGGCGGCGCAGGTGCTCTTCTTTCCAAGCATATAAAATCCTCTCAAATAGTTGCATATGAGGATTTAGGACCGGAGGCAATAAGAAAGCTCTATGTCGAGGACTTCCCAGTAACAGTAGCAATTGATATAGATGGAAGAGATTTGTTAGAAGAGGGAAAAAAGAAATATAAAATTTCTTAGTCCTAATTTATAAGTAATTCGTAATATTACAATTAAATTTTTAATTTATGAAAAAGCTACTTTATCAGATTTCTTTATATTTATAGTGGATAGGTATAAACAAAGTTCCTCTCCTTGTAAGGATATAAGATATAAGACAAAAAAATCTTCCAGTCTATTACTTTTGATATCTATTTTTCACAGTTGAAAGTCCCCAAAATATCTTTTGCTAAAAAAATTTATCTATTGTTATAATTAATTTAGTTCTGTTCTATCTGGACTTTCTAAGTTTTACAACTTAAAGGAAGAGGAGGTATAAAAGTAAAATGAAGAGAATCGTTGCGATACTTATAATAGTCTCCCTGCTCGCTGTAACCTTAGGGTGTCAAAGATATCAGTATGAAGGTGGTGCAATCGGTGGATTAATAGGAGGTGTAGCAGGTGCACTCCTCGATAGAAAAAATCCGTGGCGAGGTGGCGTAATTGGTGCAGGATTAGGAGCTATTGCTGGCGCAACTCTTTCGGATATCTCAGCTCGAGGGGCAAGAGAAGCAGCTCAATCAGGAAAACCTGTTGAATATTGGACAGAAGATAGAAGAGGTAGATATTATGCAGAACCTTTAGACTATGATGAGTATACAAAGTGCAGAAAGGTAAGAGAAAGAGTTTGGGAAAACGGCAGATTGATTAAAGACCATGTAAAAGAAGTTTGCGAAGGCCATAGATACGAAAAGAGGTATTAAAATATGAAAATTTTCATGTTGAGCTTCTGTTTTTAAGTTGTACTTTCTCTTTTGAGAGCTTACAGTTGAAGATTGATGAAAGATCCCTTAAATGCTTTAAAGTTAATTTTTTGATTGTCTTTCTTACAATATAGAAGAATCTTGCCTTTAAAGAAATATTTTGAGTCTTTTGTGGATTTAATGATACATTTTCTTGTAAACCCTACTTTAGCCTCTCTTAACTCTGATTTTTAGCTCTAACTCATCATGATTCTTGAGCTTTCTTCTACTTGCAATATTAATCATAACTTGTGTAAATATGGAGTTATCCAACATAGTCTCAAAAGTTTTGTGTAGCACATATCTCAGCAATTTTTATTGGCTCTCCATATCTTGCCCTCCTAATGGAGAGTAATATTTTCTTCACCATTGAAAAGTTTTTTAAAGCTTTTGCTTTGTATCGCTCATTCATTTCAGAGGCTATCAAGTAAAAACCTTTATCTGATGCACAAGAAGTCGGAAAAACCTCAATTACTTTACTTCCTCTTTTTACCTCTTTAATAAATATCTCCAAGGCATTGGTGGTGTAAATATAAGGCCTAAGTTCTTTCGGATAAAGAGCTCTCCAGTTTTGACTAAACATACTTAAGGCCTCTTTAAATCCTTCTTCGCCTTTCTGCCTGTATACTCTCTTTATATCCTCTTTTATAGCCTCACAACCTCTCTTCCTTACTTTGTTTAAGGTGCTCCTTATCTTATGAAGAATACAACCCTGAAAATCAGAAA
>CAYPJO010000021.1:0-25708 GCA_964411065.1 uncultured Thermodesulfovibrio sp.
TGTGACATTTTAAATTAGTAACCACACTAAGTCGGAGTTTAATTGACAAACCTGTTTAATTATTTTTACACTTAAAGTTGAAGTACTTACATAAGGGCTTCTATAAAAAAGCCCCAAAAGTTCTCAAGCTAATGTTTAAAGAATTTTTTATATTCTATTAGAGGAGGAATTTTTGATAAAGTCTATTGAAGAGATCTCTGAAACGAAAAAAAGGCTTACTTTAGAAATACCAGCAGATGCAATTGAATCTAAAATTAAAGAAAGCTTACTCGATGTCCAGAAGAAATCTCGGATTGCTGGTTTTAGACCAGGTAAAGCCCCACTATCATTAATCGAGAAAAAATACGGCAAAAGCATTGAATCAGAAGTATTAGAGAAGCTAATACCAGAATATTATCATAAAGCAATTCAAGATTCTAAATTGAAACCAATCACTCAACCAATAATCGAGCATGCCTCTGAATTTTTGAGAAATTCACCTCTTTCTTTAACCTTCTTAATAGAGGTTTTACCTCAAATAGAGAATCTCGTTTATGACGGAATTAAGGTTAAAGATATTCCGATCGAGGTAACAGAAGAGGAGATAGAAAGAGTTATTAAAAACTTAGCTGAAGAAAAGGCTATTTATGAAAATGTTGAAGGCTTTACAGAGTTAGGAGATCTCATTACAGTTGACTTCAAAACAGATATTGAAGAAAATCCAACAAAAGATTTTGTAATTAGAATAGGTTTTAGTCCCTTCCCCAAAGAATTTCATGAAGCATTAATAAATAAAAGGGTTAATGAACAATTTGAATTTTCTGTTAGCTTTCCTTCTGAGATGCAGTCTCTATATGCAGGAAAAACTATTAATTTTACCATGACAATAAAGGATATTAAACGAAAGAAAATACAATCCATAGATGATGAATTTGCAAAGGATCTTGGGTTCGATAGCCTGGATAAGCTAAGAGAGGGGGTCAAAGAATCACTGACTACAGTTAAATCAAGGAATGCAAAGAATCGTATGTGTGCTGAAATAATCGATAAACTCCTAGAAACATATAAATTTGAGGTTCCCGAGAGTATGCTTAATGCTAAGGTAGAAGATATGATAGCTGAAAAAAGAACTTTAAGGAATGACGATCGATCCGACGAGGAACTCAGAAAAGAGTTACTCCCTCATGCTGAAAAAGAGGTTAAAACTTTCATTTTATTAAAATTAATTGGTGAAAAAGAAAATATAAATGTTACTGAAGAAGATATGAAAACAAAGATTATTGAGATAGCACTAAATAATAAGCTCAAACCTGATGAAGTAATAAAGCACTTTTTAAGAGTGGATGGGTCTTTAACAGCCCTAAATTACTCTATCTATGAGCAAAAGGTGAGAGATCTATTATTAAATAAATCGGAGGTTATCAAAGGAGAAGAGCTATGAGTATCGTTCCCATTGTAATAGAGCAAACAGGCAGAACAGAACGAGTATACGATATATATTCAAGACTCTTGAAGGATAGAATAATCTTTATTGGCACACCCATTAATGATAATGTTGCTAATGTTGTGATAGCTCAACTACTCTTTTTACAAACAGAAGATCCTGAAAAGGATATCCACATATATATAAATTCCCCTGGAGGCACTGTATCAGCTGGATTAGCAATATATGATACAATGCAATATGTAAAACCTGATATTGCAACTTACTGTATAGGTCAAGCTGCGAGTATGGGTGCTCTACTGCTAAGTGCAGGGACTAAAGGGAAGAGATTTGCGCTCCCTAATTCTCGCATAATGATTCACCAACCTATGGGGGGTTTTTATGGACAAGCAACAGATGTAGAAATTCATGCTAAAGAAATTTTAAAGATGAAAGAAACTTTAAATAGAATTCTGGCTTATCACACTGGACAACCCTTTGAAAAAATTCAAGCTGATACAGAAAGGGATTTCTTCATGTCTGGTTTGGATGCAAAAAACTACGGAATTGTAGATGATGTAATTAGCCCCATTAAAGAAGTAAAAAAACAATAAACAGCTTTTATCATAAAAGCGATAAAATGCAACTTTCTCAAGTTAATCTATATAAGGGAGTATAGATGTCGAAGAAAATATACAATGAAAAAGAAAGATGCTCTTTTTGCGGAAAACCGCAAACAGATGTTAAAAAAATGATTGCAGGTCCTATGGTCTATATTTGCGATGAGTGTATTTACCTTTGCAATGAGTTGATAAAGCAAGAAAAAAACAAAGTGCAAAAAGACCTGTCGGAAAAATTACCTCTTCCTAAGGAAATTCATAAATTCCTTGATGATTATGTGATCGGTCAAGAGAAGGCTAAAAAGATACTTTCTGTCGCTGTTTACAACCATTACAAAAGAATCTTCAATAGTTCTAAGTCTGGAGTTGAACTTCAGAAGAGTAATATATTATTAATAGGTCCTACTGGAACAGGTAAAACCTTACTTGCACAGACTCTTGCAAGATTTCTTGATGTACCTTTTGCAATCTCCGATGCTACTACTTTGACAGAAGCAGGTTATGTGGGAGAAGATGTTGAAAATATATTATTGAGATTATTGCAAGCAGCTGACTATAACATTGAAAAAGCTCAGCTTGGCATTGTTTACATAGATGAAATAGATAAAATCTCTAAAAAATCCGACAATCCTTCCATAACTCGTGATGTTTCAGGAGAAGGTGTCCAGCAAGCCCTTTTAAAAATAATAGAAGGCACAGTAGCAAACATACCTCCCCAAGGGGGTAGAAAGCATCCTCACCAAGAATTTATCCAATTGGATACTACCAATATACTTTTCATCTGTGGTGGCGCTTTTGTAGGGCTTGACCAGATAATAGCAAAAAGAAAAGGTAAAAGGAATATCGGCTTCCACCTTGGATACGAAGTGGAGGCTCAGTCAACTTCAGAAAACATACTCAAGCTTGTTGAGCCGGAGGATTTATTGAAATATGGCTTAATACCAGAATTTGTAGGCAGACTTCCCATAATTGCAGTCTTAGATGAACTCGATGAAAAAGCTCTCATTAAGATACTTACTGAACCTAAAAACGCCCTTATCAAACAATATCAACAACTATTATCTTTTGAGAATGTGAAGCTCACTTTTACAGAAGGCGCTTTGAAAGCAATTGCAAAAAAATCTATAGAGAAAAAAGCTGGTGCAAGAGGTCTAAGAGCAATACTGGAGGAGGTCATGCTCGATGTAATGTATGAAATACCTTCAAGCAAAGGTGTTCGTGAGTGCATAGTTAATGAAGATACAATTATGAGAAAAGACCCTCCCATTCTTATTTTCGAAAATAAAGTTGAATCTGCATAAGTGAGTTCATAAAATATTTGATAAAACGTGAAAAATTATCCCTTTATTGTCTTCTTGAAGATTGTCACCGGATAAGATTTATCCTATGGAAAAGATAATAATTGGCACTCGTGGTAGTAAATTAGCTCTATGGCAAGCCGAACATATTAAAGCAGAACTTTTAAAATTGTATCCTGCCTTCAATTTTGAGCTTAAAAAGATCAGAACTACTGGTGACAAAATCTTAGATGTGCCTCTTGCAAAGGTAGGAGGTAAAGGTTTATTTGTAAAGGAGATTGAGGAAGCACTCATAAAAGGTGAAGTCGATATAGCCGTCCATAGTATGAAAGATGTTCCTACAGAATTACCCAAAGGTTTACACCTTGCTGTAATTACCAAAAGAGAAGATCCAAGAGATGCACTCATAATAAGAAAGAATGATAATAAAAAAGATAAGGTTAAGAGTCTGAAAGACCTACCAAAAGGTTCTATAATCGGTACAAGCAGTCTCAGGCGATCATGCCAACTGTTAAGTCATAAACCTGATATAAAAATTGAACCTCTAAGGGGTAATCTTGATACAAGACTTAGAAAATTAGACGAAGGAAAATTTGATGGAATAGTTCTCGCTGTTGCAGGAATCAAAAGATTAGGCATAGAAAAGAGGATAACAGAAATTATAAATCCAGAAATTATTTTGCCAGCCATTGGGCAGGGAGCGCTCGGCATTGAAGCAAGAACAAATGATGAAAGAATTAATGAATTATTAAAGCCTTTAGATGATAAGGAAACTCGAATCTGCATAAGCGCTGAAAGAGCTTTCTTAAAAACCCTTGGGGGCGGTTGTCAGGTACCCATAGCCGCTTATGCGAGGATAGTAACAGAAGAAGCAAACGTCCAAAAAAATCAATCAACGAGTATTGTTAGTTACAAAAAACTATTGATAATAGAAGGGTTTGTAGGGAACTTAAGAGGCGATAAAATAATAAAAGATCGAATAGAAGGACCTCCAGAAAGAGCTGAGGACATAGGGATTCAATTAGCAGAGATGCTTCTCCTAAAAGGAGCAAAAGAGATACTCTCAGAGGTCTATTTATGATGAAAAAAGGTAAAGTTTACATAGTAGGGGCTGGTCCTGGAGATATCGGACTACTAACCGTTAAGGGCCTAAAATGCCTGCAAAAAGCAGATGTTGTTGTCTACGATTTTCATCTTAATGCACAGATATTAAATTACATTAATAAAGATGCCGAATTTGTATATGCAGGTAAAAGAGGAGGGCATCATGAAATGTCACAAGAAGAGATTAACCAAGCCATAATAAGTAAAGCCTTAGAGAATAAGATTGTTTGCAGGTTAAAAGGTGGTGATCCCTTCATTTTTGGAAGAGGGGGAGAAGAAGCTGAGGCACTTGCTTCAAAAGGTATAGAATTTGAGATAGTACCAGGTGTAAGCTCCGCTATTGCTGTTCCAGCCTATGCTGGAATCCCTTTAACCCACAGAAAATACTCTTCCTCATTTGCTGTCATTACAGGCAACGAAGATATAACGAAACCAGAAAGCACTATAGATTGGGCAAATTTAGCAAAAAATTACGATACTCTCATATTTTTGATGGGTGTTAGAAATCTTAGTAATATAACTCAAAAACTTATCTCCAATGGCAAACCGCCGGATACTCCGACAGCTCTCATAAGATGGGGAACACGTCCTGATCAAAAAACAATAGTAAGCACCTTAGAAAAAATTGCAGATGATGCTAAAGACGCCCAGATAAAACCTCCAGCAGTAATGATAGTTGGTTTAGTTGTTCAATTGAGAAAGGTTCTTAATTGGTATGAGAAGAAACCCTTATTTGGTCATAGAATATTAATTACACGGGAGTATACAGCTGATTATGAGCCTCTTGAAGAACTCGGAGCAGAGATTTTTGAATTCCCAACTATTAAGGTAGTCCCTACAGATAATTTTGAGCAACTTGACGATTGCATAGAGAAAATAGGAATGTACAACTGGATAATATTTACAAGCAAAAATAGTTTTAAATTCTTCCTTCAAAGACTACTGATAAAAAATAAAGATTTAAGAGACTTAAAGGGAATAAATATATGTGCAATAGGCTCAAAAACAGCCGATGAACTAAGAAGTTTCGGAATTAAAGTTGACCTTGTCCCAGAGACATTCAGTTCAGAAGGTTTAATAGATATTTTTACAAAGAGTAGCTTAAAAAATACAAAGATATTACTGCCAAGAGCCGAAGAGGGAAGAGATGTTTTTCCTAATAAAATTAGAGAACTCGGTGGTCATATTGATACACCTACCACTTACAAAACTATTAAACCAGAAAAACATGCAAAAAGACTTATGAGATTCTTAAAGACTGGTAGAATCACCATAGCTACCTTCACAAGCGCTTCGACCTTTCATAATTTCGTTGATATTTTAGGTAGTGAAGGGGAACAACTTTTAAAAGAATTGACGATTGCGGCTATAGGACCTATTACAGCAAAAGCAATTGAGAAGTTTGGTCTGAAAGTGACAATAATGCCTCAAAAAGCAACTATTCCCAGCATGGTTAATGAGATAATTGAATGGGCAAAAAGTGAGAATAATAAACTGCATATTTTAAAAAATATATGATTATGCTATTATAAAATGCTAATAAAAAAACTTAGGAGAATTTATGAAAGAGATAAAATACAAAAAATATAGTGAAGAAGAAAAAAAAATTTATAATGAATCGATTCAAAAGATTCTTGCTTCTTTAAAAAATGGCAGTACCTTTCAGGATGCCTGTAAAGAGGTAGAGATCATAGATCCATCCCTTAAAAAGTTTATTCACTATGATGCCATCAAAGTAATGATTGCAGAATTACACTATAAAGATGGACTCTCGCTTGATGAAGTGGCAAAAAGACTCGATATTCCTATTACAATCTTGAGTTTTGCTCGGATGGAAATGCTTGAAGAAGTTGCTTTATCAGTAAGCCGCTCCTTTAGAGAGAGTAATCCTGACTTCTTCAAAGCTTTCGATGCATAAAAAATAATAGATAACTTAATCATCTTTCTTGCTCTTTAAGAAGCTTAAAATTCGGGAGTTGTCAAGAAAAATGTATTCTCTTGCATCCTTAAAATGAGGCAAAAAACCTCCTTGAAATAAGAAGTGGTTTAAATAAAAGGATGACAACATAGTCACTAATGGTCAGGTGAAGACAGTGCATATGTGGTGTTAGGGGGTTCCGAATCCCTATCGTCCCCAGTGGCGAATTTAACTCCCATTCAAAAATAAAATATCACTTTTGGAAAACTAAAATATCCTCTACTCCTATTTTACCTTTGTCGGCTTTTGATAAGCCATGTTCAATAACATCGATCAATTTAAAACCAGTTGACTTACCTAAATCTACTAATATTGATGATGTTTCAATTACTTCTTCTTTCCCGTTTATTACCCAAGAATGATATTTACTAATAACCATTAAATAAAATTTATTTTCCCTAAAACTCTATAACATTCTTTAAATGAAAGTTTCATCATTTTAAGATAATTTTGGACAACTTCGGCTTTGTTAGTTCTAAAACACTTTCTCAATAGCTCTATAAGTTTTAAGCTTGAATTTGGCAAAATAATAGAAGAATATTTATCTCTTACAAAAAGAGGTTTGATCTCATGCTTGCTTTCATATCTATGCTTTGCTTCGTAAAAACTATTTGTTGATTTCCAAACAAGGTCTTCATCTAATCCTAATATCAATATAGAAATTTTATTTTTCCAATATAATCTAAAGCATCAAAATAAGGTGGTGATGTAAGTATACCATCCATAGTTTCATCTTTTATCATGGAGAGGATTAAACTAAAAATTGTGAAAAAGGGTTATGGGAAAATTTAAAAAGTTAAGGAGGCGGTATGGAAAAATGAGCAAGAAATGTTGTCCCAGAAAAAAATTCAAAAAATTATTAACTCTATGGAAGAGTCCCCCCACAGAGGACAATATTCCAGTCTTCAGATTTCGCTACTTCCTCCTAGATGAAAGAAGTCTAAATGCGAGATGCTATAGGCAAGCAACTGTTTTGTGGTCACAAAATTTTCTACTTTTCTTCCCAGATTGTTCTCCTGATTACGTTAAATTTCTCTTGTATGAGTTAGTCATCAAAATTTCCATACTTATAACTATAAAACAGACACAATTTTATTTTAACCGCCTTCTCTGTCTTTTCCTTCTTTACATCATCCTTTTCAGCGTCAGCCTTAGGATCGTCAGCCGATGTGGGAGCAGACCATTCCGTTGGAGAAGTAGTCTTGGGAGCTTCATCCTTTTTAGCGACCGCCGTAGGAGCTTCAGTTGCAAATGCGACTGTAGAAAGAGGGAATGTGAACAAGAGCGATATAACAATTGCTAACATCTTCCTCATATCTTTTTCTCATCCCTTTTATGTGGATTTTTTTGTTTGCCAAATTTTATGGTTTTTTAGTAGCAAGACCATGCTCTAACAGTAAACATCTTTCCTCAAAAATAATCTCGCTGAAATGGTATTGTTTCCACAAAATTGACAAAAGGAGCAATCTTCCTTACTCTTATTGTCATACCTTTTCTTAGCTTTTTAAATTTTACCATAACCCTCTTTATCATAAAACTGATGAACATATTAGATGCCATGTGTTTTTTTGTATGCTTGCATACTATCTTCATTAGCATATGAAACAAAGGTTGAGTCCCTTATTTCATTCTGATGGCAGAAACAAAAAGAAGAAATGGACATTTGAACATGTTATAGAGAGGTTAAAAAGTATTCGTAGAGAAATAGTGAGTTCAGGCGGTTCTTCATAAAGGTAGTAAGTAGTCCTGACGAAAAAAACAAAAAAATAGTGGAGTTACTCACGGTCAAAGTGTAGCCATATTGTTGAAATCTCAAATTACCTTTAAAGTATCACATGATATGGGTTTTATTTGGCTCTTAAAAAAGAAAATGGGTCTCAAACAAAAATGATAGAAAACAATATATCGTCGTTAATCATAAAATACTACATCTATCTTACTGTTAAATAAATTGTACCTCCTCTTAAAAAGATACCTCTCTATCTCTTTCTTCCCTTCTGCTATTAAATCCAATGCCCTGTAAAGATGATTTACCCTTAATCCTAGAAACCTAAAAACCCTCAAAAATTGACTTTTAAAAATCAGCTGTCATAATTGTTAGTTTAAAATGTAGAGGAATTTTAAACCAAAAACCTTCAAAGCTATATCTCTTTGAGTTTCATTGTCTGAAAATGAGTTGTTAAGGAATCGATAATTTCGTCGAGATCACCTTCTAAGATCTGTTCAAGTTTATGTAGAGTCAGATTTATTCTATGGTCAGTTACTCTATTTTGTGGATAATTGTAAGTTCTTATTCTCTCGCTTCTATCACCTGTTCCTACTTGACTTTTCCTGTCCAATGCTCTTTCTTTCTCTTTTTTCTCTATCTCCATCTCGAGCAATCTTGAGCGGAGCACTTTCATTGCCTTTTCTTTGTTCTTAATCTGTGAACGTTCATCTTGACATTGTACAACGATACCCGTTGGTATATGCGTGATTCTAACAGCTGAATAGGTTGTATTAACTCCTTGCCCACCAGGGCCTGAGGAACAAAAAGTATCAATTCTTAAGTCTTTTTCATCTATTTTAATGTCTACCTCTTCTGCTTCTGGTAATACAGCTACAGTTGCTGCAGAAGTATGAATCCTTCCAGAGGCTTCAGTGATGGGAACTCTTTGAACTCTATGTACTCCGCTTTCGTATTTCAGTCTACTATAAGCATTCTTACCAGTAATAATCGCTATAATCTCTTTAAAACCCCCCAAGGCTGTTGGGTTTGAATCTATTATCTCCATCTTCCATCCCTTGCCTTCTGCATACTTTGAGTACATCCTGAATAATGTTGCAGCAAACAACGCAGCTTCTTCTCCGCCAGTACCTGCCCTAATTTCTAAGATTACATTTTTATCATCTCTTGGATCCTTTGGCAATAGCATCAATTTTAATCGATTTTCTATCTCTATTTTCTTCTTTTTAAGAAATTCGAGCTCTTCTTCAGCCAACTCTCTCAACCCAGTATCACCATCCTGAAATAATTCCTCTACATCATTAATGCCCTTTATTACCTTTTTGTATTCCTGAATGGCGTTATAAAGAGGTTCCAGATCTGCTTGTTCCTTAGTATATTTTTGATATACCAGTGCGTTTGTAAAAACTTCAGGCTTAGTCAGATATTCTGTAAGTTCATTATACTTCTCTTCGATTATCAAAAGCTTATCAAGCATTTTTAACACCTATATGCTGTATGTTATATGAATCTAATCTCAAAACCTCCTTCAAAGCTGTTATAGCAACTTCTATCTGAGAGTCATCAGGTTCCCTAACAGTTAATCTTTGCAATAAGAGACCCGGTTGAATTATGAAGCTTAGAATCCCCTTTTTGCTAAATACTACGGAAAACCTCAATATTTCATAAGATAAACCAGATATAATTGGAACAAGAAATATTCTTGCAAGGAGTTTTTCTAAAAAAGTCCAATGTTGAGGTATTAATATAAACATTACTATGCTTATGATCATTACTATCAGTAAAAAACTTGTTCCACAGCGTGGATGAAATGGCTTATGCTTCCTAGCATTTTCTACAGTTAAATCTTCACCGGCTTCGTATGTATAAATTACCTTATGCTCTGCGCCATGATATTGATATATCCTTTTCATCTCACCCCAAAAACCTATCAAGAAAACATATAAAAGAAATATACCGACCCTTAAAATCCCGTCTACTAAATTAAATAAAATGGAATTAATGAAAAGATTTTGGTAATAATATAGTCCCATTACAGTTGTTAAAAGAAGGGGTAGAAATTTAAAAAGTAATATAGCGATAATCAATGCTAAGGCTATTGAAAAAGCGATGCTCCATAAACTTAAAGGTTTTTCATCTTTACCTTTATAAACAATTTTAGATGAAAACTCAATTGCTTTAATCCCAACGACCAGAGCAGAGAAAAGAGCATATACTCCTCTGATAAGGGGCAATCTCAAAAATTTACTTTGTCTATTAGTTACTGTTGATTTAAGGTTAATTTCTCCTTTAGGATCTCTAACCGCTACTACCCAGCCCTTAGTAGATCTCATCATTACCCCTTCTATAACTGCCTGACCGCCTACACCATTCATATTTTTATCCTTGTATATACTTTATAAATAGTTAAAAATAGAAATAAAATAGGATTAGAAACAAATTCTTAAGCCTCTAATCCTTTTTTAAAAAATAAAAAAGTTACTTTTTGGAGTATTTCTTCTTAAATCTCTCTACTCTTCCCTCCGTATCAACAATTTTCTGCTTCCCTGTGAAAAAGGGGTGACATTTTGAACAAATATCTACTCTGATACTCTTTCGAGTCGATCCAGTTTCAAAGCTTTCGCCACATGCACATACTACTTTAGCCTTATAGTATTCAGGATGAATCTTTTCTTTCAAATCTATACTCCTCCTCTTTCTTCCGAATTATTATTTATTTTAAACAATAAATAGAACCTTAAGCAAGAAACTTCTACGATATAGCTCGGATGGTAATTTCTTCTATATTTATATTATTTATATTTATTTTAAAATTTATTTTAAAACTTAAGAAGCCGATAACAGAGAAAATCAATTATCGGCTTCTTAAAGAGGATCTTTTTATTTATTTCATTAAAGGAACTATTAACAGAGCTACTATATTAACAACCTTAATCATCGGGTTAATTGCAGGTCCTGCTGTATCCTTATAAGGGTCTCCAACTGTGTCACCAGTAACCGCAGCCTTATGGGCATCAGATTTCTTACCGCCAAAGGCACCATCCTCAATATACTTTTTAGCATTATCCCATGCACCACCTCCACTGGTCATTGAGATAGCTAAAAATAATCCCGTAATGATGCTCCCAATTAGCAAGCCACCTAAAGCCTCTTTGCCGAGTATGAAACCTACTATTATAGGGGATACGACAGGGATTAAAGATGGAACCATCATCTGCCTGATTGCACCCTTCGTAACTATATCAACGCAAGTACCATATTCAGGTTTTGCTTTGTACTCCATTATGCCAGGTATCTCTCTAAACTGCCTTCTTACTTCGTCAACAACACCACCAGCTGCTTTGCCAACTGCTTCCATTAATAATGAACCAAAATAATAGGGTAACAAGCCACCGATAAAGAGTCCCACCAAAACCATTGGATCTGAGATATCAAAAGAAATCGCACCAGGGAATGACCTGGAATATTCAGCAAAGAGAACAAGTGCAGCAACACCTGCTGACCCTATTGCATAACCCTTTGTTACTGCCTTGGTAGTGTTACCAACCGCATCAAGAGGATCTGTTACAGCTCTTACATCTGGTGGAAGCTCAGCCATTTCAGCAATGCCTCCAGCATTATCTGTAATTGGTCCATAGGAGTCAATAGAGACAACAATCCCCGTCATAGAGAGCATTGCAACTGCTGTAAGAGCTATTGCAAAAAGTCCTGTAGCAGGGTCTCCACTAAATCCTCCGCCAAGAGCATAAGCCCATAATATTGCACCGCAAATGCATAACACAGGTAAACCAGTAGATTTCATGCTAACTGCTAAACCAGCAATAATGTTTGTAGCATGTCCTGTCTGGCTTGCTGCTGCAATATGTTTTACAGGATGGAAGCTCTTAGAGGTAAAGTACTCTGTGATCATAACGATCAAAGCAGTCAAAATTAATCCTATTAATGCAGTGGTAAATACTCCTGCGGCTGTAAATTTCTGCTCAACACCTGGTAATCCCAAAAACCATTGTGAGGCAAAGAAAAAGGCAATAGCAGCCAAAATACCTGATACAGCGAGCGCTTTATAGAGTGCGCCCATGATGTACTGTTTTGCACCCAATTTTACAAAGAATGTCCCAATAACAGAAGCGATTATTGAGATACCGCCTATCAATAAGGGAAATTCTACCCAAGGACTTTGTGCTCCAAAGACAGTTTTTGCAAGGAGCATTGCTGCAACCACTGTGACAGTATAAGTTTCATACAAGTCTGCAGCCATACCTGCGCAATCACCGACATTATCACCTACGTTATCAGCTATAACTGCCGGGTTTCTTGGGTCATCTTCTGGAATCCCAGCTTCAACCTTTCCGACAAGGTCAGCTCCCACGTCCGCAGCCTTAGTATAAATACCACCAGCGATACGGGCAAAAACACTCATAAGGGAACAGCCGAACCCCAACCCTACAAGGGCATGAAATGCATCATCTATGTTAGCAGCAACCCCTTTAACAACTATGTAATAAATGGTGATACCCAATAAGCCAAGCCCAACGACCATCATGCCTGTGACTGCTCCGCCTTTGAATGCCAATGTTAATGCCGCCTGTAAACCTCTTTTAGCAGCCTCAGCTGTCCTAACATTTGCTCTAACACAGACCATCATTCCAAGATAACCTGCTGCTGCTGACCCAATTGTACCGATGAGGAATCCTATTGCTGTCCAGATTCCAAGAAAGACTGCTAATAAAACAAAGAGAATAACAGCAACTATAGCAACAGTCTTATACTCGCGGGCTAAAAAAGCCTCTGCACCTTCTTTTACGGCATCAGAGATAGCCCTCATGCGTTCTGTACCAGCATCTTGTTTCATGACCCAAGAAGCTGTAGCAAGAGCATATAACACACCGATTAAACCTGCAATAATAGCGAATATTAAAATTTCACTCATCTAACCGCCACCTCCTTAACATAATTATTATTTTAAGTGATTTAAATTATTGATAAATTAACCTTAAAGCCTTCACCTTAAGTTATTTAACTATCACAATCACCCCCTTTGATTTTTATGAGTCTCAACAACTTCAAGCAACCATCTTATCTCTTCCTGTATGTTTTGCAAAAACCATTGCAGTAGTTCTATAGACCATATGAGCCATTTTTGAATAGGGAGCATAAGCAAAAAGTGCAAATATGAAGACCAAATGTGAGAAATACATAAAATAGGCTATCACTGCAATATCCAGTAATCTAAATATTTGAGCAAACATACCTGTCAAACCAACGCCATAAACTATAACAATAAAGAGCCAGTCAAAATAACTACCTATACCTGCTTTCTCTTTATTCTTAATCCGATTAGAGACAACCATCGTAATTCCTATCAGCAAAGCGATCCCACTAATATTACCTATAATCTTTATTATATTTGTTTGGGGATAAGGGGATTCCCATTTGAGAACATATAGATAAAAAACAGCTATAGAGGTTGTAATAGCAAGCCCAATAAAGGAATAAAAGACTAAAAGGTGGGCAAGTTTCCTGTCTTTTGTAACATTACATTTATCAAATTTTTTGTGACTCAATATATCAATGATGGTATCCGTTATTGATTTATTAATGTCACCTTCAAGGGGTTTGCCATGATATTTTGTCATATCCCGCCAATAATCTCTTATTCCCACAACAAAAGCTATAACGACAAGTGCAGCAAGTGGTATGAATAAAAAATCAATATAAGGAATAGGAGGCATGAATTTAGAGAAGGAAATAATACCGCCTTCACCTCTAGGTATTCCTGTTGTAAAATGTCCCTGTATAGCCATAAAAAAGAGAAAGATGGCGATGGGTATTGCAAAAAGCAGTATAGCTGCCTTAGGCTCCCCAACCAAATTTGCAATAAAAGCCGGTTTTGAGTAGTTTTTTATAGCTATACTCCTGACTGCTCCTAAAACCTCTCCTGGCTTAGCGCCTCTTGGACAATAGGCTGTACAATCACTACATTGATGACAAAGCCATATATCAGGATTACTTATAAGCTTATCTTTCAACCCCCACTGAGCATAGATCATCTCTTTTCTGGGGAATGGTTTATCATCGGGGGATAGATTGCATACCACAGAACATGTAGCGCACTGATAACACTTTTTTAAAGATTCTCCGCCAGCAGCTATAACCTCCCTTACAAATTTTAGATCAGGAGTTATTTGCTCTCCCATCCTTTAACCTCCTCTGCATCTTTAAAATAAATGATAAAAATCCCATTTCTTTTAGAATCCCTTATATGGATTAGGGCCTATATCTTGCAACTTTTCAATAAAGGAGTCGATAATCTGTGGTAATTTATAATATTCAGAGATTGAAATTTGTTCCATCTGAACTCTTCCAGATTCCAGCTTCAACCTGTCCAATGTTTCTGCAACTTTTGATAATCTTATTTTTGCAAGATGGCTTCCTGTTGCCATATGACATTGATAATCCTCACCATATTGACATCCAAGTAGGAGAACTCCGTCAATGCCCTTAGAAAGGGCATCTGCAATCCATACCAGGTTTATTGAACCTATGCACCTCAAGGGGACAATTCTTACAAAGGGGCTAAACTGCAAGCGGTTAATTCCAGCCATATCAAGAGCGGGGTAAGCATCGTTTTCACAGGCAAAAATAATTGCTCTTGGCTTCTCTTCCTCTTCTCCTGGAACCTCAATATTTTTAACCATGTTGCCAATCATATCTACAGAGTAGTTCTTGAAGGAAATAATCCTTTCGGGGCATGCCCCAAGACATATAGCACATCTTCTGCAACGAGTCGGCAAATAAATTGGATTAGCCTTTTCATCTTCATTTATAGCGCCAAAGGGACATTCTTCAGTGCATCTCTTGCACTGAGTGCATTTCTGCATGAAGAAATCCGCATAAGATGTATCTCCTGCTCTGGGATGGACAGCCTCTCCTCTAATTGTTGACTCAATACATTGTATAGCCTTAAGTGCAGCGCCCGTAGCGTCTTCAATTGTTGAAGCGATATCCAGAGGTGTCCTAACAGTACCAGCAGCATAAATACCTGTTCTTCTGGTTTCATAGGGAAAGCAAATAAAATTAGAATCAGGATAACCATTTGCTAAAACAGGCACTTCACCACCTTGTCTATATCCAAGGTTTAATGTGTCTGTTTCTATCATTACATAGGGTATGAATTCATCACCTGGGTTTACACCTGGGGGAAGCACCTCTTCGCCAAGAGCGGTCACAGGAACCATACCTGTTGCAAGGACAACGAGGTCAACATTTACAGTTATCCTTTCGCCAAGAAGAGTATTATCAACCTCTACCAAAAGATTCTGGTTTTCATCCTCTGATATGCTCAGAATTTCACCCTTAGTTAAAAAAACTCCAGGATCATTCTGCATGTTTTTATAGAAATATTCAAAATGACCAGGAGTTCTCATATCCTTATAAAATATGAAAACCTTTGAATCGGGATCCTGATTCCTCACATATTTAGCTTGCTTCAAAGACTCTACACAGCAAATAGAGGAACAATAGGGTAAATGATTATCGTCTCTCTGACCAGCACACTGTATAAAGGCTACACTTTTAACAGGCTTTCCATCTGAAGGACGGACCAAAGTACCCTTTAAAGCTATCTCCTCCATCATATAGTTAGTTATCACATTTGGATATTTGCCAAACCCAAGATTATCAAGTTTTGAAGCATCATAAGGTATAGTACCTGCAGCAAGAACAATCGCACCTGCTCTAAATGTCTCTGTGTTTCCATTTTGCTTAATTGTAACATCAAATAATCCAGGGGCGCCCTCTATTTTTTCTATAATCGAGGAGGTATAAATCTTGATTTTAGGATTTTGTTGAATCTCCTCAATCAATTTATTTATTAAAGGATCTTCAAGGTCAGTATAAGGTGGCTTTGTAGGAGCTTGTTTGTAAATTTTAGACATCCTACCACCAAGTGAACCTTCTTTTTCAACCAAAAAAACATCATAACCTGCGTTGGCAGACTCTTTAGCAGCTGTCAAGCCTGCAAGACCGCCACCAACAACAAGGATGGACTTAGAGACTCCCTCAACCTTATAAGGCTCGGGTACTTCCATCCTTTGCATCTTAAGAATACCCATTCTGATGTAGTCTTCAGCCATCATCTGAGTATCTTCATCATTTGGTTTATGAGTCCAGACGACTTGCTCCCTAATATTAACCCTTTCTACCAAGGGGACGCCAAGATTGAAGACATCATAGTTTACACGAGGTGAGCATGCTGCTATTATGACAGCATTAACACCCTCTTTTGCTATATCATCTTTTAGAAAGTCAACACCTTCCTTTAGACAAAGAGCTGAATGCGCCTTAACAACAGGGGCCTTCATTTTAGTAGCCACTTTGATAAGCTGTTCTATATTAAGTGAGTTACCTATCTCACAATCAGTGCATATATAGACTCCAATTTTTTTACTCATTGTTTTACCTCCTCACAATAGATTGAATTGCTTTAAGTGCAGCAGCAGAACTATCTTGAACGCTGGAATAAACATCGAGGGGTTTTCTAGCTGTACCAGCTGCGTATAACCCCTCACCATTAAAACCAGAAATAATAAAACCATCATCATCATAACTAATGCTTGCAGGAATCTTTGCATCCCTTGTAACTGGTGACATTCCAGTAGCAAGCACAACCATTTCGACCTTTTCTTGTATCTTCTTTCCTGCAACAGCGTCCTCTGCGATTACTGTAAGATCTTTTGTTTCAGAATCTTCTTCTATTTGAGCAACTTTTCCTTTGATAAATTTAATTTTTTCATCTTTTTGTACCTTTTTATAAAATTTCTCATTTCTTCCAGTGGCTCGTATATCGATATAAAATATTATTACCTCAGACTCAGGGTATTGTTCACGTACATATGTTGCCTGTTTCATTGAGGCAAGACAACAGATAAAAGAACAGTATGGAAGATGATTTTCATCTCTGGAACCAGCGCACTGAACAAAGGCTATCTTCTTAATCTCTTTGCCATCTGAGGGTCTGAGAATTTTACCCTCTGTGGGACCATTTTTGGAGGAAAGTCTTTCCATCATCATATTAGTTATGACATTCTGGTATCTACCAAAACCGAGGTTATCTATTTTAGAGGCGTCATAGGGGTTCCAACCGGTTGCAAAAACAACTGAGCCTGCTTTTAGGGTAATTACTTTGGGTTCCATCTTTAAATCTATAGCATTATATTTGCAAGCGCTAACACATTTAGCGCATTCTTGCTTCTTACATACCCTTTCATCAATAACATATTTCATGGGAAAGGCAAATTCATGAGGAAGGTAAATTGCCTTTGTCTTATCCATACCGAAATTAAAATCATTCGGTCTTTCTATAGGGCATACTTCTACGCAGGCATTGCAACCGGTACAATTCTCATTGACATAACGAGGATTAATTTTCACACTTACCTCAAAGTTTCCCTTTGAACCTGTAACTTGCTCAACTTCAGCGAGTGTATAAAATTTAACCCTGGAATTATTCTTAATCCGCCGAAAGTTTATCTCCAACCCACAGTTAGGAGGACACAATTTAGGGAAATATTTATTAAGCTGAGTTACTCTCCCCCCAAGATATGGATTTTTCTCGATTAAAACAACCTCATATCCTACTTCAGCAGCTTCTACAGCAGTTGTCAAACCGCTAATGCCCCCTCCTACAACTATAATACATTTCTCCTTTTCTTCTGCCATTCTATTCCTCCATAGATAATTTTTATGGCACAAAAGTCTAAAAATTATACAAAATTGATATAAGCTAAATATAGCACGCTACATGCTATACTATAAATTCCAAGTCTATTTATTTAATCTTGGATAACAAGATTTGTCAATAACTATATTTTTATAGAAGCATTTTAAAAATTTATAAATTATTATCTCGCATTCGAGTATGAGGTATTAAATTTTCTAATAGCATTTTGAAGGACATCTACAAGCATCAAAGAGAAGAAAAATTCTTTTTTCTTTTTCAATTCTATCTTCTGAAAGTCTTCTAAACTCAATTTTTTGTAAAGACTCTAAAGCCTCAAGTCTCGAAGGTAAAGAGTTTAATCCGTAGGAAATTACTTCTCCGCTGGCTGAGTCAATGATTTCGGCATCTATTCCATTTGTAACAACTGCAAAAGGAATCTGATATGAGGTGACAATCCTTGCTACTGATAGAACCTCCCTTTCCCTAGAAACCAATGAACCTCTTACACATCTAATAATCATGAGTATCTTTTCTTTAAGTATTATAAGAAAATCAATGCAAAATTTATATTTTTTACTATCAAGAAAGATCTCAAATTCTTTGTCAATTATGACATCGTCCTTCAAATATCCTTTATGTTCTATAAGAATATTCAATATCTTCTGCTTAATATTTTCATTGTCTGGAAGATTATTAATGTCAAAGAGAACCGACATATGTGGATTTTCTAAGTTCCTTTTTTCAAGTTTAAGGTTTTCTCAAGCATAAGGAAATGTTTCAAGTATTTAAAGCCAAATTGCATTAGGGCAATATCGCTATTCTTTATCTTATCAATATCTTCGACTTCGAAAATATCAAGAAACTTGGATTCGAATACGAATTTTCTAAATTTATCCAGATCATAGCTCACCATATAAATCAATGCCTGCTGTTTTTCGCTGAGCTTAGGGAATCCAGCAGTATCCCTTCTCAATTGGATTTCGAACCACTCTTTATTTATCTCATCATAGAGATCAACACCTTGGTCAATCCTCCACGTTTCAATAGTCCAATCTTTATCCTCAGAATAACCCTTGCATCCCGGTTCTTTAATAAAGAAATAAAAGACCCTCTTTTCCCTGCCTGTAACTGTCTCTGTTACAATAATACCTCTACCTACAGGATAGTAACGGCAGATTGAAGGACGATCATCGTATACGCCACAACCATGAGAGGTTAGAAAAGGGCATTTACCTTCATCACCTTCCATTTTAAGCATTACGTAAGGTAGTGATGAGACTTCGTCGATATGAAGGAATGTATATTTTTCAAGGAATTCCCCTGATGAGATTCCAAGTTTATTTTTTAACCTTAAAATATCATAGGGCGTTAAAAGAAGATCTGTCATTTTACAACATTGATTAAAACAACTTATCTCTTTATGACACCTAAACTTAAATTCCGAACTTAATGAGCGCTCAACAGGCTCAACAAATTTCTTATTAAGCATAATTTAATCCTTCCTTGTTAAAACTTTTGAGTTTTTTTATTTTTAACTTATTTGATTTTTTCAACTGACCAATGTTATAGATGACCCCTTTTACGAATGAAGGTTTTTTTCTCTTAAAAACAAACTTATTGATGGATGTGCTCAATGTGCTACAACTCTGAAACTGTAGATTTATAAATCTAAATACTAATTATTAAAAAAATAAGGCAGTAATCTTTAGTCATCTCTTTTTCTTTCCTGTAAAAGTTTATCCATTGCCTTATCTTTGAGCTTTAACACCCCGTCGGAGAATAGAATGAACTTAACCCAGACAAAGGCGAATTTCAAAAGTTCTTTTTTATCTTCATAAATTTTATCGATCAGTTCCTCATCTATATCATAAATATCGAAAAATTTTGTTCTAAAGAGAAATTTATAGAATTCATCTATATCATAACATGCCCTGTATAGCATTCTTGACCTTCCTTCATCAAGCCTGTTACCTTTTTGAAAATACTCATGGCAAGTAACGGATTGATAGAGTTCATTCATTTCGTCATAGTCAACAATTCCTTGTGCTCTTATCCATGTTTCTATCGTCCATCGTTTTTCGCTTTGAAATCCAAGGCATGTAGGTTTTTCTTTTAGTAAATATCTTTGCTCAGAAAAAAATAGAGGATACATGCGGCATGACCACGGTCTATCAAGATATATCCTACATCCCGTTTCAGAAACAAAGGGGCAGAGTTTATCTTCATCATCGAGCATTTTAAGCATAACCAAAGGTAAGCCTTCATCACTTAATAGCGTAATTGTATATTTTTTTAAAAACTCTGAAGAGGTTAAATCTGTACCTTCTGACATCCTTAAGACATCATAGGGGGTTAAAAAGATATTTACATTCTTGCAGCAAATGTTAAAACATTGTATGCCTTTATGACATGAGAAGCTAAATTCATCAGCTAAAGTAAGGATTCTCTCTTTTTCAACATTTTTATCACTCATAAATACTCTTTCCTTTAACAAATTACAGGGCGACCTCTGGAGGTCGCCCTTTATAAAAACCTCTACGGACTTATTTGACTAAATAATAGGAATCATAGGCCTTTCAATTATTGTCCATTCCTTTGTGTCAACATTATACTTAACATTTATGAAGACATTCTTACTCAAGTCGAGTTTAAGATAATCAAACTTATAGTAATACCCAGGCCATCTCGATTCCTTTCTTGCAAGTCTTGTTCTCATGCAAGCCTCAGCTACCCAGTATCTGTGTATACATTCCCATGCCCTTAGAAGTTCATGGAGGTTTTTAGCGGCGAGCTTTTCGATATCTTCACCGCACAGCGCTAACTTTTTCAAGCCGACTTCGAGCATTTTGTCGGAAGTTCCATATAAAGTCTCCCAGCCGCCTGCATACTCTCCCATGATCTTCTGTAACCTCATTAGGAAGCCCTGTGGTGAAATATAATAGGGGTTAACATCAGCAGATGTAGTGTATTCACACTTCTCATAATAGAGTTTGATCGGTTTATAGACAGCCTCTTTGAGTTTTTCAATAGTAGCATCTGAGACAGTCGGGACAAAGTCTTTGTGGTCATTAGCGAATCTAACAATAGATTTACCAGCAATTCTTCCTTGTACATGGGAACCACTTGAGAATTTATGTGCACAAGCGCCTACGCCACAGCCTGCAGTGAATAGACCTGTTACCTGAGTCATGAGATTATATCTTTTAGGAAAGTCCTTAGCGTATTCCTCTGGCATTAGATCATCTGGGCCACATACCCATGCACCACAAGAACATGCGTGCGAACCAATAAAGACAGGGTCTGAAAGCTGCAGTTCTGAAGGCTCCTCTAATGGATCTATATTATGAGCTGCCCAGTAAGTAGCGCCAGCAATAGTCATGTCAAGAAAGTCCTCCCATGCCTCGGACTCATATTCTTTGAGTTTCTTTTTCAGTTCCTTAGCATCAGTAATCTCTTTCTTGAATCTCTCGGTCACTCTCTCAGTATGCATCCAGTATGGAGTCTTACCCTCCTGAGCAGCAAGTATCATCTCATAATTTCTCAAAGGAGTCGGGGTTGGTTTTGCTTGATCATAAGGTGCCCATTTAGCTAACTGCTCAGGATAGGCACCGACATAGGGCTCATCATAAGCATTGGTTGCAGGAGTCTTAAAGAGCAAGAAGAATGTTCCAACAGGACCATAGGTATCCTTAAACCTTGGAGGAACAAAGGTATTATCCATCTGGGTAAGCTCACCACCTGCCAAAAGTATCATGGCATAAGTGGAACCATTAACGAAAGGAGGCATCCAGGATCTACCAAAACCTTCACCCTGAGACCTTGGTCTGAATACATGGACAGCACCACCTAATGCACAATAAACCACTTTTGCTTTAAATACATAAAATTTATCTTCCCTATTACTGAAGCCAACAGCACCACAGACTCTATTGGGCTCTTTTTCATCTTTAAGGAGATGGGTTATATAGACCCTTTCAATCAACTGACCTTTGTCGCCCAGAGATGCTATAGCACTCTTTGCAGCTTCTGCTACAATTATCTTGTAGCTCTCTCCTGATATCATAACCTGCCATTCACCTGATTTCACATAGTTGCCGGCTTCATCTTTCCAAATAGGAAGGCCCCATTTCTCAAAAAGCTTGACTGTTGAATCCACATGTCTACCTATATCATATACAAGGTCCTGTCTCATCAAGCCCATCTGGTCGTTGGTAACATACTCAACATACCTCTCAGGCGTGCGTGGGTTCTGGGTGACTTTGCCATCCATACCCATGTAAGTATTAATAGCGGAGAGACCCATGGCAACAGGTCCTGACCTCTCAATGGCGGCTTTATCAACAAGCGTTACCTTGAAACCTAATGGCTTTGCCCAGTATGAAGCCTCAACTGCACAACCGCATCCTGACATTCCCCCGCCAAGTATCAATATATCGGTGTCAACTACTACTGTTTCGGGTGCGTAATCTTTCATTAATATACCTCCTCCGTTATTTTTTAATTGTTGGTAATTCTTTTACTCCCATTATGTCAGGCTCACCAAGCAAATTATTATTGTAAAGGTCATCTACTTTTGCCTCGGCAAATCCTTCATGAGCTTTTATAGAGCCTTCAGGAGTTGTCCTTGTTGGATACTTGAATCTCTTGATTCTACCATCTCTATAAGTAATAGTCCACATAATGTCCTCAGTTCCTCTTAAAGGAGTTGAGGCAGCCCCAAGAGGCATAAAATCTGAATAACTCCTGACATCCATTGCCTGCTGAGGGCATATTTTGACGCAACAATAACACTCCCAACAATGATTCGGCTCCTGATTATATGCCTTCATCCTTTCCTTATCTAAAATCATCAAATCATTAGGGCATATGTACATGCATGCAGTTTTATCTTGTCCTTTACAGCCATCACATTTTTCGGTAATAACATAGCTCGGCATACTTTAAACCTCCTTTTGTTTAAGATAATTAATATAGAATAAGATAATTTCTACTTGTAATTGAGTAAAAAGATCTATCTGCTTTTAGCTCCTACGTTTCTCACACCTCCTTTCAGAGAATATATATATATTAAACACATAGAGGGTTTCACTAAATTATCTCTTTTCACCCTCTGCATATTTGTGGAGTTTAATCTCCACCTTTTCATTTAGATTCTGATAATATTCCTGTAATACTTTTACCACTTCTGGCCTGCTGAATTGAATTGGAACTGGCTCACCCTCAGAGAGCATTTTTCTCAATTTTGTTCCACTTAAAATAACTCTATCATTTTTCCCATGAGGGCAGGTTCTCATGGAAGCCATCCCATCGCACTTATAACAGTAAAAAGTCCAGTCGATCTTTAAAGGTTTTGTCTCCAGAGCATCTTTTGGAATCTCATCAAAGATTTTTTGCGCATCGAATGGTCCGTAATATTCACCAACGCCAGCATGATCTCTACCGACTATGAGATGGCTACAACCATAATTTTGTCTGAAAAGGGCATGCAAAAGCGCTTCCCGCGGACCTGCATATCTCATATCAAGAGGATAGCCTGCTTGAATGCAAGTGTCTTTAACAAAATAGTGTTCTACTAATACATTAATAGCTCTCACCCTGACTTCAGCAGGGATATCTCCTGGTTTAAGTTTACCTAAGAGTTGATGGATCAAAACGCCGTCACATATCTCAATAGCTATCTTAGCAAGATATTCATGGGATCTATGCATAGGATTTCTTAATTGAAGAGCTGCAACAGTACTCCAACCCTTCTCCTCAAAAAGCTTTCTTGTCTCTGCAGGCCTCATATAAATATCCCTATACTCTATAGGAAAGGTACCCTCACTTAAAACCTTTACTGGACCACCAAGATTTACCTCTGCCTGATTCATAACCATAGCAACTCCAGGATGTTCACTATCGGTGGTTCTAAAAACATTTTTGCATTCAAATTCCTTATCAATTCTATATTTATCGGTTACTTTCATTGTTGCCATGATTTCACCGATTTCATCATCCAATAAAGCTATTTCTTCACCTATCTTGATGCTATCAGCCTGTTCAACAGTTGTAGAAACGGTTATAGGTATAGGCCAAAAGGTCCCGTCAACCATCTTACATTCTTCACATACTCTTTTCCAGTCGTCATATCCCATAAAACCTTCAAGAGGCGTAAAACCACCTATACCCATCATTATTAAGTCACCAGACTCTCTTGAAGTTATTCTTATTTGAGTTAATGTTTTCGCTCTTGCCTTCTCTTCTTCTAACTCTTTACCTTCGAGCAATAGAGGTTTTAGCTTTTTTTCTTTTCCATGCGGATTTACTAAACCCATTCATTCACCCTATTTAAAATCTCGACATTTTATATTTTTACTTTGATAATAAAATCCTTTGACTATTTAAGGAACTCCTGAAACATAAACTTTTAATGACCCAATGCCTTACAAATGTTTACAAAAATAGCATCGATGTTGCCTGTACCATCCACTGATTTAAGAATACCCTTCTTCCTATAATAATCTAATAAAGGAGCTGTTTGTGCATTGTAAACATCGAGTCTCTTTTTGATGGTCTCTTCTTTATCGTCATCTCTTTGGAAAAGCTCACCACTACATTTATCACATACATCAGCTTTTTGAGGGGGATTAAAATATATATTATACATCTGACCACAGGCCTTACAAGTCCTTCTCCCGGTAAGTCTCTTCATTAAATCGTCAAAGGGGACATCTACACTCACCGCTGCAGTTAATGGCATATTCAAGGAGGATAACATCTTATCGAGAGCTTCAGCCTGAGAAGTATTCCTAGGAAAACCGTCAAGAATGAAGCCTTTTTTACAATCATCCTGCTTAAGCCTTTCTTCAACCATTGCAAGAACAACACTATCAGGAACAAGCTCACCTTTATCCATAAAAGACTTTGCTTCTTTGCCAAGAGGTGTTCCAGCAGCAACAGCTGCTCTCAAAAGGTCACCTGTTGAGATCTGTGGAATTCCATACTTCTCAACTAGTTTCTTTGCTTGTGTCCCTTTTCCAGCTCCTGGTGCACCAAGAAAAACTAAATTCATGAAGACCCTCCAGTTAGAATGAATTTTTCTAAACAGAAAGTGATTAAAAACTTAAGATAGAATAATTTAAACTAAGGCAAAAAGTAATACAAATTAAAAAAAATAATTTTTATATTTATATTATTTATTATTTATCTTGAATCTTTTACATCTACATCCCCAGCTTGTTTATTGTAAAAATTCCTTAAGACCCAGATATTCCTTGAGTTTTAAGAGTGCCCTCTTACGATGGCTTATTTTATCTTTTTCAGAGGGATCCATCTCTGCAAAAGTTAAATGATGAAAATCTGGACAAAAAATTGGATCATAACCAAATCCTTTATTCCCTCTTGGAGACTCAATAATTTTACCGCTAACATACCCAAAAAATATTTTCTCGACTCCATCAGGAAAGACTAAAGCAATACAACAAACAAACCTTGCAGTTCTCTTTATCTCAGGGACATCCTTTAATGCCTCTAATAACTTTACGATATTCGCCTCATCCGTTGCTTTTTCGCCAGCATAACGTGCTGAAAAGACGCCCGGAGCTCCGTCAAGAGCTTCAACTTCAAGTCCCGAATCGTCTGCTATAGATGGCAACCCAGTAAATTGTGACACTACTTTAGCTTTCTTAAGAGCATTTTCCTCAAAAGTGCTACCATCCTCTATGACTTCGGGGCAACCTGGGAAATCATCAAGGGTTAATACTGTGAGATCACCTATCTCATTTAAGATTCTCTGAAGCTCTTCAGCCTTTTTCTTATTTCTTGTGGCAAGGACTACATACATGGGACACCGAAAAAATAAATATTATAATAACAAACCT
>CAYPJO010000022.1:0-16443 GCA_964411065.1 uncultured Thermodesulfovibrio sp.
AGCAATGGGGAAGAAAACCATTAAAGGAATTTACACAGAAGTATTGACATTACCGTTGTTATCCCATAATTGCACAAAAAAAAATACTATGGTAAAATAACCTTTAATTTTAGTATGGTTCCAGCAAATTTCATCAAAAGATAATTACACCACTAAGATCTAAGGGGAGGCTAAAACATGAATAAACCATTGGTAGGAATTTTGATGGGAAGCGAGAGCGATCTACCTGTTATGGAAAAAGCTGGGGAGGTATTAAAAGAACTGGGAGTACCATTTGAGATGGATATTAGCTCTGCTCATAGGCTCCCTGAGAAGACGGCAGAATATGCTAAAACAGCAAGAGAGAGAGGAATTGAAGTACTAATAGCAGGAGCTGGGATGGCTGCCCATCTTGCAGGAGCTATCGCAGCAAATACAACACTTCCTGTAATAGGTGTTCCTTTAAAATCAGGTGCCTTAAATGGCGTTGATGCCCTTTACTCAACTGTCCAGATGCCCCCAGGTATACCAGTAGCAACTGTTGCTATTGACGGTGCAAAAAATGCTGCCTACTTAGCTTGCTCGATTCTATCTATTAAGTACCCAGAGATAGCTGAGAAGTTAGAAAATTTTAGAAAGAATATGCGAGAGAGTCTTCTTGCAAAGTCTGAAAAAATCAAAAAGAATTGATAGACACTATTTCAAATTCATCGATAGCTGTAATCAATAACTATGATTATTTGGAGAAAAAAAGTTCACTATCACCCTTTGTCTTTTGAAATTCTATATACCCCTTTTTCACTTTTTCTAAAAATGAGTTTAGCTCGCCCTTTTTGAAATAACTTTAGGTCCTCATACTTTTTTAAGAGGTATAAAAAGAATGAAATGGCATCAGATGAAAATAGAGGATGTTTTTAGCGCCTTGAGTTCTTCACCCTCTGGTTTAAGTGCGGAGGATGCAGAGGAAAGATTAAACATATACGGTCCAAACGAACTTAAAGTAAAGAAAAAAAAGACGCCTCTTATGATGCTTTTAAGTCAGTTTACTGATTTTCTGATTATCGTTCTACTTGCAGCCGGAGCTATAGCCGCAATCGTTGGTAAACCTACGGATGTTGCTGCTATATTAGCAATAGTGATATTGAATGCTATAATTGGCTTTATACAAGAGTATAAGGCAGAGAAAGCTATGGAAGCCCTAAGGATGATGGCCTCCCCTACAGCCAATGTAATCAGAGGTGCCACCCCTATAACCATCCCTGCAACAAAAATAGTTCCTGGAGATGTTGTTTTGATAGAGGCAGGTCAAATTGTTCCAGCTGACATGAGATTATTCGAAGTTGCTAATCTCAAGATAGAAGAAGCTGCTCTGACAGGCGAGTCAGTTCCTGTTGAAAAACAGGTTTCACCTATCCTCGATGAACATATCCCTCTTGGCGACAGAAAAAATATGGCTTACCAGAGTACTATTGTTACTTATGGTAGAGGAATAGGGGTTGTAATTGCTACTGGGATGGAAACAGAGATGGGCAAGATTGCTACAATGCTTCAAGAAGAAGAAGAGCTAAAAACTCCCTTACAACAAAGGCTGGCTCTCTTTGGTAAAAAGCTCGCTTTTGCAATAATGATAATATGCCTTATCGTCTTCATAGCTGGCATCATGAGGGGAGAAGATGTGATGCTCATGCTTTTAACCGCTGTGAGTCTCGCTGTAGCCGCGATACCAGAAGCCCTTCCTGCAGTCATTACTATTGCTTTAGCTTTTGGTGCAAAAAAGATGGCAAAACAAAACGCTCTTATCAGAAAATTGCCAGCTGTTGAGACTCTTGGTTCTGTTACTTATATCTGTTCCGATAAGACTGGTACTCTTACATTAAATAGAATGACCGTAGAGCAAGTCTACATCGATGGTCAACTGCTGAAAGCTAATGAAATCTTTAAAAAAGGTGATAGAGCTAAAGAGGAGACACCTAAACCAGAAGATTACTTGTTACTATCCTGTGCACTATCTAACGATGCAAAGAGAACAGCAGCAGGTAAAATAATTGGCGATCCTACCGAGATAGCATTATACACCTTTGCCTTAGATAGTGGTTACGACAAAGAAGAATTACAAAATAGATGTATACGAGTTGCTGAAATACCCTTTGACTCAGAAAGAAAATGCATGACTACTTTTCATTCTAACATTATTGAAACAGATGGTTCTGACAAAACCTTCCTATCTTTTACAAAGGGGGCTGTGGAAATCCTTCTTGAGAAATCCCAAAACATTTTAACATCTGAGGGATTGAAACCTATAAACCATAAGGAGATTCAAAGAGTTACAAATAAGATGGCTTCTGAAGGGCTAAGAGTTTTATGCCTTTGCATGAGAAAGTGGCAAACTATACCAGAAGACCTTAGTCCTGAAAATGTAGAAAGGGAACTTATTATTATCGGCTTAGTTGGAATGATGGATCCTCCGCGAGAAGAGGTAAGAGAGGCTGTCTCTATGTGTAAAACAGCTGGAATTAAACCGGTAATGATTACTGGAGATCATCCAATAACTGCTCGAGCTATAGCTAAAAGAATAGGTATAATTGAAGATGACACAAAGACTATTATTACTGGCAGGGAGCTCGAAAAGCTACCCACTGAAGAGTTTGAAAAAAGAGTTAAAGATATAAGAGTTTATGCAAGAGTAATCCCTGAACAAAAATTAAAGATCGTAAAAGCCCTTCAAGACAAAGGTGAATATGTAGCAATGACAGGAGATGGAGTAAACGATGCCCCTGCACTTAAAAGAGCTAACATAGGAGTTGCAATGGGTATAACAGGAACAGATGTTTCAAAGGAATCTTCTGCAATGATCCTTCTTGATGATAACTTTGCTACTATCGTTAAAGCAGTTAAAGAAGGAAGACGAATCTACGATAACATTCTAAAATTTATCAGATACTCCATGACCTCAAATGCAGGAACTCTATGGGCTATTTTTCTTGCACCCTTTTTTGGTCTACCATTACCTCTTCTCCCTATCCAAATTCTATGGATGAATCTCCTTACCGATAGTTTACCAGGGCTCGCTTTGACTGCCGAACCAGCAGACAAGAGGATAATGTATAGACCACCTCGAGACCCTCAAGAGAGTGTTTTTGCTGGCGGGAGAGGATTTTTCATATTAACATATGGGCTTATCATAGGTATCGGAGCTTTATTCTTTCAAGCCTTCGCTATTGCAAACAATTTTCCGTGGCAGACAATGATATTTACAGGGCTGGTATTAGGAAGAATGGCTGTAGTTATGGGAGTCCGATCAGAAACCGACTCATTATTGAAAATTGGGATTTTCTCAAATAAACCCCTTTTAGGTGCTATTCTATTAACCTTTGCACTGCAGTTAGCAGTAGTTTATATACCTTTTTTGAATCCAATCTTTTATACTAAACCACTAACATTAAATGAATTATTACTTACCATGATTTTTTCAATGGGCGTTTTACTAATTATTGAGATAGAAAAATTTTATAAGAGGATCAAATGACAGGTGCACTAATTGAAACAAAATTGGAAGGGTTAACATTTCTCAGAAGAGGCAAAGTCAGAGATATTTATGAGTATGATAATTATTATTTAATAGTTGCAACGGATAGAGTATCAGCTTTTGATGTGGTTTTGCCTACAGCTATACCTGATAAGGGTAAGGTTTTAACTCAGATCTCCGTCTATTGGTTTTATCAGATGCATGATATTATCGAAAACCATCTGGTTGCTCATAAAGTAGAAGATTTCCCCGAGCCTCTCAAAAAATATAGAGATATATTAGAAGGTAGAACCATGCTTGTTAAAAAGGCAAAGCCACTACCAGTGGAGTGTATAGTAAGAGGATATCTTTCAGGTTCGGGATGGAAAGAGTATCAAAAAAGTGGAACAGTCTGTAAGATTAAACTACCTGAAGGATTGGTGGAATCATCAAGACTTGAAAAGGCTATTTTTACACCAAGCACTAAAGCTGAGGAGGGGCACGATATAAATATCTCCTTTGAGGAGATGAAAACCATTGTTGATCCTTCCCTTGCTGAAAGGCTTAAAGAAATATCCTTACAGATCTATGAAAGAGCAAGAGATATAGCTGAAAAAAAGGGGATAATAATCGCAGATACTAAGATGGAATTTGGACTAATTGGTGACAAACTAATTTTGATTGATGAATTGTTAACTCCTGATTCCTCAAGATTCTGGTCGAAAAAAGATTATACACCAGGAAGGGGACAGGACAGCTATGACAAACAAATAGTGAGAGATTATTTATTAACTCTTGATTGGGATAAAACTTATCCAGGTCCTGAATTACCACCCGAGATCGTTCAAAAAACAGCCGAAAGATATAGGGAAATTTTAAAGATAATAACGAGCTAATTAGTTTCCCTTTACCTAAGGGATGCTTAGAGAATTAAAAATCAAAAATTTTGCTATTATTGATAGTCTCAACATACACTTTGAGCAGGGGCTCAATATCTTGACTGGCGAGACTGGAGCTGGAAAGTCAATAATAGTAGATGCCTTAGGACTCCTTTTAGGAGATAAATTTTCCACAGAATTTCTAAAAAATGAGACAAAGGAGACTTCAGTTGAAGCTTATTTTGATGACTCTGAACACCCTCTCTTACAAGAACTTGGTATCGACTGTGAAGAAGGAATTATCTTGAGAAGACAGTTAACATCCCAGGGGAAGGGGAGGTGCTATATAAATAACACTTCCTCCTCCCTTCAAACTCTCTCTTTAATAGGTAAAAGCCTTTTAAATATTCACGGGCAGAATCGGCACCACGATCTATTAACTAAAGAGAATCACTTATACTTTGTTGATTCCATAGGTGATCTTTTGCAAGATCGTTCCTTTTTTAGCCAGGCTTTCAAAGAAGTCGCGGTAAGTAAAAAAAATTTAGCAGATTTGAAATCAAAAATAGAGCAAAAGAGCCAAAAAATCGAACACCTTAGATATCAGATTAACGAGATAGACTCTCTTAACTTAAGGGTCGGCGAAAAGGAGTCCTTAGAAGAAGAACTGGTTATCTTGCAAAACCTCTCAAAGCTAAAAGAAACTTCTGAGAAAATATATTATCTTCTTTACACATCGGAAGGTTCTTGCATTGACAAATTATCATTAGCCATAAAGAATGCTCAAGACATTGTAAGAATTAATGCAAATGCTAAAGATTTTCTTGTACTACTTGAGAGTGCCTATCCACTTCTTAAAGATGCCGTTTCTATTCTTCAGCGTATTAAAGATAAATATGATGTGAACAGAGATTATATCGATAATGTTATAGAAAGGCTTGATACGTTAAAGAAACTTGAGAGTAAGTATCGAAAAAATATTGAAGAAATTTTACAATTCAGACAATCAGCAGAGAAAGAGTTATCAGAATTAGAAACTATGGATGAGCAATTAGATATCCTTAAGGAAGAGATTAAAAGAAAGGAAGAAAATTGTCTTAATCTTGCTATAGAACTATCAAAAAAAAGGGCTTATATTTCCAATAAAATTGAAGAAAAAGTCCTTTCAGAACTAAAGGAGCTCGGTTTCTCTTATGCAGATTTTAAAATCCTTATCAATAAAAAAGAAGCTTTAGATGAAGACGGCTTTGATAATGTGGAATTTTTATTTTCAGCTAATCCTGGTGAGCCTTTAAAGCCTCTAATAAAGATTGCTTCAGGCGGTGAGATCTCTCGAGTAATGTTAGCCCTAAAATCCATAGAGATTAGTTTTAGTGAGGGTAATTGGGGGGGTAAGAATAATCCTCAAAAGAAGACTCTCGTATTTGACGAAGTTGATGCTGGCATTGGGGGAATTACTGCTCAAAATGTAGCTAATAAATTAAAGAAGATTTCAAAAAACCATCAGGTGATCTGTATAACCCATCTGCCTCAGATAGCCGCTATAGCGGATAACCATCTTTTAATAAAAAAGACTTTCCATAATAAGAGCGTTAAAATTACTGTTGAATCTCTCACCTATGAGAAAAGGCAACAGGAGCTTGCAAGGATGTTGAGCGGTGTAGTTACCGATACATCTATAAAACACGCTAAGGAATTATTGAACAACTTCTGAAAAATGGTTATCCCCTTTAATAGATGGTATAATGCCATCTTCACAAGAAGATCAAGGCGCCAATTTATCAATAAACCTATATCTGCTCAACTTTTAAAAGAAATGGAAAAGATCTGTAATGAATTCAAACCCTTTGATGAAGTTAGGGCAATACTAATCGATCAGCCTTCTAATGCTATTTTTAAGGGATTCCTTGGAAAATATGGCAAAATTAAAGACGCTCCTGCAGTAGTTGCTTTGGTAGGGATTAAAGATGATCCTTTCGTAAATGAAAAAATAGGATATACGGGAGAAGGAGTTATCTTAGAAGCAACCGCACTTGGACTAAGTACCTGTTGGGTCGCTGGATTCTTTAGACCAGAAATTGTATCAAAGATTATAAAAATATCTAAGGATGAAAGAGTCTTTGCGGTCAGCCCTCTTGGATACTCTCCTGAAAAATGGACTTTTGAGGAAAAACTCATGACCGGCTTCGGAAGCTCCCACAAAAGAAAACCACTTAGAGAGCTTTTATTAGAAATGGATGAGAGCAAACTAACTACTCTTATAAAGACAATCTTAGAAGCTGCAAGGCTTGCTCCTTCAGCAGTTAATCGCCAGCCGTGGAGATTTTCTATAGAATCAGAGGGTTTAATAGTTTTAACTGACAACACTAATGATACTTTTAATATCTCTAAGAGATTAGATTGTGGAATTGCAATGCTTCATATGGAGGTGGCTTCTTTAAAGTGCGGAGTAATAAAAAGATATTGGCAGCTTCTCAGACCACCAAAGGTTGCTAAATTATTCTTAGATATTTAATGTGTCTTGAGTCATTACCAATTCTATAACCTATTGTGAAATTTATTTGTCCGAATGTTTTACCTGTTTAAAAGAGGTTTAATTACAGTAAAAATTACTCCCATTCAATTGTTCCTGGTGGTTTAGAAGTAATATCATAGGTAACCCTGTTAACCCCCTCTACCTCGTTAATTATTCTATTGGATATGCTCTCCATAACTTCATAGGGGATCTTAGCCCAATCAGCGGTCATACCATCAAGGCTTGTCACTGCTCTCACTACAATAACATTTTCATAAGTTCTTTCGTCTCCCATCACCCCTACACTTTTGACAGGGAGAAGAACTGCAAAGGCTTGCCACAAATCATTATAGAGCCCAAATCTCTTGACCTCTTCAAGAACAATAGCATCTGCTTTTCTAAGTATCTCTATCTTCTCCTTTGTAACACTTCCAATACATCTTATTGCCAGTCCAGGACCCGGAAAAGGATGTCTGTTTATAATATCCTCTGGCATTCCTAACTCTTTCCCTAAGAGTCTAACTTCGTCTTTGAAAAGCTCTCTCAAAGGTTCAATAAGTTGAAGTTTCATTTTCTTCAATAGTCCTCCCACATTATGATGGCTCTTAATAGTAGCGGAAGGACCCCTAAAGGACATACTTTCTATAACATCAGGATATAATGTCCCTTGAGCAAGGAATTTGACTCCTTTTATTTTTGTTGCTTCTGCTTCAAAGACCCTTATAAATTCATTACCTATAATCTTTCTCTTTTTCTCGGGGTCTTTGACCCCTCTAAGCTTTTTTAAAAACCTCTCTTCCGCATTAACGAATACTATGTTTATCTGGAAGTTCTTTCTAAGAGTTTCCTCCACTTTAAGTGCTTCATTAAGTCTAAGCAAGCCGTTATCGACAAAGATACAGGTAAGAGCATCTCCAATAGCTTGGTGGACTAAAAGAGCGGTAACAGCCGAGTCAACACCACCACTGATACCACATATTACTTTCTCATCCTTAACCTTTTGAGCTATCTCATGCTTTGTTGTCTCAATAAATGACTTCATTGTCCATGTAGGTGAACACCCACAGATATTGAAAACAAAATTAGATAATATCTTCGACCCCTCAGCAGTATGGACAACTTCAGGATGGAATTGCAAAGCATAGAATTTATTCTCCTTATCCGCCATAGCTGCAATAGGAGAATTATCCGTGTGTCCAATAATCAAAAAATTCTCTGGTAGCCTCTCAATACGGTCTCCATGACTCATCCAAACCGTTGTTTTAGGGGATATCTCTGTAAATATATCATTATGATTGTCTATTGCTAATTCTGCTTTACCATACTCTCTCTTAAGGGCTTTGGAGACTTCGCCGCCAAGTAAAAAAGCCATTAACTGCATACCATAACAAATGCCCAGGATGGGAATGCCAAGCCTAAATATCTGTGTATCAGGAAGAGGGGCACCTGGCTCATAGACGCTTGCTGGCCCTCCAGATAAGATAATCCCTTTTGGCTTGAAGGCTTGAATCTTTTCTATAGGTACATTAAAAGGATATATTTCTGAGTAAACTTTGTTCTCACGAATTCTTCTGGCTATAAGCTGTGTATATTGAGAACCAAAATCTAAAATGAGAATTCTATCAGATATGAACATACTATTGGTCTATTCTATAATTGGGCGCCTCTTTAGTGATTATAACATTATGAACATGACTCTCCCTCAAACCTGCATTTGTGATCCTGATAAATCTTGCATTCTTTCTCATTTCTTCGAGATTCCTACAACCACAGTATCCCATTCCCGAGCGAAGTCCACCAACCAATTGATGTACACTATGAGAAACTGGCCCTCTATAGGGGACTCTACCCTCTACTCCCTCTGGCACGAGCTTTTTCTCATCAACTCCCTCTTGACCATACCTATCCTTAGCACCTTCTTGCATTGCTCCTAAAGAGCCCATACCTCTGTACTCTTTATAGGTTCTACCTTGGTAAAGTATTAGTTCTCCTGGCGACTCATCAGTACCTGCGAAAAGGGCCCCTATCATTACTGAACTAGCCCCTGCTGCAATAGCTTTTACTATGTCTCCAGAATACTTTATTCCGCCATCGGCTATAATAGGTATATTCGCTTTTGATGCTACTTCATAGCAATTCTTTATAGCAGTTAACTGTGGAACTCCAGCTCCAGCTATTATCCTTGTTGTACATATAGATCCAGGTCCGATACCGACCTTTAAAGCATCAGCTCGAGCCTCAATAAGCTCAAAAGCCGCCTCTGCTGTAGCTATATTACCAGCTATTACATCGATATCAAAATTGTTTTTAATCTCCTTTAGTGTCTCAATCACCGCTTTAGAGTGACCATGAGCGGTATCAATGGCAATCACATCAACTCCAGCTTTTACTAATAGTTCGACTCTATGAAGAGCTTCTTGTCCAACTCCTACAGCTGCTCCAACTCTTAATCTGCCCAAATGATCTTTGCAGGCTAAGGGATATTTCCTTTTTTTTTCGATATCTTTTATAGTGATCAATCCCTTAAGATTGAAATCATCATCCACAATCGGAAGTTTTTCTATCTTATATTTATGAAGCAACTCCTTAGCCTCTTCTAAGGTTGTTCCCACAGGCGCAGTTACAAGTCTCTCACGAGTCATTACTTGAGAGACACTTTTAGCGAGATTGGTTTCAAATCTAAGATCTCTATTAGTAAGGATACCTACAAGTTTGTTATTAACAGTGACAGGAACACCTGAAATCTTATATCTTTCCATTAATTTAATTGCCTTAGATATTGGCTCTTCCGGAGAAATGGTGATAGGGTCAACTATCATACCGCTCTCAGACTTTTTGACCTTATCTACTTCAAATGCCTGCCTTTGAGCCGACATAGCTCTATGTATAATACCGATTCCGCCTTCTCGAGCAATAGCTATAGCCATATTTGATTCTGTAACGGTATCCATAGCAGCTGTTACTATAGGAATATTTAACAGAATATTTCTTGTAAGGTATGTACTAACATCAACATCTTTTGGCAATATATCGGATTTTGCAGGTAATAATAAGACATCATCAAATGTTAAACCTAATGGTAAGATATCTTCTAACATAAAAACCTCTTAGAAATTATTGTTAAAAATTATAACATTTTTTGATAGTTAGCTCATGAGTTTTTTATCAGACACCTCTTAAGTCTTCACCAAAGATATATTTATGAAGCTGTATATTGAGTCTTACAGGGAGTTTATCTTCGATAATCCAATGTGCCAATATATTTGGAGGAAGTAACTTATAAGTTGGAGAAAAAAGGATTTTGCATCTGTTAAGCAACTTGTGGGTCTCTATAAACTTTCTTGCCCATTCATAATCCTTTCTGTCTGTTAACACAAATTTGATTTCGTCATCTTTTTTAATAAAATCCAGATTTTCTAAAAGCATTCTCTCATGCATCCCACTACCAGGAGTTTTAATATCCATTATGATAACAGCTTCCGGATTAACACTTTTTATATCTAAACTTCCATTAGTTTCAATTAAAACCTTTAAGCCATCTTTAATCAATGTATCAATAAAGGGTAATACTGCGTTAGATTGTAGAAGGGGCTCGCCTCCAGTAATTTCAATAAGTCCAATTCCATAGTTCTTTATTATTTTATATATTTCTTCTTCTGAAATTTCTGTGCCTGCATCATATGAATAGGAGGTATCGCAATAGGAACATCTGAGATTACACCCAGATAATCTTATAAAGACACAGGGTAGACCAACATAGGAAGATTCTCCCTGAATACTTGCAAATATTTCACAGACTTTCATTTAGACACTCTTATGATTTCTTTCTTTGAAAAGGACTAACCACTCATCAAAAAGCTTTACTTTTTCTGCACCATATTTAGCAAGCATTGCTTTTATCTGGCTTATGGGCTTTGGTGTGTATAACCATCTGTCATTTTTTGAGAAAAACTTGTCCGCAAAGCATATTATTTTTTCCTCAAGACTTATAGGGACTGCATCTCTTAGAGGTAGAGGTAGAGCTTTTTTCATAATCTCTTCTAAGGCTATCCCCATTCCCACATGTCTCTCACAAATCAGGGCATGCTTTGGTAATCCCTCACTTTCCAGTAACTCCCTCCCTAAAAATCCGTGACATATATATGGGAAATTACCAAAACATTGCAAGGCAGGCATATGGGTTTTAAAGACACCTATATCATGTAACATTGCAGCTTCTTCAATAAGCTCATAATCTGGATTTAGATGGTGCAACTTATGGGCAATCTCTAAAGCCTTTTTAGCCACACATCTACCATGGTTAACGATTAATTTATAAAGATAAGAGTCTGGATTGTAATATTTCTCAATTATATAGAGAGTATTAATAGGCATTTTTATAGAATAATACTTGCAGAATTTTTTCAAATAGTTGAATAATGTTTGATTAAAATATTTAGTCTCGATTAGCTCTTTCTATTTAAAGGCATACTTAGTAATCTTTTTCCTATTTACACCTTTTTAATCTCTAATTAATCACTTTATTTAATAAAAAAATTCAGTTCTTTTTTTGCAGTTCTTAGAAAAACACCAAACATTCTCTCTTAAGTGAATTCTTATGATCCTCATTGTACTTTTATTTATAATAACAACTCTGTTTACAGAATGTTATGAATGCTTGCCTATGCTAAGATATCCAGAAAAAAGTATCATAATTCCACCTATTATAACGTTGTAGGTAACTATTTCATCTAAAAAAAACACCCCTAATATGATTGCGCTTACTGGTTCGAGATAGCCTAAAATAGCAGTTTTATTAGCTGTGACATATTTCATACCATTGAAATACAAAATAGGAGCCAATGTAGAATGAACTACGCCTACTACTACAAAAGCCCAGAGCATAGACATGAAGTTTGTAGGTATTTCAATAAACGGTAGAAGTATAAAAGAAATTACCACATTTTGTGAAAAGGTTATTATTATAGGGTTAAAGTTCTGAGCAAAAAACCTAAGTATGATTATGAGGACTCCATAAGCAATTCCTGATATAAGACCTGCTATTATCCCATATGTGTTTTTATCTCCAGCAAAGAGAAGCTTGATAAATTCAACTACTGAAATATCAAGCATGATCCATAGTCCTACAGTAGCTACAGCAATGGCTATAAATATCTTTATGGTTAAATTTTCCTTCAAAAAAATGGGAGCTAATACTGCCACTACTATTGGAGCGGTATAGTGAGTTAAAACTGCATTGGCTATGGAAGTGTTTTGATAGGAATAGAAGAATGTATAACTATTAATAAGAGAAATGGGTCCAATAACTAAAAAATATAATAACTCTTTTTTCTTAGGAATTGTTTTACGAACAGATTGTTTTAAAAAAAAGGTGCCTATCAGGATAGATGATATAAGGCATGATGAAAAGATCAATAGATGGGGAGGGGCTCCCGAAAGCCTGATTATAATTCCTAAGGAACTCCAAAGTAGTATGGCAATAACTATATATATCATAGCCCAATAATTTATTATAGTCTATTAAAGTTAGACTTCATTTAAGAAATTTTATGGGGTGCAATAATTTAGGAGTAAAATGAGGACTTATTCATTATATGCGGTAGTTAGGACAATAAATCTAAGAATTTAAATTAATAAAAATTTTGAATTAGCAAATCCTATATTTACCGTCGCTCTTTAATCGATATTTTTTAGCAAAAGTACCCATAAAGGCATTCTTGAAAAGTAAGAAACCTATCTCTTTGTTTTGCCGAAGATTTTAGTAAGCTTATAAGTTATAAGAGATTTTTAGTTTGAACTTTTGAAGTTTTATCTCTGTTTCCACACAGGATTTCTCTTCTCAAAAAATGCCTTAATACCCTCTTGAGCATCCTCAGTAGTGCAGAGACGGGCAAAGGCTTCATTCATGTAATCAAAGGCTCTATAATAATCCATATCTTCTGCAATGTAAAAGGCTTTTTTTGCAAGACGAAGAGCAAGAGGACTCTTTTTAGCTAATTGAAAAGCCCATTTACGAGTCTCTGATTCTAAATCCGATTGGGGGAATACACGATTGATAAGCCCCATCTCGAAAGCCTCTTTAGCACTAATTAGTTCACCAAAGAATAATAACTCAAGGGCTCTTTTCCTGCCAATAGAACGAGCTAGAGGGATAACTGGACCTATACAATTAAGACCAACTTTGATTGCAGTTAATCCAATTCTTGCATTCTCAGATGCCGTAGCGAGATCAGAAGCTGCAACTAAACCGGCACCATTAGCTGCAGCAACTCCATGAACTTGAGCGATAACAGGTTTACTTATTTTGCTTATAGCAATTAAAGGCTTCTCCATACAGTCTATCCATTCACGATATTCCAAAGCAGTTTTATTAGAAAAATCACTTATGTCAATACCAGCACAAAAGACTTTTCCAGCACCTTTAATAATAATAACTCTTACTTTATCATCTTTATCCAGTTCGTAGAGAGCCCTATCAAGCTCTTTTGCAAGAGGAACATTGAAAGTGTTTAGATTATTAGGGCGGTTTAATGTTATCTCAGCAATATAATCATCCCCTATACTAACAATTAAGTTTTCGTACTCCATCTTCCTCCTCCTTGTATTGTTGTTAGAAACTGAGGCGAGGCAAATTAACTACTTTCTGTATTATTTGTTTGCATAATTGTATCATCTCTTTCAAAAAAACTCATAGACTAAACTTTTTTGAAAATTTAAATATCCTCTGAGGCACTTAAAAGTACTAACTAACTTATTTAAAAGCAAAAAAGAGCAAGCTACTTAACATCTTCAGCTTGCTCTTTATGTAAAAATACTCAATATCAAATATTTTATTGGATCTAAAAGCTATTTTATCATTCCCTTTTCTCTCAAATACTCTTCGCTTGGAATCTCGACAGAACTTGCACCACCTGTATAAGAATAACAGAGCTTACCTTCTTCGATAAGATCCCTCAAAACCTTCTTTACTTTGTCTTTGTCAGCACTTAGTTCTTCAGAAGCTATCCTTATGACATCTTTTTCTTTAAGTTTCTTTTTACCTTTTGCCTTCTCTAAGATTTCAAATATTTTGCTTTTGATCGCTTCGGTATCCATCTACTCACCTCATCTGTATAAAATTGATTAAATATTATAATATTGTTTTCATAAAATAATAAAGGGGTTAGCAGAAAAGGCTCTGCCAACCCCTTCTTTTTCTTACCACTTAAAGGTTGAAGCAGTCCTAAATGTCTCGCGAGCAAAGGTAAAGTCGTCAATATGTTGGTAAGTAAACTCTATCCCTGTTAATTTAAAGAACCTTTCCCAACCAATTCTTTCAATCCACTCGCCAAGTCTTTCGAATTTCCTAGCATCCTTAGCATAGGTCTCCAGAATGAGCTTTATTGCAGCGATTGCCTTTGGCCATCTGGGAGGATCGTTTGAGATATATGGTATGACTACCTTAGAGAATTTAGGATTTGATCGTAAGCTTCCCACCTTTCCACCTACCACTATAGCAACTCCGTCTCTTTCAGCATCTTTTATTGGAATAGCAGGACACACAGTGAAACAGTTACCACAATACATGCATTTTTCAGCCTTAATCTTTACACTCTTTGTTGCAGGATCAGGACTGATGGCACCTGTAGGACATGAAGCAATAGTGGTTGGTAATTCACACATATTTTTAAATGCATCGGCATCAACAGTTGGAACCTTTGTATGAACAGCAACAACTGCAATATCGGAACAGTGAACAGCTCCACACATGTTGACACAACATGCCACTGCTAATCTTACCTTGTTTGGAAGTTCTTTTTCTGAGAAATACTCAAAGAGAGCATCCATAATGCACTTGACAAGTCCTGAAGCATCAGTGCAAGCACTATGACAATGGATCCATCCCTGAGTATGAACAGGGTTACTTACTCTGTACCCTATACCGCCGATAGCATAACCTTTGCTCTTAAGCTCATCTTGTAAGGGGTTTAATTTCCCCTCATCGGAGACCAAAAACTCTATATTATTTCTTGAAGTGAACCTAAGAAAGCCATCACAATATTTATCTGCTATAGAACAAATTTCTCGAATCGTATCGGTTGCTAATAAACGGGGACTCCCTACTCTAACAGAGTAAATCTTCTCGCCGGTTTCTCCAACATGCACCATTACTCCAGGTGCAATCTGCTCATGGTATCTCCAGTTACCATAATTATTTTTGATCACCGGGGGTAAAAACTGTTCATAATGAGGTGGGCCTATATCCGTTCTTCTTTGTGGTGCTGACATTATTTCCTCCTCCTTCTATAAATTTATTTCCTCATAATCTTTAAAATTTATATTTCCCTGTTTTCTTTTCTTCAGCTTCTTTAGTTTTGATATTTTCTATGTCCTGTTCAGTAAAGAACCAGAATGGATCTCTTCTGGGTTCTTTTACTTGCTGTGGCTGAGGTGGAACTCCTATATACTCTAAGAATGATCTCATGCCAACTCTTTCGATGACCTCACCTATTCTTTCACGAGGCTTACCATTTTCATCCCACCATTCAGTCATTTTACGGACTAAATCTTTAATCTCATCGTAAGGCTTTTCAACTTTTATAAAGGGGACAATAACCCATGATAAAAGGGCACCTACTACAATGGGAGCCTTGCTACCAATGCATATAGTAGCTCCCTTTTCATCGCCAGGCTTTAAAGCCTTAGTCATTTTTGATATGCAGTGCATACAGCGATTACAATTTTCATTATCGATCGTGAGAGTCGTGCCATCCCAGCTCATACATTCTGTTGGGCACATATCAATTACCCATTTTTGAATGTCAAAACCATTTTTAACATAATTTCTAACTTCGTCTTGATCTATTTTAATATCACCTTTCCACGTTCCAATTATAGAACAATCAGCACGGGCAATAGCGGCAACACAATCGCAGGCACAGCCTGCAATCTTTATTTTGAATTTGTATGGCCATGCAGGTCTATGCAACTCATCTTGAAACTCCTGTGTTAACTGATAACATAATTCGAGAGTGTCGATATTAGACCACTCACACCTTGCAGGGCCTACACAACAGCTTGGGGTTCTCATTGCTGAACCTGAACCACCCAAATCCCATCCTCTTGAAGAGAGCTCTGCGAAAATATCCTCCAATGCTTCTGTTCTTGTACCAAGAAGGATAATATCGCCAGTTGAACCATGTAGATTAGTTAATCCGCTACCATATTTGTCCCATATATCACAAATTGTTCGTAAGGCATCGGATGTATAAAACCAAGCACTGGGTTGATTGACTCTGACAGTATGAAAATGGGCTACCCCAGGAAATTCTTCTGGTATCGAACTGTATCTCCCTATTACACCTCCTCCATAACCTCTTACCCCAACAATTCCACCATGTTTCCAATAACCAATCTTTGTTCTGTAAGACTTCTCAAGCACACCGAGTTCATCTGCAGCCATATCATTTTTTTCAGCACATTTTTTTATCTCTTTAACAAAACTTGGCCACGGACCCTTCTCGAGCTCGTCTAACAGAGGAGTATCATACTTCTTTGGCATAAAAACCTCCTTACATTATTAATAC
>CAYPJO010000022.1:16543-24949 GCA_964411065.1 uncultured Thermodesulfovibrio sp.
TACATTATTAATACTGAGATAGTTTTTTATATTAAAATAATGAGCAATTAAGGCTAATATAGTTGATTGCTAATGGTCAAATAAATAAATTTTATTTTTTTATAATAATTATTTTTTATAATAATTATTTTTTAAAAGATGTTGATTCTGCTAAATTTTTTACTGAAGCAAAATTTTATTCAGAAGTTAGTGACAGGTTAGTTATAAGAAGTTAGTGACAGGTTAGTTATAAATTTAATTGTCTTGACATAATTATTTAGGTTAAATTATATCATTTTATTTTAACTCATAAATTAACTCATAAAAAAATGAGAATGACTTTATATTTGAATGTGATAAAATAGTAAGTCAAAATATAAGCCTTTATAAAAATTTTAAAAGAATTTTAAAAGTTTGATTTCAAAAACTCTGATAGGGTTATTCAAATTTTGATTTCTTATAGGAAAAGACCAAATTTAAATAGAGGAGATTAGGTGGTCAAATGGGGAAGATACGAATAGCTATAGTAGGTATAGGTAATTGTGCAAGCTCTTTAATCCAAGGAATAGAGTATTATAAATCCCTTGAGTCCTCTAAGGTTAAAGAGCATTTAGGTTTAATGCATTTTGACTTAGGGGGATATCTTCCAGGTGATATAGAAGTAGTTGCTGCATATGATATAGACATTAGAAAAGTAAATAAACCTTTAAAGGAAGCCATCTTTGCTAAACCTAACTGTACCAAGATATTTTTCCCAAACGTTAAAGACTACCCTGTGATAGTAGAGATGGGGGAAATACTTGATGGTATTTCTCCTCACATGTCTGAATACCCAGATGATAGAAGATTTATTCCAGCTGATGTCTCCCCGTGTAACATCGTTAAATCATTGAAAGAAAGCGGGGCAGATATGTTAATTAACTATCTTCCTGTAGGTTCGGTGAAAGCTACAGAATATTATGCAGAAGCCGCCTTACAAGCCGGGGTAGCATTTATAAATTGTATACCTGTTTTTATTGCTTCTGACGATAAGTGGTCAAAGCTATTTGAGGAGAAAAAAATTCCCATTATTGGAGACGACGTAAAATCTCAGATAGGAGCTACCATAATTCATAGGGAATTGGCAAGACTTTTTATGGATCGAGGTGTCAAAATAACCCATACCTATCAGTTAAACGTAGGTGGTAACACAGATTTCCTTAACATGTTAAACCATTCAAGATTGAAGCTTAAAAAGATATCAAAAACCAAATCAGTTCATTGCCAAATTTCTCACCCCTTAGATAGTGAGGATATGCATATAGGCCCTTCTGATTATGTACCATGGTTAAATGACAACAAAATATGTTTTCTAAGAATCGAAGGCGTTGGTTTCGGCAATATACCTATGCACTTAGAGTTAAGACTGTCTGTAGAAGACTCGCCTAACAGTGCTGGTGTTATTATTGATGCTATAAGGTGTTGTAAGATTGCTAAGGATAGGGGTATTGGAGGAGTGCTTATATCACCTTCAGCTTATTTTATGAAACATCCACCAACACAATTTCCTGACACTACAGCAAAGGCAATGGTGGAGGATTTTATTAGTGGCAAAAGGGAGAGGTAGTTGTTAAGTGCTAAATTTGGACATTTTCTTGACAAGCCACTCGATCCAGTAGCTAAAAAGATAGCTATCCATCCCAATATATTGACAATAATAGGGTTTTTAATAACGCTTTTTGCATCTGCTATATTGCCCTTTAATCTCAAAGTAGGAGGTTTACTGATTTTGCTCGGTGGCATTTTTGACTTTCTTGATGGCGTAGTTGCAAGAAGCAATAATAAAAAAACAGTTTTTGGGGCTTTTCTTGATTCTACTCTCGATAGGTGTTCCGACTTTTTTATATTTTTTGCAATAGGCTGCCATTTTGCAATCATCAATAATATAGGAGGTATCCTTTTAACATCTGTTTGCCTTTTTGGAACTTTTTTGATTAGTTACATTAGAGCAAGAGCTGAGGGACTCGGAATTCAATGTAAGGTCGGATTAATGGAAAGACCAGAGAGGATTATACTTATATCATTTGGTTGTTTGATAAGCTGGCTTTATTATGTTATGATTTTGTTATTCTTTTTCACCTATTTCACCATATTACAAAGAGTCCTCCATGTTTACAATAATCATAAAAGAATAGACAATAGAGTACCTCTCACAAATCTTCCTCCAGAATAATAAATTTATTAATTCTGATGCTGCTTTCTTTTATGAACTGAAGCTTAAAATATACTCTATTATGGAAACTTTAAAACCAGCAGCATGTCAGACTATGGTATAATATAATTTAATAATGAGGGGGCTATGAGATGGTCAATCAATCATGGTTAATGATAGTAAGTGCAGGTTTCTTTATTATTGTTTTCATTTTTTTAGCAGCTATAGTGTTTTTGATTTATACAACATTAGAGTTAAAAAAGATAGGGACTAATCTCAAAGAGTTTTTAAAAACTACCGAAGAAAGTCTTATTCCAGTATTAAAAGAGACGGAGTTAACATTACAAAGCATTAGAAAAATAAGCGATGATGTAGGAAAGATCACAGAGGATGCTAAAAAATTAACTACAGCAGTGAATGATGTTGCTGTAAATGTTATCGCTTTAAGTTTTCTCCTAAAAGATCTTCGAGAGAGCCTATTAATTAGAACTTCAGGTCTAAAAGCAGGTATTAGAGAAGCCTTCAATACCTTTATTAAACAACTGAAAGAAAGGAGGTAACCCATGAACAACAAAGAAGGAAGCTTCGGTGTAGGTGCAATATTGCTCTCATTCCTTTTAGGGACAATGGTTGGAGCAGGCTTAGCACTCCTTGTAGCTCCACAAACAGGCTCAGAAACAAGAAGGAGAATCAAAGATTTTGCTGGTGATATAACAGATAAAGCTTCTAATTATATTGAGCAAGCAAAAGTAAAAGCAGCTTCATCAATTGAGAAAGGAAAGGATATTTTAGAAGCTCAGAAGAGTGCTATTTCTGCAGCAATAGAGGCTGGTAAAGATGCATACGATAAAGAAGTACATAAACATCAGTAGATAAGTTCTCGATGAGCATGTTTATAGATTCTCAAAAATTAATAATAAAGGTTTTTTACATATGGAATAAAAGATAAAAACCTTTAAGAATAAAGCCTCTGGTCCTATTACAGAGGCTTTATCTATTCTTTCTATCTCCTCCGTTAAAGGGGCTCTCTATTTGGTAGCATTGAAAGAGAAAAAACTATAGAATAATTTCAGTGTAGTTGAAAGAGATTATGCAAACTGTTAAAAATTACCCTCTACTTTTTGAGGGCTTTTTTAGCAAGTAAAGCTCAGAAGTTTTCTTTTGAGAGGCTAATCTATTTTATTTAATGAATAGAAAAGATATTTACTCTCCCATTTTTCCTTTAAAGATATTGAAAATCTTTTACAAATATAAAGTAACTTAGTATACTAAATTAAATGTTCACAGACATAGATTTTATGAGGATAGCTCTTTTTGAAGCCGAATTAGCCTATAAGGAAAGAGAGATACCTGTAGGAGCAATTATTGTTATTGATGGTAGAGTAATAGCGAGAGCTCATAATAAAAAGGAGTCTTTAAACGACCCTACTGCTCATGCTGAGATACTTGCCATCAGAGATGCCTCGACTCTTCTCAATACCTGGAGATTAGAGAATGCTACTCTTTATGTCACAAAAGAACCTTGTCCTATGTGCGCAGGGGCGATAATTAATGCTCGTATCAGGAGCGTTGTATATGGTTGTGCAGATCCTAAAAATGGTGCTGTAGAAAGCTTATATAAAATGCTATCTGATGACCGGCTTAATCATCAGGTAAAGGTTTTTTCTGGAATCCTCAAAGAGGATTGCGAGCTAATTCTGAAGACTTTTTTTGAAGAGATAAGGTCATCAAAAAGATCAAAAAATTAATATCTTCCATAGGCATAAAGATATATCACAGTATATTTTTCATAAATTCTATCCAGATAGGTAAAGCAGAAGATGCTCCAGTCTCTTTTTCCCCTATAGAGGTGTGATTATCTCTTCCAACCCACACACCTACTAAGAGTCTATCATCAAAGCCAATAAACCAAGCATCTGAAAAATTATTAGTGGTACCTGTCTTACCATATACCTTTCTGTCCAGTTCTTTTGCTCTTTGAGCAGTTCCTTCTTCTACAACGCTTCTAAGAAGTTCCCTCATTTTCTCGACTGTTTCGTGGGGAAGAACTTCTTCTGAATGGGGTATTATTTCCTCTAAAACTGTACCTTCTCTATTTGTAATTTTTTCATAGGCAATTGGCGTTATCCTCCTTCCCGTAGCAAAAACAGAATAGGCAGAAGTAAGTTCCAATAAAGTTACTTCTGATGCTCCAAGAGCAAGAGGCATATAAGGATCGAGATTTCTATGAATACCAGATCTATGAATGAAATCTATAATATTTTCTATCCCAACCTTGCTGGCTAATCTTACTGTTGCAGCATTTAAAGAAAGGGCTAAAGCAGTTTTTAAAGAGATATAACCTCTATACTTGTTGTCGTAATTTTTGGGCGACCATACTCTTTTTTTGTCAGATGCTCTAAAAGAAATTGGTCCATCGAGGATGTTGTCATTAACATCCATACCATTTTCAATTGCTACCGCATAAACAAAGGGTTTAAAGGCAGATCCTGGCTGTCTAAGAGCAGAAACTGCTCTATTGAATTGACTTTGCCAAAAGTCAGTGCCTCCCACCATAGCTTTGATATGCCCTGTTCTAAGGTCTATTGCTACCAAAGCTCCTTGGACGCCTTCGCCAGAACGTTTTTCAATAGTCTTGACGCCTTGTCTTACAGCTTGCTCTGCTATAGTTTGCATGTGAGAATCGATGGTAGAATAAATTCTCAACCCCCCAGTATATAGATTCTCGTTGTAACTGTTCTCAAGATTGGTTCGTAAATATTCTATTAAATATGGTGCATTATATCTTCTGGGAAAGTTCTTCTGAGGTAAGGGTTCAGCATTGGCTGAAATAAGCTGTTCTTTGGTAATGAATCCGTTTTCTAACATCTTTTGTAAAACTATGGATCTCCTTATATAGGCTTTCTGGGGATCCTTAAACGGAGAGAATGCTGAAGGTGCCTTTGGCAGTCCGGCAAGGAGCGCAACTTCAGCTAAATTGAGTTCAAAGGTTGATTTACCAAAATATGCATGAGCAGCAGCTTCTATCCCGTAAGCTCTCGATCCAAAATATACCTGATTTATATATATACCGAGAATTTCATCTTTTGTATATCTTTTCTCAATCTGGAGTGAGAGAATGGCTTCTTTTATTTTCCTTTGCAAAGTTTTTTCAGGAGTTAAAAATAACATTTTAGCCAACTGCTGAGTAATGGTACTTCCGCCTTCCACAAAACTCCCAGCTAAAATATCCTTATATAGAGCTCTTAGTATACCTATAAAATCAATGCCGGGGTGGGAGTAAAACCTTTGATCTTCAATAGCTATAAAAGCTTGTTTTACTAAAGGAGGAATGTTATATTCTGGGATAAAGGTTCTTCGCTCTATATAGAGTTCCGCTAATATCTTGCCATCAGAAGAGTATACTATCGTGGACTCAAGAGGTCTGTAACTTTTAAGAGAACTAATATCGGGCAAATCCGATATAATAAGATAAATATAGATAGAACCAAAAGCTATTAAGAAGATAATCACAAAAAAGAAAAAGATTTTGAGATAACCTCTGGTCATGCTTTTGTACTAATTGTAGGGATTGGAATATTTGGAGTCTCAATCATCTTCTCTCTGTAAATTCACTCAATAAACTCAATATTTTAAACTGCCTGATTGATCTTCTTTTTAATTGTTTATTTAATTATTAGCCCTTTAAAAGTCTATATTTATGATTATAAGTCAAATAGCTTACTTCTAATAATTTTATTTTTATATAAGTTTTAGAAAACGACTTTTTTACACTAACTTAACAGCTTAAGAATTAAAATAAAAACTCTACTTAGAATCAAGGATCTCCCTGATTTTTCTCAAAAACTCTATAGGAGATATGGGTTTGGCAATGAAATTGATACCTTCATTTAGAATTCCTCTTTTATGAATTATATTTGAAGTATAGCCACTCATAAATAGGGCCTTTAAATCTGGTTTGTCATTAAGCATTTCAAGATAAGCATCTTTGCCATTTTTTAAGGGCATTATTACATCTGTGATTAATAAATCTATGAAATCTTTATTTTCTCTGAATTTGTAAAGAGCATCCTCACCATCACAGCCCTCTATAACCTTATACCCATGATTTTCAAGAATTTCTCTTATTCCATCTCGCACTAACTTTTCATCTTCAGCTAAAAGTATAGTTTCATTGCCAGTTAGGGTGTAAACAACTGTACTATCATATTTTCTTTTGTAATCTATTGGCTTTAGATTAAAGGCAGGGAGATAAATCTTGAAAGTTGTACCCTTTGATACCTCGCTATATACATTTATATAGCCATTAAGCTGTTTTATAATCCCATAGACAATTGAAAGACCTAAGCCTGTTCCCTTACCTGTACCTTTAGTGGTGAAAAAGGGTTCAAATATTCTCTCTTTGACAGCTGGAGCCATCCCTATACCTGTATCTTCAACAGAAATTAATATATATTTGCCCGGCTTACCATATCCATGAGTTCTCACATAATCCTCATCAATATCAACTAAATCGGTACTTATAGTCAAAATACCTCCATTAGGCATAGCATCGCAAGCATTTATAGCTAAATTAATCAAAACATGTTCGATTTGATTTGCATCTACCAAAGCTATTAGATCCCGATCTAAAAGGTAGGTCTTAATCTCGATATCCTCCCTTAATATTCTTAATAACATTTTCTCAGAAGCTTTTATGATCTCATTTATATTTTCTGGTTTAATATTCATAATTTGCCTTCTGCTAAAGGCAAGAAGCCCCTGAGTGAGGTTCTTGGCTTTTTCGGTGAGAGAAAGAACCAGATCGATGTAATGCCTTACGGGGCTATTATTTTCTATTTTTAATTGAATAAGAGTAGCATATCCAATTATTCCAGTTAAGATATTATTGAAATCATGGGCGATACCACTAGCAAGTTGTCCGATTGCCTCCATTTTTTGTGCTTGCCTGAGTTGTTCTTCCAATTTCTTATGTTCAGTTATGTCCCTGGATATACTTACAACACTAATTAATTCGTTTTTTTCGTTTTTTATTGGAAAAGTTCTAACCTCCCAAAGTCTTTTATCAGGGGTTGTAATATTAATTGTTGAGGATTTAAGAGTTTTAAAAGTCTCTCTTACAGCACACTTTTGACAGGGTTCAGTACGTCCATGCCATAACTCATAACAAAACTTTCCAATAACATCTTCAATTTGCTTATTTAAGTATTTAAGTGAATAATCGTTTACCCATATAACTCTCAAATCTGGGGATATTAGAGCAATCCTATCAGGAAAGGCATCGAGAAGATTTTTAAATTGTCTATCAACGTTCTGAAGTTGTTTTTTTGCTTTCACTCTTTGGGAGATGTCTCTAAAAATAGCTATGTTGCCACCTGCTTCACCCCTTTCATTTATAAGTTTCATTGCATATACTTCTACAGGGAAAATTTCACCATTCTTTCTTTTAGCGTTTACATGCAAAATTTTACCTTTAATATAATGTTTAAAATCAAAAACCTCTTGACCTAAAAGTTTATAAGTCGCTTCATCGGCATAAAGAATCCTTGCATTGCTCCCAATTAGTTCTTGATTTTCAAAACCGAAAATTTCCTTTGTAGCAGGTTGGTTTGCCTGTATGATATTTCTATTTACATCTGATACTATAATGGCATCTCTAATACTATTAAACAAATTTAAAGATTGTTGTCGTTCATGTCGGGATTTTGATTCAATATTTAAAAGCTTATCAAAAAGTATTTCATCATATGTTTTTATAAAATCTTCCTCTGAGATCACGTTACTCCTAATGGGGAATTTTGTGACTTGATTAATTAGATCCCATAGTTCCTCCACTTTAATTTTTCTTCCTAAAAGGGCATCGACACCTAAAGAGATTAATAAATTCTTTTCCCTCTCTTCGCTATAAAAATTTGAATGAAAAATAAATCTTGTGTTTTCTAAAACTTTATTGGATTTTATTTCTTTTAGAAGTTTTATTCCATCCATCTCAGGCATTAAACCGCCTGAGATTATTAAATCAGGTTTATGTGATTTTGCTAAATTTAAGGCTTTTAAACCATTATTAGCTTCATAGACGACACAACTTTTTTCTTCGAGGGTTTTTCTTATTAATCTTCTATAATCATCGTTGAAATCAGCTAAAAGTACCTGCATCTTTTTTCTCCTCTATTGGGACTCTTTGTTTTTTAATTATTTTAGGTAGCGTAAAATCTTCTGTGTAAAATCTTGAAGGA
>CAYPJO010000023.1:0-24877 GCA_964411065.1 uncultured Thermodesulfovibrio sp.
GCAATGGGGAAGAAAACCATTAAAGGAATTTACACAGAAGTATTGACATTACCTAGTAACCACATCGTCTTGAGATTTTTATTGAAGACTGTTATTATATTTAGTTATATCCAAGATTAAAATTTAAAACGAAGGAGGTTAAAATGCCTTTCTTTTATAACTTAATAACACAGGCTTATGCTATGGGACCACCGCCTCAAAGCGCATCAGAAAGAGGTTTTGAAAGTGTCTTCCTGATGTTTTTCCCTATAATGGTGATTTTCGTAATATTCTATTTACTCCTCATAAGGCCACAGCAGATGCGAGCAAAGGAACATAAAAAGATGATGGATAATCTTAAGAAAGGGGATACAGTTATTACTACAGGTGGGCTTTATGGTGTTGTAGATGCTATTGGTATCCATACTATAACTCTTAAAATAAGCGAGGATGTAAAAGTAAGGGTTGCAAAGAATCATATACTTACATTAGTTAATCCTGAAGAAGCATAAGTATTGTAAAAATTAACATATTAAAGCTATAAGAATTAAGATATTGAATGGAAAAAAAGGAGGTTTTTAATGTTTTCTCATGGTTGGTTAATCTCCAATGCCTTTGCAATGGGTGCACCTCCTCAGGGAAGTGGTCAGACAGGAGGATTAGAAAGTTTTTTAATTAATCTTTTACCATTAGTTCTTATAATTGTGATTTTTTATCTGCTTCTTATTAGACCTCAGCAGAAAAGGGTTAAAGAACATAAACAGATGATCGAAAGCCTTAAGAAGGGAGATAAAGTGATTACTACCGGTGGTATTTATGGAGTTATTGATGCTGTCGGAACAGAAACCTTTACTATCAAAGTTGGGGAAAATATGAAAATAAAAGTGGGTAAAAATCACATACTTTCTCTTAGAGGCACTGCTGACGAAGATTAAAGAGGAGACTATTTCCTAAATGAGAAGAAGCATTTTATGGCGGATTTTATTGATTGTTTTTATTCTTACCCTTTCAATAGTCTTTTTTCTACCAAATACATTTCTCTTTGATCATATGCCAAAATGGTGGAAAGATGTGATGCCAAATAGGGGCATTGTCCTAGGATTAGATTTACAAGGTGGTTTACACCTCGTTTTTGAGGTAGAAGAGGATAAAGCTGTTGATATAGCTACAGAAAGAGCTCTCACTACTCTTAAAGGGTTTTTAGAAAAGAAAAATTTAAAAGCAGATATAAAGAAGGAAGATTTGTTTATTATAATATCACCTAATTCTTCCGAAATTAAAAAAGCAATAGAAGAAGCATATCCTACTTTATCACTTATTGATAGTAAAGAATATCTTAAGTATAAATTCACAGACAGAGAGATCGACAACATAAAAAAAGCTGCATCTGAGCAGGTCTTAGAGATAATAAGAAACAGAATAGATCAGTTTGGAGTTGCTGAGCCGACCATTCACAGGCAGGCTGACAACGAAATAGTCATCCAGCTACCTGGTGTGAAAGACCCAAAAAGGGCTATTGAACTAATAGGAAGAACGGCAGTCTTAGAATTCAAACTTGTTAATGATGAGTCTCCAATAGCTGCAGAACTCCCCCCAATAATAAAGCCTGAAGACGAAAAAGCACTAATTGATAGATTTAAAGGAAAGATAAATAATGACGAGGAAATTTTATTTCAAAGGGTTGTCAATAAAGAGACAGGAGCTGTTAGCAAGATTCCTTATCTTCTCAAAAAACAGACTCTTCTTACAGGAGACCTTCTCAGTGAGGCAAGAGTGAATATAGATCAAAGATTCAATGAACCCTACGTCTCTTTAACCTTTAATTCTATGGGAGCTAAGATTTTTGAAGAAGTAACTGCTCAGAACATTAAAAAGAGACTCGCCATTATTTTAGATAATAATGTCTATTCAGCACCTGTAATTCAAGAAAAAATTAGCGGAGGCAATGCTCAGATTACAGGCAATTTTACTCTTGAGGAGGCAAAGGACCTCGCGGTTGTCTTACGAGCAGGTGCATTACCAGCACCAGTCAAAATGCTTCAAAATGTTACAGTTGGTCCCTCCTTAGGTCAAGATTCAATTGAAGCTGGAAAATTGGCTGGTATCGTCGCTGCAATTTTAGTTATTGGATTCATGATCATTTATTATAAGCTATCTGGTTTAATCGCTGATTTTGCAGTCTTCCTTAACATTATTTTTTTATTAGGTGCTATGGCTTCATTAAATGCTACTCTTACAATGCCAGGTATAGCTGGGATTATTCTTGCGATAGGTATTGCCGTAGACTCAAATGTTTTAATGTTCGAGCGCATAAGAGAAGAGTTAAGAGCAGGTAAAACCCCAAAAGCTGCCATAGAGTCAGGTTATAAAAAGGCTTTTTGGACAATTTTTGATTCCCATGTCACAACTCTAATAACAGCTTTGGTCTTGTTCCAATTCGGCACAGGTCCAATTAAAGGTTTTGCAATAACTCTGAGTCTTGGTATAGCAATAAATCTTTTTACAGCCCTTATTGGTACAAAAACTGTTTTTGACATTATATATTCAGGGAGAGACATAAAGAGATTAAGTATATGATAGAGCTACTTAAGAACACAAAAATTGATTTCATGGGTAAAAGGAAGTATACCTTTGTATTATCAGGAGTATTAGTTATAATAGGGCTCTTTGCCCTTTTACAAACAATTCTTGGGAATGCAAATATGGGTATTGATTTTGTTGGCGGTACAGCAATTCAGGCTAAATTTTCTGAAAAGATTGAGCTTGCACAAGTTCGTAAGACCCTTGAAGAAGGGCAGATAAAGGATTTTGATCTGCAAGACATGCCAGTAGAAAATAAAGTTCTGATAAGATTAAAAAAACAGGAAGAGAAGTTAGGAGTCTTTTCAGAGAGGGTTATAGATGTCATTTCAAATAAGCTTGCTGATAAAAAACCTGTAATAGAGTCTGTAACTGAGATAGGACCCAAGATTGGTCAAAAACTTAGAAAAGATGCTCTCTTTGCTATTGTAATGGCTACAATAGGATTATTGATCTATGTAGCGTGGCGGTTTCAATTTAAATTTGGGGTGGGTGCAACACTTGCCACTTTTCATGATGTGATAGTGGTATTTGGTATTTTCTACCTTTTAAATAAAGAGATAAATCTTGTTTTTGTTAGTGCTTTACTAACTATTGCAGGATATTCCTTAACAGATACTGTGGTTGTATTTGATAGAATACGGGAGAACATCAAAAAAATATTAAAAGACCCTATAGAAACAATAATAAACAAAAGTATTAATGAGGTTCTTTCTCGAACAATAATAGTCTCTCTAACTACTTTTTTAGCAGCTTTAGCCCTTTTTCTTTTTGGAGGTGAAGTAATCCATGACTTCGCCTTAGCCATCTTAATAGGAATAGCAATAGGCACATATTCATCGATATTTATAGCGAGCCCTATAGTCATCCTCTTGACGAAAAAACAGCGATCTATAATTCGTAAAAAATAATATAAATTTGGCTTCATTGAAATTTGATGCTCTATGACGTTTTAAAACGTAAATGGCGTATTAGTAAAACAAATCCTGAATTTGTTGAGTACATCTCCAAAATAGCTTCAGTTTCACCCATCTGTGCACAAATTTTAATAAATAGAGGACTGAAAACCCCTGAGCAGATTGATTATTTTTTTAATCCTCTGGTGACTAAACTTTCTGATCCCTTTGAACTTTCGGGTATGAAAAGCGCTGTGGATAGAATTATGTTAGCAAAAAAGAATAAAGAAAGGGTCTTGATATGTGGAGATTACGATGCTGATGGGATAACTGCTACCTCAATTCTTTACGAAGGACTTAGAAAATTATCAATAGAAGTTGAGTATTTTATACCCAATAGAATGATAGATGGGTATGGATTCGGCAAAAGAGCGATTGAAAAAGCCCTAACCATCGGTGCTAAACTAATTATCACTGTTGATTGTGGTATTACAGCTATAGAGAGTGTTTTAAGGGCTAAAAAATGTGGTATCGACGTCATAATAACTGATCATCACGAACCTCTCAAGCAAAATGACAGCTCTTTACTTTTACCAGATGCTATCGCAATAGTTGACCCTAAGCTGGATAATTGGTCTCATAATCAGACTTTTTTATCTGGTGCAGGGGTAGCTTTTAAAGTGGTGCATGCTCTTTTTGGCAAGATAGATTACATTTATGAACTTTTAGACCTTGTAGCTGTTGGGACATCAGCTGATGTAGTTCCTCTCTTGGGAGACAATAGAGTCTTCACAAAAGAAGGTTTGAACCTTTTGCAATCAGGCAACAGAGTTGGTATTAGAGCGATAAAAGCAATTGCAGGATTAAGGACAGATTTCTTTAAGTCAACTTTTTTAAATTTTGTTATTATCCCACGAATAAATGCTGCTGGGAGAGTTGCGGATGCGAATGATGTTGTAAGGCTCTTAACTACAAAATCGGAGGCTGAAGCAGAAGAATTATCTAAATGGCTAAATGAATTGAATGCTCAAAGACAGGAGATCGAAGAGATTGTTTTTCAAGAAGTAAAAAGGGAGATCGACTCCTGTGATTCATTAGGCAATGCTATAGTGCTTAGCTCAGAAAGTTGGCATCCAGGAGTTATTGGGATAGTAGCTTCAAGAATTGCAGAAATATACTATAGACCGACTTTCCTTTTTAGCATAAAGGATGGTCTCGCAAAAGGTTCTTGCAGAAGCATACCTCCTTTTAATATTCATAGGGGTCTTGAAGAAAGCAAAGACCTTCTTTTAAACTTTGGAGGACACAAACAGGCAGCAGGAGTAATCTTAGATACAGCTAATTTAGAAGGATTTAAAAAAAGGATAGATCAAGTGGTTTTAGAAACTCTCGGAGCGGACGATTTAATACCAACATTAGATATTGATGTAGCAGTTAATTTATCAGATATTGACCATTCAATAGTCAGTGAAATACTAAGTTTAGAACCCTATGGGTATGGAAATGAAGAACCTTTGCTTGGTGCAAAAAGACTTGAAGCTATTAATCCAAGAGTCGTAGGAAATAATCACTTAAAACTCTATCTTAGGCAGAATGGCAGGAGTCTTGATAGCATAGGTTTTACCTTAGGGAGTCATGTAGAAATCTTTGCGAATAATACAATTGTTGATGCGGTCTTCTGCCCTACAATAAATGAGTGGGACGGAGGTAAATATTTACAATTAAATCTAAAGGCTTTAAGGTTAGCAAAAGATGAAAACAACAATTCATGATTTTTTTAAAAAGAAACAAGCAAAAAAGAAGATAGTATTACTTACTGCTTATGATTACCCTTTAGCTAAGATAGTAGATGAAGCTGAGATCGATGCTATTCTCGTAGGCGATTCTGTTGCAATGGTTGTACAAGGACTCGAGAATACTCTTCCTGTCACAATGGATGAGATGATTTATCATACCAAGATGGTTTCTAAAGCTGCCACAAAAGCTCTTGTGATCGGAGATATGCCCTATCTGTCCTACCAGATAAGCACTGAAGAAGCTATTAGAAATGCTGGTAGATTCCTTAAGGAGGGCGGAGCTCAAGCGGTCAAATTAGAGGGGGGCAGAGAGGTACAGCAGATCGTAAAGGCTTTGACCAGAGCAGAGATACCTGTACTGGCACATATAGGGTTAACCCCTCATGCCATTCACAGAATGGGTGGATACAAAGTGCAGGGGAAAACAGAAGAGTCAGCTCAAAGATTATTAGAAGATGCTAAAATATTAGAAGATGCCGGTGCTTTCTCGCTTTTACTTGAGGCGATACCTTCAGAACTGGCTAAAAGAATAACGGAAGAACTCTCAATTCCAACGATCGGGATCGGGGCTGGACCATACTGCGATGGGCAAATACTGGTATTACACGATGTTTTAGGATTATTCGATAGATTTCTTCCAAAATTTGCAAAAAGATATGCAAACCTTAAGGAGGAGTGCATTAAGGCTATAAAGTTATACAAGAAAGAAGTGGAAGAGGGTATCTTCCCTGGTCAAGAGCATAGTTTTTGAAGATAATTTTGTTAACTGAAATAAAATATCATAAGAATAAGTCTTTTCATTTTTATTAATAACCCTATAATTGAAGAATTATATGCCTGTATTTAGGCTCTCTGATGATCTTGTTTTTCCACCTCCCTACTTAGCTGATGAAGATGGTTTACTTGCTGTAGGGGGTGATCTAAGTTGTGAACGACTCTTACTGGCATATTCTATGGGGATATTCCCTTGGTACATTAAGTCTTCACCTATATTTTGGTGGTCCCCAGATCCTCGTTTAGTCTTGTTTCCAGAAGAACTTCATGTTTCAAGAAGTTTAAAACAAATAATAAAAAAGCAAATCTTCACAATTACAACCGACAAAGCCTTTGAGGAAGTAATTAGAAACTGTGCTACGATTAAACGTAGAGGTTCCAAAGGTACATGGCTCACTGAAGAGATGATAGATGCATACATAGACCTCCACCGACTAAATTATGCTCATTCCTGTGAGAGCTGGTATAATGGTGAGTTGGTTGGGGGGCTTTATGGAGTTGCTATTGGAGGAGTATTTTTTGGTGAATCAATGTTTACAAAAATGAGCAATGCATCTAAAGTTGCCTTCGTTAAAACTGTTGAATCACTGAAGAGTTGGGGCTTTGTTATCATAGATTGTCAAGTTCAAACAAAACATCTAATGAGTTTTGGCGCAAGACTCATTTCGCGTAAACAATTTCTTAAAATCCTTGATGAAGCAATAAAAAAGAGAGTAGAAAAATGGGGCACGGGTTTTTAAAGACACCATCTTTCTTACATATCCTCTTTCATTTCTCATTTCTTTCTTATCTTAGAAAGCTTTTATACCACAATCTCATCTTCTTGTAAAGGATGGGGAAATAATTCTCTCTAATTGATTAAACGACTTAGAGACAGAAGGGTAAAATATGCGATAACGGTTGACTCAGCCACGCCATTAAGAGAGCTTATACAGTTAATACCGCAAGATGATTATTCTTTCCTTTCTTGACTTAAGTCAAAGCTTATCGAAAGAGAACACAATATAATCGATATAAGAAATGAATTAGGGGAGGCTATTTACAATGACTCAACCTGAGATGTTTTGCTATCAATGCTAGCAGACTGCAAAAGGAACAGACTTTACACAAACGGGGGTATGCAGTAAACAGCCCTATGTAGCAACTTTACAAGATTTGCTGTTATATAGGCTTAAGGTGTTATCTTTATATGCAAATGAGGCAAGAAAACTCAATTTTTAGACCCAAAATAAATATTTTTACAGTCAAAGCCCTATTCTCAACTCATACAAATGTTAATTTTGATCCAGACCGAGACTAGGATTTAAAAGCTATTTGAGGCTAAAAATTTTTTAATTGCGACATTTAAATTCGTCTATTTATATCAAATAAAAGGAGACAATGATATGGCAACTCTTCGATGCCCTGGTCAAGATACAGGTTTCTGGGATTTTAACGCAATATACGATGTTAAGTGCCCTAAATGCGGTTATAGTGTTGAGTTTTTTAAAGATGAGCCTACACGGATATGTAAAAAGTGTGACTATGAATTTGTGAACCCAAAGATGAATTTTGGTTGTGCAGCTTATTGTAGATATGCCGAGCAGTGCTTGGGTTCTTTACCAACTGAATTACTGGCATTGTGAGAAGAACTTTTAAAAGATAGGGTTGGGATAGAGGTGAAGAAATATTTAAAAACTAATTTCAAGAAACTAAAACAGGTTTTAAAAAGGGTTAAATATGCTGAAGAAATTCTAAAAGAGGAGATAGCTGATCCTGCAGTAGTTTTGTTAGCTTCTTACTTTTATGGCTTAGGTTCAACCACTGAAGAGAATCAGAATGTCTGCAAGGATATTCTGGTAAAACTCCACGCTAAGGAAGAAATGATTAGTGAGGTATGCAGATTAATAAGATTAATAGAAGAAAATAAAGCTGAGGAAGGTATTGAAGGATTGTTAATAAATTACAAAATATTATCTGATGCTGATAAATTGGCAACACTTGAATATGAGATCAAGGCAAAAAGCTTGGACAATACCGAAATAGGAGCAAAAATAGATAGTGAATTAAGAACCAGAACTGGTAAAAAGATTGGAAAGAGATTTTTAAAATAAGCTTATAAAGGATTTTCTTATGAAAAGCTATTCAAAGAATTTAGTTTTCAAACGATAATAAGGTATTTTGCTAACGGTTGCTTATTTAAAAAACTTTTTATAATAAAATTCAAAAAAAGAGAAAGAGATGAAAATGAAAGGAAAGATTATTGAGATAGACGAAAAACTCTGTGATGGTTGTGGAGAGTGCTTGCAGGCTTGTGCTGAGAGAGCTATAACGATAGTGGATGGAAAAGCTCGTCTCGTATCTGAGATCTACTGCGACGGGCTTGGTGCCTGTTTAGGAGAATGTCCAAAGTCAGCTTTAAAGATTGTTGAGAGAGAAGCTGAAGAATTTGACCCCGGAGCTGTTGAGGAATATTTAAGACATAAAACTATGAGTGAGATCAATAATGAGAAACCTTGCCGTCCATCCATGACTATAGTATCTTTGAAAGAGGTTTTTAATGAGACAGATGAACATGAAAACCCTCATACTACTTCTAAGTTAACTAATTGGCCTATTCAGCTCAAATTATTACCTCCTACAGCACATTTTCTTAAAGAAGCCAATCTTTTTAATTGCCGCTGACTGCACAGCTTTTGCTTATCCTGGCTTTCATAGAGATTTTTTAAAGGGTAAGATACTTCTTGTTGGATGTCCAAAGTTAGACGATAAAGGAGATTATATCTAAAAGCTTGCTGAGATATTCAAGATAGCAAATATAAAGATGATTATAACACTTACAATGGAAGTGCCCTGTTGTTCTAAACTTCCTAAATTAATTGAAAAGGCTTTAGATATTACTAGGAAAGAGATACCCTTAGAGGAAATAGTTACAAGCACTCAAGGAACTATCCTCACTAAAAGTGATTTAGTTAGATAAAATCTTTCTTTTGATTAGTTTTTAACTATGTGAAGGAGAGAGCAATTTGCACTCTCCTTCTGTATATACAATAATTAAAAAAAGCCTTAAAATTAAGAGATTGCTGAAATAACTGCTTTACTAAAATCTATTATTTACTTGTTATCGAAAACAAGCTTGGTGCATGCTTAATAGATCAGACTATCTTTATTTTAAGACCCTTTTGGAATTCAAACCGACTTAAAAGTCAATCTTAATGCCTTTATTTAGCAAGTTTTTTGCAAAGCTCAGCTACTCTAACACCGAGTTTAAAGCCATCATCAGAGGCACTGGCATCTGGAGAACCTACACAAGCTACACCATAATGCCCCGATGCAGACATAGGATCTCCAACAATTATCATTCCATAGATAAGCATACAAGTTAAGATAGAAAGTATGGTTGTCTCCTTTCCTCCTGTATGGTGTCCACCTGTTGCGAAAGCTGCACCAACTTTATTCTCCATTTTCTTGCGTAATCCTACGAAATCATCAAAGACTTTTTTTAGTTCTGCAGCCATGACTCCAAAATAGACTGGAGAACCAGCAATTATACCATCGGAGTTCAAAAAATCCTCTTTTGTTACCTCTTGAGTGCTCTTAAGAAGAGCTGTAACGCCTGTTGATTTAACTCCTTTTGCAATCTCTTCGGCAAGCTTTTTAGTGTTGCCTCCCCTTGAATAATATAAAATTAGGACCTGCATAAATCCTCCTTAAATATCATCTCCAGGTTTAATTGTTCAATACTATCATAATCCATTAAGATTAATATACTCTGACCTCTACTTCTTCGCCGGCATCAAGTCCAGTTTTATGAGGTGGAATGACAACAGTGCCATCACCTTTAAGTAACAAAGAGACTAAACCTGATTTGCCTAATATAGGATGAGCTATAAATCCGGTATCCCTCTCTTCGATGAATACTCTTATATGATCTTCTCTACCTGCAGTAGATGCTACATTTTTTGCTATCTTTGCTATAATTGTTTTATTAGGAAATCTATCATTCTGGACTCCTAACAAAAAATTTAAGACTGGTTTAACTATAAGGTCAAAGCAAATGACTACTGCAACGGGATGTCCTGGCAGCCCAAAGATGGGAATAATATCTATAACTCCTCCTATCATAGGTTTACCAGGTTTTAGCGATAATCCATGAAAAAGTACGCCGGGTTTCCCTATGTCATTGATTATTTGTGAAACCATATCCTTTGTGCCAGCTGAGGTTCCACCACTAATCAAGACCATATCTGATGACATCAGTGCTTTTTCGATGATATTCCTTATCATTTTATAGTCATCAATAACGATTCCTTCTTTTACAGCAATTCCACCACTGTCTTGAACAAAGCCTGCCAATGTTAAAGAATTGATGTCTCTGATTTTACCAGGGGTTGCAGGCAAGTAATGGGGGATGATCTCGTCACCGGTAGAGATTATTGATACAACAGGTTTCTTATAAACTTTTATATTGGTAATACCAACGGCTCCAAGAGCGCCAATTTCTTGAGCTCTCAATTTACTTCCCTTTTTGACGATTAACTCGCCTTTCTTAAAATCTTCTCCTTTTTGAATGACATTCTCACCACTGGCGACTGGTTTAATAACTTCGATCATATTGTTAGAGACTATCTGAGCATTTTCTAACATAACAACAGCATCTGCACCGTCTGGTAACATCGCACCAGTTGCAATTGTGCTCGCTTCAAGCTTGCCAATCTTAAAGTCAGGTACCACTCCCATAGGTATATCATATTTTACCGTTAGATAAGCTGGTGCACTTTCTGAGGCACCATAGGTATCTTCAGAACTTACAGCATATCCATCAACAGTTGAACGAGAAAAAGCAGGTAAATACTCAGGGGAGTAAATATCTTCAGCCAAAATACGATTGTAACATTCCTCTATTTTCAATACTTCCACTCTTAAAACCTTTTTTGTGACATTATTTATTATTAGATTCAATGCGTCAATAGGTAAAAGGTAATCTTTATCTAACATGTTTTTTAGGACTCTCCAATAATAAACTTTGTAAGTTACTTACCAGTAACTTTGCGTGAGATCTGTCAACAACCTGGTTCTCCATAATTGTTACAGCAAATTTTCCCTCTATAGAGTTTAATCACGTTGTTTTTGAGAAGTAAATAAAATTTCCTATAAAAAGGCATTTCTACTTGGAGGTTTGAGAAAAAAGACCTTAATTTTGGCTTATCTTTATCGCACATATCTAAAAATTCTTTAGAAAGCTAAACTTATAAGAGTTTTGTTTTACCTCAAAGGAACGTTCATCTTAATAAAAGAACCATTTCTATAAACTACCAGGGTTGCCTTACTGAGACCTTTGAGATTAAGGATTAATTCTCTATACTGAACCAGATTTTTAATTCTTCTGCCGTTTATCTCTGTAATTACGTCGTGCTTTTTTAAAAAACTGCTTGCAATACTATGAGCAGCAATATCAGTTACTATGACTCCCTTCACATTTTCCGGAAGTTGCAAAGCTTTTCTCATATCTATAGAGATATTCCGGACGGTTAACCCTCTTAGAAAATCGCTACTTTCTCTAACAGTAAATTGCTTCTCCTGTAGTTCAGCAATAGTAGCTTTAACATTCCTGATAGATTCTCCTCTTATCAATTTAATATAAACATCTTTGCCAGGAGTTGAATTAGCCACTAAATTTCTAAGAATAGTGGGATCATAAACTTCTTTACCATCAAACTCGATGATGAGATCACCTCTCTTTAAGCCTGCCTTAAAAGCCGGACTTTGTTCAACTACATCTGTCACTAAGACACCCCTATCACTTTTAAACTTTAGATGCTGAACCAATTCAGGAGTTATATTCTGAACAGTTACTCCCAGCCATCCTCTGACTACCCTACCTCTATTAATAAGACTTTCCAAAACAGCTTTTGCCATATTGCTTGGAATGGCAAAGCCAATCCCCTGAAACCCTCCGGATGTGCTAAAAATAGCTGTATTAATACCTATCAACTCACTTTTCATATTTACCAATGCTCCACCTGAATTGCCCGGATTAATAGCGGCATCAGTCTGAATAAAATCTTCATAATCGGCAATTCCTACATTAGCCCTTCCTGTTGCACTAATAATGCCTGAAGTAACTGTCTGTTGGAGTCCAAAAGGATTACCTATAGCTATTACCATCTCACCAACTCTCAATTTATCTGAATCACCCCATTTAATTGTGGGTAGTCGATCCGCTTCTATTTTGATTACAGCTAAATCGGTCTTAGGGTCTGTGCCAATTACCTTGCCTTTAAATTCTCTTCTATCTGATAAACGTATCCTTATATCTTCAGCTCCTTTTATTACATGATTATTAGTAAGAATATAGCCATTTTTGTCAACGATTACCCCCGAACCTAAGTTTTTTACTCGATGCTCTCTCTTATCCCTTTGTCCAAAATCATCACCGAAAAACCCTCTAAAGAGAGGATCATCAAAAAAAGGGTGAGGTATACCCTGAGCTTTAATTGTTTTTGTTGTAAAAATGTTAACCACTGCAGGTCTAACAGCTGAGACTATTTCGGCCATGGCCTGACTTGCTCGTGTGAGCAAATCGATGGAATCTTTTGAAACCTCTGACTCATCAGCTAAGACATCGTTTGCAATAGAAAAAATGATAATAAAAAAAATTATTGAAACCTTTAAAAAATAATATTTTCTCATGAACCCTTTGATCTTTCCATAAAATAACTTTAATATTATATAAATTAGTTCACCTGAATAACAATATATGGTTATATCTGAAGAAAAAAGAAAGTCAGAGCGCATTAAATATTATCACACTTTGAGTTATCGCCTTTTTTTGGAGAAAAACTTTCCCTTACCTGAGAGATTTCTAAGGACTGCTGGTATTCTTGATATAAGCAGTGGTGGGATTAGAATAAGAACTCTGGGTACTGAATCTAATTTTGATATCGGCTCCATACTTCTTCTAAATGTTCCTCCACCGAATATGCCTGTAACACTCTCACTCTTAGGCAAAGTGAGATTGATAAAACTTGAGAGCCACCGACACGCCAAGTAGGTATCGAATTTTTGAAACCTATTGAATAACTCTTTTAATGCTAAAAAGTAGCTATCCCTCTTTTTAAGATTAGTTCAGTATAAGCTTTTGCCTACATAAAGAATCATTTAAGAGTTTTTTAAGTCTCCATAAAAATTTTAAAATAAGCTATATTCTGTAATTATTGATTTAGATTAATTCTCAAAAGAACAATTCTATATTAAAAGAGAGGTAGTCTATTAATTAAAAAGTTAAGAATTTCTTGATGGTATGGTATGATTAAAACTGATTTTTAAGACTTATTTTTTTACAAAATTAAAGGTTTTTAATTAAAGGTTTTTAAGGTAGATTAATTAATATGCTTTGCAAAAGACTTAGAGAAGCTTGGTTAATTATCAAGGTTTTAGGTTATAGTGATGCTATAGATAGAATTAGAGCACTTCTCAATATAGTAAGCCAGAGCTATGGCGCTAAAGATGCCGGGGGAACTCTAATAATGCTAAGGTTAAGTCATAGGGATATCGCAAACTATGTTTCTCTATCAAGGGAGATGGTCACTCGTCTTCTCCATAGGCTAATTGAAGAGGGTGAAATAGACATTGTAGATAAAAAGTATATTCTATTACAGCCTAAGTTTTATGAAAAATTGAACTCAATTTGAACATACAAATTCCAGTCAAGAGAAAAAGAGAGTTCTGCGAGAAGTTATATTATAATTAAATTATTAAATTTCGGCTAAAACTCAACCTTACACAGTAGCCTTAAATGATCTTAATTTTCTCCTTAGAAGGGTGTTATTTAAAAAATCTACTTTTATATACCTTATAGTTTTATTTGGATAAATGAGCTCTTTCTATGGCTGGTACTTTCAGATATCCTAATAGGTGCATGGATCGAATTGTTACTCAATGAGACGATGAAACATTGGATGAGAAATGTCTTAAGAGCCTTTGAAAGTGTAAGGGGGAACTTATTAGTTTTTAGAAAAGTAAAAACTTTCATTCTGAAAATCAGCACTAAGAAAAGACTGGCTTTATCATGCAAGATTAGCATTTAAAAGAGTAAAACTTTGGTGATTAAAAACCTAAGAGAAAAGATATTTTGTCTCGAAGGACGTTTGATGGGTGAAAAGATTGTTAAAAGTATGGAAGAGGAAATTTCAATGATTTTTTAAGTTTAAAGTGATTGTTAAAGTAATTACAAGAACATAGAAATAACAAAGTTAAGCTATTTTTCCTGAAAATTCGTCTTGGGATATGCTTTTAACCCTTGATGATATTTACAGGCTGAATTTCTATAGCTTTTTTAGCAGGATAAAGTCCGGCCAGAACCCCTATAAGGATTGTGGCTACAAGTGTTATAAAGAGCCCAAAAATAGATATAGCTATTGGTAAATCAGTGATTTTAAATATTATTAGGCTTGCTATAATGCTCATCAAGAGTCCAGCCGTACCTCCAACCCATGAGATTGTTGAAGACTCCACTAAAAACTGAAGAAGTATATCTCTTTTCCTCGCACCTAAGGCTCTTCTAATGCCAATCTCAGTCTTTCTTTCATTTACTATCAAAATCATGATAGAGAGGATTCCTAAACCACCTATTATAAAAGAAATCAAAGAAGCTATTCTCCCTAAGACTCTGATCATATCCATAGCTTGAGTGCGTAAAGCTACGACATCTTTCAAATCAATTACCGTAAAATCATCTTTTTTCTCACCAACTATTTTGTGTCTTTTGCGCAAAATATTTGTAATCTCAGTTTTTGCTTCTGAAGTCCATTCGTTATAAATTACTTTGACAGATATGTTGTTTATGTATCTCTTATTGACAAAAGCCTTTAAAAAGGTATTAAGAGGAACAAAAACTTGATTATCCTGATCGAATCCTGATACGTCTACGCCTTTCTCCTCTAATATCCCAATGATTTGACATGGTACTCTAAAAATTAGGATATTTTTACCTAACGGGTCTTCTTCACCAAATAGTCTGTCAGCTACCTTTTTACCTATAACAGCTACCTTAGCCAGTTTATCATTATCTTCATTAGTAAAAAAACTCCCTCTTTCTACCTGAAAATTTCTTATAGTGGTGTATTCTGGAGTTACCCCCATAACGAGTACTGAATTAAGAGTTACATGTTTATATCTAATAGGGAATACTTTATTTGCCGAAGGGGCTACATCGTCTACATATAATGAACTCTCTTTTATTGCTAAAGCATCAGCAATAGTTAGATTTGTAGCCTCACTAATAAGATTTGTTGCTGTTCCAACCCTTCTTACAAGGCCACTTCTAACTATTAAAAGATTTTCACCAAGCTTTGATATTTCTATTTCAGTTTTTTTAGAGAGTGCTTCCGATAGATTAGAGACAACTATCAAGGAAAAAGTACCCAAAAAAGCTCCAAGCATTGCAAGTGTTGTTCTTAATTTAAAGTTGCTCAGAGATCTGAATGCGATCCTGATATTCAAAAAAAGTCTTATCATCCCTTAATAGCCTCAATAGGGTTGAGGTTAGAGGCTTTTCGAGCAGGCTGTAAGCCAAAGACAATACCAACTATCCATGAAAGAAGAAAGCTCACTACAAAGGCTTTCCATGAAAAGTGGATAGGAAATTGTGCAAGATAAGTAAGCAACTCTGATGCAAGCAAAGAAAGCAAGAAACCTGTGAGCCCTCCGATAGAAGTGATTATTATTGATTCACCCAAAAATTGAAATAAAATATCTTTTTTTTTAGCTCCTGTTGCTCTCCTTATTCCTATCTCCGAAGTTCTTTCTTTTACTGAAAGCAGAAAAAGGTTAGTTAGGACAAAACCTGCTACAATTAGAGACATAATACCAGTTACTCCTAAAAAGGTCACCAGAGAACCTGTTAGAGCAACAAGAAATCTCACTATGTCTTTTGGTGTCACAATTCTAAAGTCATCTGGTTCAGCTGCATCGAGATTATGTTTTAGTCTTAAAAAAATTCTAAGCTCCTCAGCATGACTATATAAGTTTTCTTGATCGACAAATCTTGCTCTAAAAGCAGTTATATATTTATTCTCATTTTGAATCTTTTTCATGACTGTTGTAATGGGCATTATGATTCTGTCATCTAAGTTTTCTCCAGCTGGAGATGTTCCTCTTTCTGATAATACGCCAACGATTTGAACAGGAAGACCTTTAACTAAAACATACTTGCCAACAGGATCTTCGTCTCCAAATAATTCTCTCATCAAATGTTGTCCTATGAGTCCTACATTCCTCAATCCCTTTACATCCTCGTCGGTGAAATCTGAACCTTGCATTACCGGCCATGACCAAGCCCTACTATAGTCACTGGTTGAACCTAAAACGAGGGTCTGATATTTCCGTTCTTTATAAGATATGCTAACACCTCTAACCGAAGTCATCGGGACTACGAGATAGGCCCGACTAAAAGTTTCTCTTACCGCATCCACTTCACTGAGTGTGATAGTTTTTGGTCTCAAGCCTAAAGCTCTTGCTTCATCACCACCACTAAAGACGAGAAGAGAGTCAGGACCAAACCTTGCTACAATCTCAAAGGCTTTTTTATAAGCTCCTTCAACAGCGGCTACGATGGTGGTAATGGCAGAAATTCCAAGAGCTATACTTATCAAACAGAAAAAAGTTCTTAGCTTAAAAGACTTTACCGCTTTGATAGATTGATATACTATCCCTATTAGATTGGTCATCTTACATATATTATGCCATTTAATGAGTAGAAACTTTTAGTTTCATTCATCGTTGTTTATATAGTTTTGCTAACTTGCTGTTTTTATGGTATAAAATTTATGGAAAGATAGAGCGTTAAATACAAAATATGTACCATGAGTACAATAAGACTGACCATCTACTATAATTTATTCCGCTTTTTGTTATTATATCAATTATTACCCCTCTTTCTTATTGTTTCAAGTGTTTGTGCAGAATTTGATCAAAAAGATCTTGATAAAAAAAGATTTTTCTTTATGGGTGATGGTAAGTTGCACATCAAAAATGTTATAACTGGTAAAGAAGCAAATGTCGCTCTTTTGAGAGCAGATGGCACTTTGAACAGGAGCTCCTTTGAAAGGATAGATGAGGTATTTAACTTCCCTACTGCCCTAAAAGGTGAAAATGTATCTTTGCGATTAATTTTTCTTCTGGATTACTTCTCCGACCTTGTTGCACCAGGTAAAACAATAATGATTAAATCAGGATATCGCTCAGAAGATTATAATGCTGAAATAAGAAAAAAGGGCGGTAATACTGCAAGGACAAGCACTCATATAGACGGCATGGCTGTTGATTTTTACATTGAAGGTATAGATGGGAAAAGGCTATGGCATATTGTTAAGGAGCATCAGTGTTGCGGTGTAGGGCACTACGGAGGAGATGTAATTCATTTGGATTCAGGAAGACCGCGCTTCTGGGAAGCTCATACTTCTAAAGTTCATACGGGCGAGAGCGACTATAATCGTAAAATCTATTTGTCGACTGAATATGATAGATATAAGAATGGTGAAAAAGTCAGGCTTTCTTTATCTTCAATTAGCGATTTTGGTTTTGGTATAAAAAATAGTTTATTTTTGATCTCTCAAAAGGACCATACAGTTTCTATCACCTTAGCTGTTGAACATCATGGCAAAGAAGAGTGCTTTATGATAAATGATAGAAGAACTTCGAGGTTTATATATTTCTACATACCAAAGGATATTAAAAATGGAAAGTATAGAATAAAGATGGATTTTTGCTATAAACCCTTCGAGCAGATGCCAAATGAGGTTCTTTCAAATGAGATCGAAATAACAGAGAACTAAAGGACATTCCTCACTCAATACAGAACTTTCTTTTTATAACATGTTTTCTATACAATTATACTACCTTGAAATTTAAAAGTTTGACAGTTCATGTTGTTCCTTATCATTAGAAATGTAGTTATTAAAAATTTTAGGATATTATATAATATAATATTCTGTTTATGGATTTAATCTGGCAGATAGTAAAAACTAAAAGAGAGAAGCTCAATTATTTAAAAACAAAAGAACCTCTTAGAGAACTCAAAGCTCGAGCAAGGGATATGCCCCCACCACTAGACTTTTCATCATCTATTAAAAAGGTAGGATCTTCAATAAAACTTATAGCTGAGATAAAAAAAGCTTCCCCCACTAAGGGGATTTTAAAAGGGGATTTTAATATTATTAGGATTGCTGAAATATACGAAAATAGCCCTGTCGATGCTATCTCTGTTATTACAGAAGAGGAATATTTTAAAAGTGACCTTAGCTTTCTTACTCAGGTAAGGGTTTTATCAAATAAACCTCTATTACGAAAAGATTTCATAATAGATGAGTATCAAATTTATGAGTCTCGAATCAATAAGGCAGATGCTATATTGCTCATTTCGGCTATTTTAGAAAAAAGTCAGGCTGGGGAATATTACCATATCGCCTCTGAGTTAGGTTTAGCAGTTTTATTTGAGATACATGACGAGGACGATTTAGATAAGGCCATTGCTATAAATGCTAATATCATAGGTATAAATAATCGAAATCTGAAAACTTTTGATATTAATTTATCTAATTCTTTGAGATTAAAGCAATATATCCCTGAAGGCAGAATAGTGATAGCAGAAAGCGGGATCAAATGTGGAGCTGATGTTAAAAAGCTTTATGAAGCCTCTTTTGATGGTATACTTGTCGGGAGCTCTATAATGGAGGCACAAGATATGAAAGCAAAGATTGAAGAGTTAAAGTTGATAAACTTTTAAATAAAATTCTGTTTGATATATTTGTGAGTGATATTCATGAACAATCAAAGAGTGATAAAGAAAGCCGTTCTTCCAGCTGCAGGTCTTGGGACCAGATTCTTGCCCGCAACAAAGGCTTCACCAAAGGAGATGTTACCAATAGTAGATAAACCTTTGATTCAATATGCGGTTGAAGAAGCTATTAGAGCCGGGATAGATGAGTTTATTATAATCACTGGAAAACATAAGAGAGCTATCGAGGATCATTTTGATGTTGCCTATGAACTTGAGGAGAAATTAAAGTTATCAGGGAAAACAAAGCAGCTTGACGAGATTCATAAGCTCAATGATATTAAATTTGGTTACATAAGGCAAAAAGCTCCTCTTGGTTTAGGGCATGCTATACTTTGTGCTAAGCCCTTTGTCGGAGATAATACTTTTGCAGTGATACTTAGCGATGATCTTATAGAACCTACCAGCACTCTTTTAGTAGATATGATAAATATTTATGATAAAAAAAGATGTCCAGTGATTGCTTTAGTTGAGGTGCCCGAGGCAGATGTAAGTCTTTATGGCATAGTAGATGCTCAAGCAGAAAATGGCATGTACAAGATTAAAAGACTTGTTGAGAAACCTGTTCCATCCAAAGCACCTTCTAACCTTGCTATTTTGGGTAGGTATATCCTCACGCCTGAAATATTTCCAGTGCTTGAGAAGCTTAGCCCAGGAGTCGGTGGAGAGATACAGCTTACAGATGGTTTATCTGGTATTTTGGAAAGGACTAATTTGTATGGCTATCTTTATAAAGGCAGGAGATACGATGCCGGTGATAAACTGGGATATTTAAAGGCAACCGTAGATTTTGCTCTCTCTAACAATGAATTATCAAAGGCATTTAAGGAATTTTTATTAGATAAAGTTAGGTCCTTCTCATGAAAAGAAGCCTTTTTTTCTATGAAGTTAAAGCCTATAAAGAGCCTCTTATAGACCTTTATGAAACAGAAGAAGAGTTGATATTTAAAATAGATCTACCAGGAATTGATATTGAAAATATATCATTAAAGATCTATGAGGATCTTTTAATTATCGAAGGATTATGGATTACCCAAAATAAAGAATCCACAGACACAAGACATACTTATTTATGCATAGAGCGGAATATAAAAACTGCAAGAAGAGTTATAAGAATACCCATACCTGTAAATACAGTGGCAGGTAAAGCCTATTATGAAAATGGAGTTGTAACCATAAAGTTTCCCAAATTAAAGGATAAACTAATTAAAATAAAGATAGAGCAAGGAAGTTAAAGATGGAGGTAGATAATAGAATGAGCGAAACAGGCAAAGACGCCAACAGTAAAGAGATTCAAATACCCGACGTGCTTCCAATTTTACCTGTTAAGGATATTGTTGTTTTCCCTTTTATGATCATACCCCTTTTTGTGGGAAGAGAGATCTCGATAAAGGCGATTGATAATTCCCTGAATACTCACAGGATGATTTTAATCCTTACCCAAAAAGATGTTAATGTTGAGTTGCCTACCCCTGATGATCTTTATACTACAGGTACAGTCTGCATGATTTTAAGAATGCTTAAGCTGCCAGATGGAAGGGTTAAGATACTTGTTCAAGGTTTGAATAAAGCAAATGTATTACTATTTACTCAAACAGAACCCTTTCTGTCTGCAGAGATAGAGAAGATTTATGATGAAGATATTGGAACGTTGACCCTTGAAAATGAGGCTTTAATGAGAAATGTTAAAGCTCAGTTAGAGAAGACTATCTCTTTGGGGAAACCTGCGCCTCCAGATATTATGATTGCCGTCGAGAATATGGATGACCCAGGTAAGCTTGCAGACATGATATCTGCCAACCTGGGACTTAAGACTGAGCAGGCACAAGAACTACTGGAGATGCGGAATCCTATAGATAGGCTCAAAAAGATCAGCGAGATACTCACCAGGGAGATACAATTACTGACGATTCAACAGAAAATCCAGACTGAAGCCAGAGGCGAAATTGATAAGACTCAAAGAGAGTATTTTTTAAGGGAGCAATTGAAAGCTATTCAGAGGGAATTGGGCGATATAGATGAGCGTGGAGAAGAAATAAAGGAATTCAGAAGAAAGATCGAAGAGGCTAAAATGCCTGAAAGAGTGATGAGAGAAGCAGAGAAACAAGTTAAGCGACTTGAAAAAATGCACCCTGACAGCGCAGAAGCTGGGACAATAAGAACATATTTAGAGTGGTTAACGGAACTGCCATGGTCTAAGAGTACCTCAGACCAATTAGATATTAAAATAGCAGAGAAAGTTTTGAATGAGGATCATTATGACCTTGAAAAGGTAAAAGAGAGAATACTGGAATATCTTAGCGTCAGAAAATTAAAAGATAAGATGAAAGGGCCAATTTTATGTTTCATTGGACCACCAGGAGTAGGTAAGACCTCCTTAGGTCGCTCTATTGCAAGAGCCCTTGGCAGAGAGTTCGTAAGAATGTCATTAGGTGGTGTTCGTGATGAGGCAGAGATTAGAGGACATCGGCGGACCTATGTAGGTGCCCTTCCAGGCAGGATAATCCAGGGTATCAAGAATGCTGGTACAAACAATCCTGTATTTATGCTTGACGAGATAGATAAAATAGGGATGGACTTTAGAGGTGATCCATCATCTGCCCTTTTAGAGGTATTGGATCCAGAGCAGAACAATTCATTTGTTGATCACTATCTTGGAGTACCCTTTGATCTATCTAATGTGATGTTCATAACCACAGGCAATCTGGCTGATACTATTCCAAATCCTTTAAAAGATCGTATGGAGATAATCTATCTATCAGGTTATACGGAAGAAGAAAAACTTCAGATTGCTAAAAGGTATCTTATTCCAAAGCAACTCGAGGAACACGGTATCAATAGTAATATCTTAAAAATAAGCGACTCGGCTATTAGACAGATAATAAATCAATATACCAGAGAAGCTGGAGTGAGAAATCTTGATCGTGAGATAGCGAATCTCTGCAGAAAGGTAGCGAGAAAAGTTGCAGAGGAAAAGGCTACTAAATTTATAATTACTTCCAAAACCCTAAGTAAATATTTAGGCGCTCCCAAGTATTTAACAGATGAAGAACTCAAGAAAGATGCAGTAGGTGTAGCAACAGGTCTCGCATGGACGGAGGCAGGTGGTGATGTTATTTTTGTTGAAGCAACCACTATGAAAGGCAAGGGTAGTTTGACTCTCACCGGTCAATTAGGAGAAGTGATGAAAGAATCAGCTCACGCAGCTCTTAGCTACATAAAGTCTAAAGCTAAGGAACTAAACATAAAAGAAGACATATTCTCAAAAACGGACCTCCATATTCATGTCCCTGCCGGAGCTATTCCTAAGGATGGTCCTTCTGCTGGCATAACAATAGCTACAACTATAGCTTCTATATTCACTGGTAAGCCAGTCAGAAGAGATGTGGCTATGACAGGTGAAGTAACTTTAAGGGGGAGAGTCTTGCCCATTGGGGGATTGAAAGAGAAGACCCTTGCAGCAAAAAGGATGGGGATAAAGACAATAATTATTCCCCATAGGAACAAAAAGGATCTTGAAGAACTACCCTTTTATGTCAAAGAGGGCATCAATTTCGTTTTAGCAGAGACTATGGATGATGTCCTAAAAACAGCACTTAAGGACTTCTCATACGTAGAACGGGGAAAAAAATCAGATGAGTATACAGCAAAAAGGAGAATTACAGCTACTAAGGGAGATAAAAGAAAGGTTTGATCCTATAAGGCGAGGTTTTGATAATAATATCATCGTTGGTATAGGAGATGATTCTGCTGTATTTAAATTATCAAGAGAAAATATTGTGGTTACCACAGATCTTATGGCTGAAGGGATCCATTTTGATCTAAGTTATACCTCCGCTTTCCATCTTGGCTTTAAGCTGGTCTCTGTAAATGTTAGTGATATTTATGCAATGGGAGGTACTCCTGATTATATTTTTCTAAATGTAGCGCTAAAAAGAGATACTCCTGAGAAATTTTTTTGGGACCTTTTTGCTGGGATAGATGCTGCAAATAGCTTTTATGGTATGATCTTGCTTGGTGGTGATATTTCAGAAGTTTTAAGGGACTTGATGGTTTCGGCAACAGTAATTGGTTCTGCAAAAAAGATTATTAGGAGAAACGGCGCAAAGGTTGGCGATAAGATTTTCATTACAAATACAACGGGCGATTCAGCCTGTGGAATGGAGATATTGAAAAGGTTAAGTATTGAGGATAAAGATCACATAAGAAACTACCGCTTTGGGCTTTTAGATAAAGAGGAAAGCTTTAATAAAAAGGATTTAGTTTTAGATTTACCTGATAAAAGGATGAGTATAGATTTTTCAGTAGCAGAACCATTAATAAAAAGACATCTTGTTCCAGAGGTTGCATTTCCTTTCAAACTTGATATTGACAAAATAACTGCTTTGATTGATATTAGTGACGGTCTGTTTATTGATCTATGCAGGCTTTGTGAAGAGAGTAAGGTGGGCGCTCGCATCTTTTTAAATAGACTTCCCATCTCAAAGGAACTATTACAAGTCTGCAGTCTACTGGGGCTTAACCCTCGTAATTTAGTCACAGCAGGTGGTGAAGATTACGAACTTTTGTTTACTGCTCCGGAAGATCAAAGTTCTATAAACTCTTTTCTTTTAAAAGCTGGTGTTGCAACCTGCATAGGTGAGATAATAGATGATAAAAAGGTTATTGTAGAATCAGATGGAAACGAAATAATACTGAAACCAGAAGGTTATCAACATTTTAGCACTTAAATATATTTTAAAACAGATCGTATCCATTGATGATTCACCAAGGAAAATAGCCCTCTCCTTTGCAATTGGCGTCTTTATTGGCATGTCACCTTTCTTAGGGCTTCATACTTTTCTGGCTATTGCAATAGCCTGGTTATTTAATCTAAATAAATTTGTAACAATAGTTGCAACTTATATAACCAATCCCTTCACTATCATTCCTATTTATGGCCTTTCTACATGGGTTGGTGCAAAGCTACTCAGTATCCAAGAGATAGTCCCTCATATAGACTGGGATAAAATCAATTTCTTTCACATCTTGGAAGGGATGAAGTCTCTTTTAATTCCCTTTTTAGTGGGAACTTTCACTGTCGGTTTGATGTTTGGTCTATTAGCATACATTATAGTCTATATAACACTCAAAAAATGCAAGTCAGCCTTCACCTTTTCCTCTAAAATGGGATGAAAAATTTTAATTATGTTGCGCCAATGTAATAATCTTCTAATATTAAAAATGAAAAAGGCCTATCTGATTGAAAGGCATTTAAGGCTTAAAGAGCTTTTTAGACTCTACTTTTAAATATCCCTTTAACTAAACCAGACAAGCAAGAACTATTCTCCTGTGACTTTATCAATTTAGACCCAAAAAAACAGCAAACTTGCCTCAAAAACCCTTTATTTTACTTAATCACGATTTTTATCTAAAATTTTCTTCTATTTCTATTTTTCAGACTAATATAGCAACATATCCTTAATATTAATGTGTAATTAAACATGTTTCTAAAAGTTGTCCCTTCAGCACAAAATATTGATTATGCCTGTGTTGTTGAAGGCTATAGAGATACCTCTCATAGAACAAAACAGAGGTATCTATTTAGTCTTGGCAAACTTGAAGATTTCTTAAACACTTCCTCATTTAGGAAACTTGCAAAAAGAGCATTAGCAAGAGAATCAAAAAAGGCTATAGAACTTAACAAAATCTCAGAAGGTAAATTGTTAATTATGGGCATTCATTGATAAAGGGATTATGAGATAAGTTCAGATTTGATGAAATTTTTGGCTCTTTGTGTAATGGGGAGATTGAAGACAGTTTCTGAGCCAACCATTGGCAATATCATCAAAAGACATCAATTCTTTTTCCAGAAGTCAGGATAGACATATCATAATCCTGACAGCTAATGGGCTCAAAAGAGCAAAGACAGGCCAAAAAGGACAAAGGTAAATATCCGTTAATGCATCAGATAAACTGAAACTTGCTCCTACCTTGCATTCCATCCATCCCTTTGTCTTACGATTATTTATACCCCTGCCATCTACCTGTATGTA
>CAYPJO010000024.1:0-24340 GCA_964411065.1 uncultured Thermodesulfovibrio sp.
TTTGTTTTTTAAATTTTACCATATCCCTTTTTGCACAATTTTTCAGTTAATCCCTAACAGAGTTTAGCTTAGATGACAAGGAATACTATCTTAAAAAAAAGACAGACAAGGTAGGAAAAGAGCTTTTTAGGGTTTTGAAAGTAAAAGAACCAGCCAACATAACAGTCAAGGAAGACTTCAAGATATAAAGAAGCACCAGCCTATCAAACAGTCAGTCAGATTAGTTGTTGTATAAAAATTTGCCTTTTTGAAAAGTGAAATCCAATATTATCAACGAGTTATGAATTTTAATTGATAAACTCAGGAAAAGTATTCGTAGAGAAGTAGTAAGTTCGGGCGGTTCCTCACGCAAGGTGGTAAGCACTCCTGATGAAGAACAGCAAAAAATACTGGAGTTACTCAAGGTCAAACTGTAGCCATACTCTTGAAATCTTAAATTGCCTTTAAAGTATTACATGATATGGGGTTGGTTCGTTTCTTTTAAAAGAAAATGGGATAAAAGGGCTGAAGACTATGCCTCCAGCCCTTTTCTGAATTGCTAAACCTGTTTACCTACTGCACTGTTCCGCTCACACAATTGCTCCAGCCTGAATATCCATAGGCATAAGGAGCTGCCACTGATTTTGTGAATGACCTTATTCTATAAGAATATGTGCCTGATGTGAGTCCTGTATTGCTGTAACTTGTCACATTTGCGCCTGTTGTGTGAATCAAACTCCATGCACTCGTTGATGTGCACGCTCCAGTCTTCCTTTGTATCTGAAAGCCTGTTTCATTTGCGCTGTTGTCTGTCCATGTGAGGTCAACTTTACCAGCACCAGCAGTTGCCCGAAGATTTGTTGGTTTATAGGGCACTACTGCTACTGCTGTAGTAGGTGAACATCCGCTTGCATTGCATGCCTGAATGTCATATGAATAGGTTATTGTGGCTGCATTGCCTGTTGCTGTAGTGTCGCTGTAAGTAGTAGCTGTAGAATTGTTAATAGTAGTTAAAAGAGTCCTTGCACCAGTTCCAGCCTTTCTGTAAATCTCCAACCTTGTCGCATCTGTTGCATTGTTTCTCCATGTCAACTTAATGCTGCTTGCAGAGGTAGATGTGGCGCTAAGATTGGATGGTGAAGTAGGCGTTCCTGCTGCGCCTGTGCGTACGGAAGCGCAGTCAGAATAAAATCCCCCTGCTGCGTTATATGCCTTCACCCTATAGGAATAATCTGAGTTGGCTGATAACCCACTATCAATATATGAAGTCTTGTTTTTAGCCGCTATAGCTATTTGTGACCATGCATTCGATGAATTACACAAGCCAGACTTTCTTTCGATCTTAAAGCCGGACTCATCAGCCGAGTTGTCCTGCCATGAAAGCGCTATGCTCGAAGATGATAAAGCCATGGCAGTAACTGATGAGGCTTCATTAGGTGGATATGCAACGCCTGCTGCCAAACTTTCCTTATAAAGCAGCACCCCTTTATTGCCTCGGCCTGTTATATCCCTAATGGTTCCATACCTTTGGATGGGTTCATTAAAATTATAGTATGCGGTCAATCCCGATTCTAATCCTGAGAGTTCTCTTTTCATGTTAGCAATAATTTCAGCCTGCGAAAGTTCTATGTTCCAGAAACGAAGCTCATCTATGATTAAACCTACATACCCAGAGCCATAGTTTTTACCTCCACCAATTAATATCGGCCTCTTTTTATCAGTTAGTAATGCGCCTGCTGCTGTTGTCTGACCTGCAAGCTTGCCGTTTACATAAAGTTTAAAATTATTAGTTCCTGCTGATGCATCATAGGTCATTGCTATATGCGTCCACTCGCCATTGGGTATTGGGTCCCCGCCAACCAAAACATAACCACCGGAAGTGGTTGCGATTCTTGCATCTGCCCTTCCATCTCGCCATTGCCCAAGCATATAGGAACCCCACGACCCCCCTGCTCCTGGGTCAGCTTTATATATAAAGTAAGCATCTGCACCTATTTCTCTATCTACTTTTATCCATGCTTCAGCAGTCATTTTAGTGGTAAACTCTAAGTCAGGGCTTGATGCTATCTGCATTGTATCCCATCTCTCATCTCCTGTTCCATCTCCAGCATTCCGTTTATGGACGAGTGACAATGCCCTGTTTCCTATAGGGCTAACCAATGGAACATCTGGATGAAATACCCTGTAAAAGATATCACTATCGCCAAATACTCCTGTGCTATACCAAGTAGTACGTCCATTTGCCACTAAATGAACCTTTCCATCTAAGCCTAAAGCCATCTGAGGTTCACCCAAATTAGAATTAGCAAGTACATCAAGTCTTACTGGTGAGGTAAAACTCTCTCCTGAATTGTTTGAATAAGTATATTTTAATTGATAACCTACCACATGAACTTTTGAACCAGTGGTATCTGAAGGATCAAGCTTTATAACAGGCCACCAATTTTTGCCTACCTCCGTTTCGTCAGAATGATGAAGCGGTGCAGTCAGTTCTTGAATTGGATAAAAAGATGCGCCTGAATTCATGGAACGTTTGAGATATATCTTTTCATCTGTCGTTGTAAATACAACATACACTTTTGTTCCCCTTGCCGCAAGGGTTACATGCCCATCCTGTATATTTTTGTTTGGAAGTTCAGACTTGGAAAGATTAATTGCTGGCTCAAAAGTAGCTCCACTGTCTAATGATCTTCTTAGGAAGACTGAAAATTTCCCCTCAAAATCAACGCCATTAAAAACTACATATACTCTATTGCCCGCAAAAGCTATCTTTGGCACATAGTGGTAATCGTTCGATGCTGTTGATTTAGGATTATTGTTTTCATTAGAAGGGACGTCTATTCGATTAGTTATAAAACTTGCTCCACCATTAAGGGAACTCCCAAAAAATAGCCTTGCCCATCTTAATCCATAATAATAATAAGCATCACCATAGACAAGATAGATTTTATCACCGTCAACCTGCATATCATACAAAGTAGGATGCTGATCTCCATTATCTCTATGAAACAAAGCAGCTTGATGATGAACAAAACTGACTCCATTATCATTAGATACTGCCACATTTATAGAATCTACTACTTCCCAATTCCTTTGATATTTATAGCCAACTACCACCTTGCCAGCTTTTGCATGGGCATAAACATCATAGATATGATGAGCGACTGCAGCGGTTACAATATCTCTTTCTTCATCAAACGAAGCGCCGTTAGTTGTGGAACGGAAATAGGTCAAAACGCCATACCAGCTGCCGCCTGAACCTCTATATCTACCTAAGAATATATGAACATTATTTCCATCAACTGCCATTCTTCTGTGTTCGTCGCTGATAGAGTCAGTTATTTCTGTCAAAAGGATTTTTTGTTGCCAAGTTGCTCCCTTATCAAGGGACCTCCTGTAATACAATTGGTACCCTGACCAGTCAGCCTTTCTTGCTGCCCAAAGCACATGCACGGTATTGCCAGACGCGATAATTTCTGGTGAATAATCATGATGACCTGGTTCTGTATCAAGAGCGCTTTCAGATAGGTTTGTTAGCCATTTTGAAAGGTCAGCATTCCTTGCCTCTACATCAGTAACAGCAAAAACTAAAGCTGCCGCAAACAATAAAATAACAAAACTTTTAGACCATAACATTTCAAATTCCTCCTTTTTCATTGATATTGTCAAAAGTTTTAAGCTAAAAAGATTAGAGAGCCGTTATTCAATAATGTATTGATAGCGTAGAATTTTAGAGACCTTAGTATAAAATTGTCATTGTTCGGCTTGTCCCTCGAACAAGTCATGGAATGTCAGCACATATTGGGTCTCTTGCTGAGTGAGCCACCAATGTATTGTTTTAAATAAACTTGCCTCACCCCCTTACTTTAATAAATAAATGTCTTTTTTCATCGAGAAGGATATAATGTAGAGTGTGCCGTCTGATTTCAGAGCTGTAGTGTATGATTATATCCTGCTGAAATCATTGGGTTAACGCCAATATTAGCTTCAGCATCCTGGTTAATACCAATAAGACTAAAACAAAGCCCCAGCAAAACAGCAAAAAAAATATCCAAGCCTTACTAACCTACTTCTTTATACAATTAACCTCCTCTCTTAATTGTAAGTTTTGAATTAAACTTTACTTAAAAAAAAGACTGGCTAAACTCCCTTTGAAACCTTAAAAGTGTCCTCTACACTACTTTCTCAATAAATTACAAGAATAGATAGCCCTATTTTCTCAAACAGCCCTTACAAAAAGTTAAACTACATTGCCAATAAGTGTATTCTGCTTGGTAATAGGACTTCTGAAGAAGGGGCAAAATAAGAAGATTGGAGGCGTGATTGCCTATTGTCGGCAGGAATGACACTCAAAGATAAACAGTTGACTACTGTTTTTCTGCCTTGATGCTCTAATGCCCTGTTAAGATTTTTGACTTGAGATTCCATCTGTCACAAATATTTCACATTTTTTGATTTTTCTCTCCAAACTATTCTGCCTTATCATTTATTAGAACAGAGAGAAATACAAAATATCTTACATGTGATTTTTAAGTGATATAATATTATTATCAAATGTGCAATTAATCTGTCAATAACCTAAAACAGAGTCAAAAATAGAGATAGGCTTTGGCATATCTATCATTTAGACTTTTTTCCTGAGTTTATCAATTTAGACCCAAAAATCACCAAAATAGAACAAAACACAGGTATCTATTTAGTCTTGGCAAACTTGAAGATTTCTTAAACACTTCCTCATTTAGGAAACTTGCAAAAAGAGCATTAGCAAGAGAATCAAAAAAGGCTATAGAACTTAACAAAATCTCAGAAGGTAAAATTATTCATTATGGGCATTTATTGATAAAGAGATTATGGGATAGGTTTAGATTTGATGAATTTTTTGGTTCTTTGTGTAATCAAAAGAGATTTAGAGTATCAGATGCAGTATTTTACATGACAGCAAGAGACATGATGCTTTCAGAGAGCAAACTTGGGATGTATGAGAGCAGGGAGGATTTTTTAGGATTTGAGGGATTAGGGATAAATCATCTTTACAGGGCATTGGATGTAATAGCAGAAAGAAAGAAAGATATAGAGGAGTATCTTTTCAATAGCAGGTATAATTTATTTAACAGCAAAATAGATGTGGTATTTTATGATGTAACGACGATATATTTTGAGAGTCAAAGAGAAGATGTATTAAGGAAGTATGGATTTAGCAAAGATGGCAAAATAGGCAGTGTACAGATAGTGCTTGGTTTACTGATAGACAGGGAAGGATTTCCGATAGGATATGAGATATTTCCTGGAAACACCTTTGATGGAAAGAGACTTATACCATTTTTACAGAAGCTAAAGAAGAGATTTTCTCTAAACAAGATAATCATAGTAGCAGACAGGGGGATAAATAGCAAATTAAACTTAATTAAACTAAGGGAGCTTGGGATTGGCTACATAGTAGCATTAAGGCTTAAGAGTGCAGGAAGACAGATACTGAAGGAAGTATTTAATCCTAAAGGATATAAAGATATAGACTTTCAAGGGGGCAGATTTAGATACAAAGAATTTAAGCATGTCTATAGAGTAAGGGTGCAAGAAGGCATTAAAGATATATAAGACACAGTAGTAGTGAGTTATTCAGACAAAAGGGCAGAGAGAGACAGAGCAGAGAGGCAGGAATTGATAGAGAAGGCAATAAATCTTCTTGATACCCCCTCAAAGATAGAAGGATTAAACAAAAGAGGGGGTAAAAAATATATAAAAGCAGAAAACAAGTCTAAATACATACTTGATAAAGAGTTGATAGAAAAAGACAAGGTTTTTGATGGATATTATGCATTACAGAGTTCAGAAGACAAACTTACAGCAGAGGAAGTATTGGCAGCCTATCACAGTCTGTGGAAGATAGAGGAGTCCTTCAGAGTAATGAAGCATACCTTGCAAATTAGGCCAGTGTATCAGTGGACAGAAAAGAGGATAAGGGGGCATTTGGTAGTGTGTTTTCCATCATTTTTGTTTATGAGGATGATAGAGAATGAATTAGGAAGGACAGTATCAGCAGAAAGCATAAAAGAGGCATTAAGAAGCATAAAATTAACAGAGTTTAGCTTAGATGACAAGGAATACTATCTTAAAAATAAGATAGACAAGGTAGGAAAAGAGATATTTAGAGTTTTGAAAGTAAAAGAACCAGCCAACATAACAGTCAAGGAAGACTTCAAGATATAAAGAAGCACCAGCCTATCAAACAGTCAGTCAGATTAGTTGTTGTATAAAAATTTGCCTTTTTGAAAAGTGAAATCCAATATTATCAACGAGTTATGAATTTTAATTGATAAACTCAGGACTTTTCTCAAATACTCTATTAATTCTCTCTACCATATCTTTGAAACTAATTTTATTTTCAGGATTTTGATTGACTACATCAATACCAATTAAAAACCCTTTTCTTATGAGGTATTCTTTACTCCCCTCCTTTATTTTGCCTCTTAATGTGAAGATATCATTTTCGAGTGAACAATGTATGCCTATTCGACTATATGCATAATGTTTAAAAAGGTTATTAATTCCACTCCTCAGTAAAACACCTATTCCTTTAGACCCCGATCCTATTAATGAAATATTCTCAATTGCATCCACACTTATTGTCTGTGGAATGCCATCTTTTTTGACTGAATCAATATCAAATTTAAATTTAGAAGGTTGACCATATTCTATTTCAAAGTCATTTAAGGTAGCCATAATAACTCCTGTCATTTTCCCTAATTTAATATTTTCAGTTAGCTGGTCAAGCCTTATCTCTTCAAAGTTTATATCTCCTCCAAAAACTCTTCCTTTAGAGAGGAGCTTTCTTCCGTGGATATTATTAATATAGGCTTTACCACCAAAAATCTGAAGAACTGCACCTCCCCTTGTCATTATTTCATCATCTTTATATACTATTTCATGCAACTCTAAATCCAGTTCAGCTGATATTTTTACTCCGAATAGGGACTCTATAAAGGAACTTAATTCTAAATTTCTGATAGCAATCCCTGAACTTAGTAAGCGTTCAGAGGAAAACATATTATTTATATTAAGTTTTAAAATTCTCACTTTCCAATCTGAATGAGGAATATCAATACTCTGTGTGATCGATAGATTATCTCCTGAAACTAAAAAAGGCACATTGATATCTGTTAGGTGAAAAAACTTCGTCTTTATTTCTTTAAAGTGCAGGCTACCTTGTTTAATATCATCTTTTGAGGCGATAAACTTCAATGAGAAGGTATCAGGGAAACTAAAGGGAAGAGTTATATTCCCAGATATAGAGATTTTGTTTGGAATGAGAAACTGATAATTTTCAAGATTTAATGTTCCATCGATATAATAGACTTTACTTTCACCATAAACATTAAGATATGACTGCAATAGGCCACTTATATGCAAATCCGATAAAGAAGGGATATTTTGTTCTATATAGTCTCTTAAAAATAAAGAAAACAATTCTTCAATTGGTATGTCCTGTGTTTTTAATTGAAAATTCCATTTAGAACTTTCTATAGAAAGTGAGAAAGGGTATAACCCCCCCTGAAACAGATTCAAACAACCTGCAAAATCCATTTTTTTAAATGCACTATCATGTATATTACCCTTTCCTTCAAACAATAGCTTTCTGCCACTTAAATCGTTATAATAGGAGTTTAATAAAAGTTCACCAAGAAAGATTTCAGAAGAGATATCAAAACGACCCTTTTCTTTAAGAGTGGGTAGCTGAATATCTAAAATAATTTTACCAGAAACTCCGTGAATAGCCTTGTTGCCTTTGGGGGATGAGATACCACCTTGCTTAAATTGAAATATCATCTTACCGGCACCCGATAATACTCTATCCTTGTATTGACCCTTAATAAAAGCTTCAATTGAGCCGGTACCCTGGTAAGACCACTTCTGGTAATTGTCGGGTAAAAGAACTTTCAATCTCTGCGAAGACTTTGCGAAATCAACAGAATTGATCTTGATTGAGGCGCCCCACGAATAGTCTTGTTCTACTGTCACATCAAAATTAACACCAAAGACTCCAAGGTTTGGGATTTCGCTATTAAAGATCTTAAATTTTAGTTCTTTGTTTTTTAGATTGTAGTTAGCAGTGAAATCCGACAGAATGTCCCTAATAGATATTTCTTCTTTACCAATTTTTAGAGCACTAACCAATGGTGATAAAGTAGATACATTCCACACACCCTTATTCAAATCCAACGATATATTAGCAAAGAATTCTTGGAAACTGATTAATCCTAATTCTAATTCGCTAATATTGAGTTTTAACTGACCTTTTCCAACAGGAGTTGGTAATAAAGTCATAAATTCAAAATTTCCTTCGGCGTAACCAATATTTTTAGTTATTTCTCCGCTCTGAATCTGCTGTTTGATCTGACACTTGAAATGGAACTTACCACCTCTTTGTGGAGAAAAATTAAAAAGCTTGAATTTGATATCGCTGAACTTTAAGGATTGACCTGTAGAGTTGAGCTGGAATTCTATCTCGCCTCTTTCAATCTCAAGGAATTCAATAGGGGGGAGTTTGCTTATAAAAGATAGATTTACTCCTCCACTGCTTTTCGTAGAGCTCACAAAAATTTTTGGTTCTACTAAGATTGCTCTTTCTATTACTCCTTGCAATCTTTGCTTGATTCCACCCTCTATCTGAGCAGTGGTGATATAGATATCTATGTTTCTGTCCTCTAATCCTTTTAAATAAATGTGCTTAATTTCGCTTCTTAAAGGAGGCATGATTGATATCTCTTTTACGATTATCTCAAAACCAATTTGATTTTTAAAAAAATAACTAATTTTATTGATTACTGTTGAGGATTGAAGAAACAGAAAGATAATAAATGGTACTGTTAATAAGCAAATGACAAACCACAAGATTAAACTTTTAATCTTCATGCTATGACTTTAAAGACTCTTAACAGCCTCTTTTTCTATAATTGCAAAGGCAATAGCGTAATTTCTCTCATGAGCTATACTTAAATGGAAAGAAAGACTCAGGTTTTTAGCATTCAGATGAGGAGAATTAAAGGTTACAATGGGCATTCCTCGTTCGTCGTTGTCTATTTCTATCTCCTTTAGACTGATAAATAAATTAGCCCCTCGATCTTTTTGGTTTTTAATATCTTTTAAATCTCCTTCTAAAATCTTAACCCTTTGGATTAACTCTTTTTTATAAAAGTAATTAAGAGCCTTAATTAAGGCTTCTTTTGCTGCAAATTTACCTGCAAGATGCTGAAAAGGGTTTTTCCTTTGATAACAATAGTAAATTTCATTTTCAACAAAAACTCTATCTAAGAATTTTTTGCCCCATTTTTTAGTAGCTTTTTCAATTCTTGATATCTCTACTATATCTGTACCGATTCCCACAATCATTTCTTATATTTTATTAAAATGGAGATGTTTTTAGAAACCCAATGTAATTAGACGCTCAAGGATTAATACTGATAAGAAAGCTTTAGTTAGATGTTGGAAGAAAATGTCGAAGTAAAGAGGGCAGAAGAATAAAGTAGAAACAATCGAAGTATAAAAAGCAAACAGTGAGTAATAAACTCACTGTTTGCTTTTTATAAATATTGGCTATTTATTTATAATAAACTTTTTAGTACATATCTCCCATTCCTGGAGGCATTCCTGGTGTTTTCTTCTCTTCCTCTGGTACTTCAGTAATCATTACCTCAGTCGTCAACATTAAACCTGCAACTGATGCAGCATTTAAGAGCGCCCAACGAGTTACTTTTGTAGGATCAATAATACCAGCCTTGATCATATCAGTAAACTCCTCTTTATAAGCATCGAAACCATAATTTGGCTCTGAAGCCTCTTTTACTTTTTCCACTATGATTGAACTCTCAAGACCGGTATTGGCTATTATCTGTCTTATAGGCTCCTCCAAAGCTCTCTTAACTATGTTTACGCCAATCTGCATATCATGGTCTAACTTTAAATTATCTAATGCCTTTTGACACCTAAGAAGAGCTACTCCACCACCTGGAACAATGCCCTCTTCTACTGCTGCTCTTGTAGCATTTAGAGCATCTTCGACTCTTGCTTTTTTCTCTTTCATTTCTGCTTCAGTTGCAGCTCCAACATTTATGACAGCGACTCCACCAACAAGTTTTGCAAGTCTTTCCTGAAGTTTTTCTCTATCGTAATCAGAAGTGGTCTCTTCAATCTGGGTCTTAATCTGTCTTACCCTGCCTTGAATAGCAGCTGGGCTTCCAGCGCCTTCAACAATGGTAGTATTTTCTTTTTCAACGTTAATCTTTTTAGCCCTTCCTAAATCAGTGAGCTTGACATTTTCAAGCTTCAAGCCGAGGTCTTCAGATATTACGGTTCCACCTGTGAGAATTGCAATATCTTCCAACATTGCTTTCCTTCTGTCGCCAAAACCTGGCGCTTTCACAGCGCATACTTGAAGAGTACCACGAAGCTTATTAACAACGAGTGTTGCGAGAGCTTCTCCCTCTACTTCTTCTGCAATTATTAAGAGAGGTTTACCCATCTTCGCTATTTGTTCTAAAATTGGAAGAAGGTCTTTCATGCTTGAGATTTTTTTGTCATGTATGAGCAAAAATGCATCTTCCAAAACACACTGCATTCTCTCTGGATCCGTTATAAAGTATGGCGAAATATAACCCCTGTCAAACTGCATACCTTCGACAATCTCAAGGGTTGTCGCCATGCTCTTAGCTTCTTCAACAGTAATTACACCATCCTTTCCAACTTTGTCCATTGCTTCAGCAATAAGCTCACCTATTGAAGAGTCATTATTTGCCGAGATAGTTCCAACCTGAGCAATCTCTTTTTTATCTGCAACCGGTTTGCTCATCTTTTTCAACTCTTCCACCACTACCTCAACAGCCTTATCAATCCCTCTTTTGATATCCATTGCATTAGATCCGGCGGCGACATGCTTCATCCCCTCTTTATACATGGAGTAAGCAAGAACTGTTGCTGTTGTTGTACCGTCTCCTGCCACATCTGAAGTCTTTGAGGCGACTTCTCTTAATAGTTGTGCTCCCATATTTTCATAGGGATCTTTTAATTCAATCTCTTTTGCAACTGTGACTCCATCCTTTGTGATATTGGGAGCACCAAATTTTCTATCAATTATTACATTTCTACCTCTCGGTCCTAGTGTAGCTTTTACTGCATCAGTTAAAATGGTAACACCTCTTAAAATCGCCTGTCGTGCATTCTCATTGAATAAAAGTTGTTTTGCTGCCATCTTCAAATCCCTCCTTTAACTATTGAATGATACCAAGAATATCTTCTTCTTTAATAATGAGATACTCAACATCATTAATTTTAATTTTAGAACCAGAGTACTTATCAAAGAGAACTACATCGCCTACCTTAACCTCTTTTACTTCTGAACCAACTGCTTCCACCGTTCCCTTTTGGGGTTTCTCTTTGGCAACATCAGGAACATAAATTCCACCTGCTGTTTTTTCAAGCTCCTCCTCAGAATATTTTACAACTATTCTTTCTTTAAGCGGTTTAATCTTCATTTTCATACCTCCTTCTGATTTTATTAGCACTCATGCTCTGCGAGTGCTAATATAACTTTTTTGTTTTATATCTGACAAATGTCATTACAGACATATAAAAGATGATTAAAGCTAAATTCGATTTTAAATGATTATTTTTGACTATAATTATATATTTTCGTTTATATGAATAATAACCCTCAAGAACCGTCTCGGGTTAGGGTACAAGTAATTTTTTTAAATTTGTTCTAATCTCGATTTTATTTTAAATGATTTAAAAACCCAATATTTATAAGATCGACTTATAAATATTGGGTAAATATAGGGGAGATTAATTTTTTAGATAGTTCTTAATTCCCAAATTGTTGATGATACTCTTTTACTTTTTTAGCAAATTCTTTTCCAAAGTCATAACATCTCTTTTCATCATCAAGAGATGGTTTGTAATTAATCTGCAAACCTGGCTCAAATATTTCAAGCCCAATCTTTTTTAATATTTCGTAAGCATCTTTCACAGCACCACCTCCCCAACCATAGCTTCCAAAGGCACCTACAATCCGATTTTTTGGTCTAAGACCGTTTAAATGATAGAGTATTTGAGCTACTGTTGGGAACATGACGTTATTAATTGTGGGTGAACCAAAAAGTGTACCTCTATATTTCCAAAACTCCTTTATAGCTACGCTCATAGGGGTTGCCCTCAATTTGATGATTTTGCAATCCAGGCCTTCATCTTTGATGCCATGCATTATGGGAGTTGTCATTAATTCAGTGCTATGCCACATAGTATCATAAATTATTACAACACCCTCTTTTGCAACGCCCTTTGCCATATCTAAATACATTTGCAATATCTTATTTGGATAGCTTCTCCAGATTACTCCATGATCAGGAGCTATCATCTCAATCTCTATGCCAAGTTTTTGTATTTCAGCAATCTTTGCCTTTATTAGTTGACCAAAAGGCATGAGGATATTTGCATAGTAATCTATTACTGAGTCATCAAGCTCATACATGGACTCACAGGTTATAAATTCGTCATCAAATCTGGCTGAAGAAGCTAAATGTTGACCAAAAGCATCCTGACTGAAAAGCAATTTGTCTTCTTTTACATAAGTGACCATTGAATCTGGCCAATGCAACATAGGAGTTTCAAGAAACAGGAGTGTCCTTTTCCCTATCTTGAGAGTATCGCCACTTTTTACAGTTTTGATGTTCCATTTAGAAACATCAAAAAATCTGCTTAGTCCTTTTTTGCCCTTTTCTGTGATATAAATTGTTGCATTGGGAGTTAATGCCATAATTCTGTCAATGCTTGTCACATGATCATTTTCTATGTGGTTAATAACTATGTTTTTGATTGATTCAGGCTGGATTAAACTTTTAATGTTCTTGATTGTTACATCAGAGAAATCCTCTTTGACTGTATCGATAAGTGTTATATCGTCGTCAATTATTAAAAAATTGTTGTAGGTAGTTCCCCTTGGAGTCTCATACCCGTGAAAATCTCTAACAGCCCAATCTATTGCACCTACCCAGTAAATATCTTTTTTGATCTCAATAGCTGCCATTATCGCCTCCTTAATCTACATAAATTTAAAAATGTTAAAATTTCATAACTGGATTTATAAAAGGTGAGATGACTATTGTAATTGTTGAGTTTTAATAAAGACAAGGGGTTGCTTTTGTTTCCCCTTGTCTGTTTGAAGTCTTCTTGTCTTCACTATGGTTAATTTGTTAACTCAAAATACCCTGTAAAGTTCAAGATAATCTTCAATTATTGTTATATATTATTTACACTCAAAACCTTCACCAATTAGATTCATAAACTTACCACAACAAACGAGTGCTCCCTTTCCAGCATTCGTAACTACTACTTCATTTTCACATATATTACATCTATATTTTTGTCCAACTTTTGTCATAAAATCACCTTTCTGAACTCATTTTTTCTAAAAACACTGAAGCTTTATTAAATAAATTAGAAGATTCTCTATTAATCTTCCAGCAATTTAGAGAACAAATGATGATGTTCCTCTTCATCAGCTAAAATATCTGTAAATAGGCTGGCGGTTACGGTGTCACCTTCTTTCTCAGCTAAAGCTATAATCTCTTTATAAAGAGTGATTGCTCCTTCTTCAGCTTCCTTATCAATTTTTAGCATCTCCTTTGCTGTATTACCTATTTCAATAGGCGACGGCTTTGTAGTAGGTACGCCACCTAAATAATAAAGTCTTTCAGCTATCTCTTCAGCATGTTTCATTTCAGTAATAGCAATTTTCTTGAATACATTACCAATAGCATCTGCATTAAGACCTTTTACCATTACGTGTTGCCACATATATTGAATGCTAACTTGAATTTCTCTTGCAACAGCCATATTCATTTTATCAAGTAACTCTTTGTTTGCCATAAAGTCCTCCTTGTTTATTTTTTGGCAGGGGAAACCCTGCCATTAGTTGCTATTCACCACCAGGAAGATATTCATATGCTTCATGAACTCTACCTACTAATTCTGCTGAAGGTTTTAAAGTCTTATCTCCTACCTCTTTCCATTTTGCAGGACAAGCTTCCTCAGGATGAGAAGCCACATACAGATTGGCTTTGAACTTTCTCATCAATTCATCAATATTTCTTCCAATATTATAGAAGTTGACTTCTGCATTTAGAAGTTTACCATCAGGGTTAATGATAAAAGTACCACGTAAAGCTAAACCTGTTTCTTCATCATACACGCCAAAAAGTCTAGAGATATTACCAGTTGGATCAGCCCCCATAGGATATTTAACATCTTTGAGCATCCCCTCATATCTTTGCCAGGCAAGGTGAACAAATTTTGTGTCAGTGCTTACTGTAATAACCTCCGCCCCTAAGCTCCTAAATTTTTCGTACTGTTCAGCAAGCGCTGCAAATTCAGTAGCACAGACAAAAGTAAAATCAGCTGGGTAGAAAAAAAGTATAGTCCATTTTTTGTTAGCTTTAAGTGTCTCAAGGCTTATTTCCCCAAAATCCCCTTTTGATGGTTCATAGGTCTCCATTTTAAAATTTGGCACATCCTGCCCAACCTTTAACCCACAGCAAATCTCTTCCATTTTTATACCTCCTGAAAGTAATAAAGTTAGTTTATAAAAAAAGCTTCATTAAAGAGTTCATTTAAGAATAAATCACTTTTTTTCCATGGTGCCCTGTTCTCCACACTTGGGACATTTTTTTGGCTTACATCTTGTTTCTTTTTTTTCGCCACACTTAGAACATTCAAAAACTGCCATAAAAATACCTCCTCATTTTTTCTTGTTTTTATGCTTGCATTCGGGGCATATTCCATAAAACTCAACACGGCTATTTATTATCTCGAAACCTTTTTTACTATATTCTGGTAATGAAAGATCAAAATCTGCTTCCACATCAACAATTTTATTACATTTTGTGCACACAATATGATGATGATTTGTCATATCAGGGTCGAAATGTTTTCTACCTTGTTCTATATTTAACTCTTTTACCATTCCAAGGTTTTTAAACATCTCAAGATTCTTATACACAGTAGCTAATGAAACAGAAGGGTATTGTTCGATAATTGATTTGTAGACATCTTCTACAGTTGGATGACTTTTGTTGTCTTTTAGAAAGTTTAATATAGCCATCCTCTGAGGTGTCATCTTAAATTTATATTTACCCTTACCAACCACTTTACTATTGTAAATAATATTAATCATCAATTAATAATGATTTTAATATAAGAATAATTTTTTGTCAAGTCTTTTTTCTAATAGTCAAGCCAAAATGAAAATGTCTTATTTTTATACTATTTTCATTGTTGTTTGGTAGGTATTGCTGCCCATTTTTAAATGATTTATATAAATAAAAATGCTCTCCGTCTTTTTTTTATTTTTTTATTGCCGCCCCATACTACAGATAGCAGGACATTAAGGAGTTGGCTCAAGTCATCAAAAGTGATATTGCAAGACGTGACCTGATTTGGAGTTTGGCATTTTTTTCTTGCAATTTGGATTTTCATTTGATATACTTTTATCACAAATTTTCCTAAGTTATAGACTTATTGTTAATGGTGTTTTTTATCTTTTCATAAATGTTTGGAGGTAGAAGTTAAAAGAAGATATAAAAAGTTTCGCACTTTCAAGGTTTTCCGTAAGTTTATTAGTTTAATTCTTTCAGGCTCTCGCCAGTAAAATTTAAAAAGTAGAAAGGGGTAAGAGATGAAAGTCTTTTTATTTCTTTTCTTATTCTCCATTTTTTGTTTTTCCTTAGCTTTAAAGGATTCCTTTGCTACGTCAAATAATACATATATCGTTAGAAAGGGTGACAATCTTTATAGCATCTCCAAAAAATTTAAAATACCAGTTTCAGATATTAAAGAGATTAATAATCTTTCCTCTGACAGATTGAGTGTGGGAATGAAGCTTATCTTAAAGAAAGATATGTCTTTAAATACTCCCCAAAGAGCAAAGAATGAGCAAACACCCATTGTAATATCAAGAGTATCAACAAATTCTGATCCCTTCGAGACCAGATATCATAGAGTTAAAAAGGGTGAATCTATTGAGAAGATTGCAAGGAAATACTCTACTACAGTAGAAAGAATTATGGAGGTGAATGGTTTAAGAACAACTAAATTACAGGTAGGACAACAGATATTAATAAGGTCACCAAAACCTGAGATTCATATAGTAAAGAAAGGCGATACTCTTTGGAATATTTCAGTAAAATATGGCATCAATCCTGAAGAATTGAGGGAAATCAATGGGTTACAAAACAACTCATTAAAAATAGGTCAAAAACTTTTTTTAACAAAAAAGACCTCAGAAAGCGAAAAGGACACTCAATTGAGTCAATTAACATCTGAGCAATCAAAGATTTCCTCTGAGACTCCCCTACAAAAAGTAGAAGAAGTTAAAGAATTGGCAAAAAGTAATGAATTATCCGGATTAAGCATTAGAGAGAGGCTCATTGTCTTTGCAAAAAAATTAATGCATCTACCTTACAGATTTGGGGGTAACGGACCCTTCGGCATAGATTGTTCTGCTTATGTTCAAAAAGTTTATAGTCTAATTGGTTTAGATCTTCCAAGAAGCGCAAGGGAACAATTTCGTTTAGGTGAAGAGATTGAAAAGGAAGATTTAGCAGTCGGCGATCTGGTTTTCTTTAGGACTTATGCCTCCTTTCCCTCTCACGTAGGCATTTATTTGGGCAATAATCTTTTCATACACGCCTCTTCTAAGACAAAAAGGGTAACGATTGATAGCCTGGAGACCCCTTATTATTTGAAGAGATTCATTGGGGCAAGAAAGCTCATCATTGAAGAGGACGTTGTAAAGCTAGAGAGTGATAAAGGAGTTGAATAGGGCAAACAGGCACTTATCACCCATCTAAGACAGCTGGGTTTGTATGGGGGATAAATAAAGCTCCCGGGAATTCTTTCATAAATTCACTTTCAGTATTCATCTCTTTATAAGTAATTAAATTACAAATCTGCTCAATATCTCCTAAAAGGTCTCTATTCATTAGAAGCATCTCTGCTCCTCTTAATGATGAGTTTCCAAGAGGTATGAATTTATCTATATCTATTTTGGGGATCATTCCTATTCTCATAGCTTTTTGGGCGTCTATGCCTTTTCCAAAGGCTCCACTAATGTATACCTTGTTAATGTCTTTAAAATTAAGACCTACAGATTTTACAATTACATAGAGAGATGAAAACATAGCAGCCTTTGATCTTAAAAAATTTTCAATATCTCTATTGGTAATTACCAATTTTTTATCCTCAGAAGAATAAATAACAAACCCCTTCTCCCCATTTATATCGATTATTCTCTTGGAAAAAATTCTGAATTTGCCTTGATTGTCGATAATGCCAGCTTTAAACATCTCTGAGATTAGCTCTATCATACCTGAGCCACAGACTCCTTTAGGCGGTTTTGATCCTATAGTTTTATACTGAATATTGCTTTCATCGTCTATATTAAAACTATAGATTGCACCTTCAATCGCTCTCATGCCTATATCAGAGATACCACTTTCAAGGGCTGGACCAGCAGCCCCTGAGCCTACAAGTATCCATTCTTTACAACCAAAGACAATTTCCGCATTTGTGCCCACATCAATAAGTATAGATGGTAATTCTTGTTTATAAAGACCCGAAGTTAGAATGCCAGCAATTATATCTCCACCAACATAACTCCCAACGTTTGGAAATATATATACAAGACCGTTAGGATGGATGTTGATTCCAACATCTCTTGCTTCCAGCCATTGAAATTTGTTACATACTGGTATGTAAGGTTCAATGGGTATATTCTCAACACTAAGGTTTAAAAGGAAATGAGACATAATAGTATTCCCTGCAAAAATTGCGGCATAAATCTTTGACTGTTTTACATTAGCCCTTATAGATAAATCCCTTATGAGTTCATTAATACCATCTAAAATTAGTTGGTTTAAATCTTTAGCTTTACCAAGCATTGCGTAATGGAGACGGTTTAAAACATCTAACCCAAAAGAAATCTGCGGATTTTCGATCTCCCCATAAGCAAGTTTTTGATAGCTACTTATCTCAAAGAGAGAACCCACAATATTTGTGGTTCCTATATCAATAGCTACAGCATAAACTTTATCTTCGCCGTTATTGTTTAAAAGATCTAAAATTTTTATTTCTCTTTCTGTAAATGCTATAGCAATCTTAACTAAAAAGTCGTTTTTCCTTAAATAAAAGGGCAATTCCTTTAATATATCTAAGTTAATTACGATGGGGAAATGGCTATCCAGATGCCTAAAAAGATACTTTATCAATCTATCGCTATCGGCTGTTTTATCGGAAGGTGAAGGTCTATCGAGAGTCCCTCGAAAAGGTAATACCAGAGGTTTCATAGATTTTTATTGAGTAATTATCCTGCCCATATCATTGATCTCATACCCGCCGAGACTGAGAACAGTTCTTTTAAAATTATCATCGTTAGTCAATATTTGTAATAGGGCTTGTATCTTATCAAGGTTTAAAAATTCAGTTGGTATAGCGATATCATATCTCTCCTTTGCTACAGGGATAAAGTCAAGTCCAAGTGCTACAGCAGAAGAAAAGATAGCTAATCCTGCATCAGCAATTCCTGTTAAGACAGCTGAAGCTATTGCCATATGAGTATATTCTTCTTTCTCATAACCTTTTATATTTTGAGGGTCTATTTTTAATTCCTTGATGAGCTTATCGAAAAGAATTCTTGTCCCAGAGCCTCTCTGCCGGTTAATGAAGGTTACATCTGTTCTTATTAGATCCTTCAAGCTTTCTATCTTTTTAGGATTGCCCTTTTTGACTACTAAACCTTGTTGGCGGTATACAAGATTAATTAGAGTAATGCCACCTTCAGGGAAAAACTTTTTTATAAAGGGGATGTTATATTCTCCCGATTCTTCGTCTATTAAATGCGTTCCTGCAATATGTGCCTCTGCTTTTTTTAAGGCCATAAGCCCACCCATTGAACCTACATGAGCTGAGGACATAGAATATTCAGGAAAATTCTTTTTCAAAGTATTCGCAAGTATGTCTAATATATTGTCATGACTACCAATACAAACTATGGTTCTCTCTAATTCTTTTTTATTCCTGAGTAAACTCACCTCTACTTCTGTGCCAGCATTATAACCTTCAGAAGATGAAGGTATTTTAACTATACCATCAGCTCTTACTAAGGACATCAAAAGTCCTGCTCCTCTGCTAATAGGGGTAGCAATGTTTTTGCCTTTTACTACGCCAACTTTAACTCTAATAAACTCATCGACTCCGAGTTGAGAAAAGACCTGCCTTGAAAGATAGGCTTTGAGACTTTCATTATGAAAGCCATCGACTATACCAAGAAGTCTTAAGATCAAAGGTTTCACAAATAATTCAAAGGTTAAATAGGCTGAAACAGGATAACCCGGTATGCCTATTACTGGTTTATTTTGAATAAAAGCTATGTTTAATGGCTTCCCAGGCTTAATGGATACACTTTTTACCAATAACTCTCCAAGATCTCTTAAAGATTGTAGAGTGAAATCTTCAGACCCCCTACCAGATCCTGCGTTGATCAACACAATATCTGAGACTTTTAAGGCATTTTCGATCGCTTGTTTTATATCATCAGAGTTGTCTCTTACAATTTTAAATACTAAACTCTCCCCCCCCGCATCTTTAACAAGGGCTGATAACATAGCAGAGTTATACTCAATTATCTCTGGGGGTTTAGGCTCTCTGAACTTTATCTCTTCAGGCTCGACCAACTCAGACCCTGTAGGTATGATTGTAACTACCGGTCTTTTTTTTACTTTTATATCGAGTATCCCAGAGGCAAGCATTGCTCCGATATCAATTGCTCTTATTTTGTGATTCTGTGGGACGATTAATTCAGTCGCTACTATGTCTTCACCAACCATTCTAACATTCTGATAAGGTGTAATTGCTTGATATACCTCAATGCAATCATTAACTATATTGACCTCTTCTATCATTAAAACTGCATCAAATCCTTGTGGCAACGGATCGCCTGTATCAACGTATATAGCTTCTTCATTGATTTTCAGATATTTTGGCTCTTTTTCAGAAGCCCCTATTGTATCTTTAAATCTAACTGCATAGCCATCCATAGCAACAGAATGGTAGAAAGGTGAAGAATACTTTGCAAAGACAGGCTCTGCTGTTATTCTTCCCAGCGATTCTTTCACACTTATGGTTTCTGCCGGGAATTCTTGAGGGCAAGAGAGATTAAACCTTTGATTGAGGATCTTTAAAGCTTCTTCGAGAGAATGAGTTTCAAGGAATAGCTGTTTCATTTAACTATTATAGTTTAAATGAGAGTTCTTAAGCAACAAGATAGCTAAATCACATTTTAAAGCTTGCCAAAGAGTTTCAAGGGCGTTCATATGATGCGATGATAGCCCATACGACCATTGAATATTGCAGGTATATCATGTTGGCATTAGAGAAAAGAAACGGTGAGGATAATCGCACTATTGGGGGGATTTTTTATTATTTTTGTGAGGAAGTTCAAGATATCAGATTCGTAGATGCTTTGGTATTATTGAAAGAGATATTAAAAGAAAATTTAGGAAGATTTAACGACTTGCCAGAAAAGATATCTAAAGAACTTATAAGCAAGTTTATAGCTGCTTTACCGTTGGCTATCAAAGGCAAAATCAGGTTTTCTTCCTGCGAAAGTTGAATCATTACATTCTAAAGGTAAAACTTAAATTAAAGGATATAAAATATTATGAATAAATTAAGGTCATATCATAAAGGTTTTTTTTAATATTTCTCTTATTCCCTCTTTCTCTCATTCTCTCAACTAAATCTATGGTGAAACAAACAGACAGGTAATAAAGGTTGGCTTTGGCAGGGTAACTTTTAATTCTATGATTAGAGATATTAGCGATGGAAAAGTAATCTATATAGGTGAAAGCCATGATAATAGGCTCCACCATGAAACGCAATTAGATATTATCAAGACATTTTATGAAAATGGTTATCCCTTAGCTATTGGTCTTGAGATGTTTATGAATAAAGATCAGAAAGTTCTTGATAAATGGATAGCAAAGGAGATAAAGGTAGAGGATTTTATTAAGGCATTTTATAGGAATTGGGGTATTGGTTGGGGATTATATAAAGATATATTTTTGTATGCAAGAGAAAAGGGCATACCTATGATTGGACTAAATGTACCGAGGGAGATAACAAGGAAGGTAGCCGAAAAGGGCTTCCAATCATTGAGTAGAGAGGATAGAGCAAAACTTCCCCCTAATATCACATGCGATATTGATAAAAGATACATGGACCTTTTGCAGAGACTTTTTGAAATCAAGGCACGGAATGACAGGACCTTTAGAAATTTCTGCGAAGCTCAGGTACTCTGGGATCAGGCAATGGCATGGTATATCAACCAATATCTTGATGAAAATCCCAAAAGAAAGGTTATTGTCCTCACAGGAAATATTCATGCATGGAAATATGGCATTCCGAGACAACTTCAGAGGTTTGTTGATATTAATCAAAAGGTTGTCCTATCAGAGATACCAGCAGATATTAGGTCTGTTTCTAAAGAAGAAGCAGATTACATAATTATTCATAGATAGGTTACAAAAGTTTTTATTTCTGGAGAATATAAATGGAGAAGGGAAAATTATCACGAAAGATAGGCTTTCTCAGTTCAGGTTGGTGGATAATACACCTTCTTGGAATTTCTTTTGTTTATATCCCTGGTCATCTTCTATGGAGATAACCCTACTTAAACATTTTATGAGATTCAAACCGGGATTGTGAATACTTCACATCAATGCTATAGGGATTACCTTTCATCTTGGACGTATGATGAAATTCAACCTCTTAAGAAAAAACAAGAAATGCTCATTGCATAAATTTTACCGGCTCTTTCTGGGCAAATGCTTCGTTATCACATTCGTCCTTATATGGTTCCAGATAAACTTAATCCTGGAAATTTTATATCTGACAACAAAAAGTTTCTTGCTACACATAATAAGGTAGTAAATTTTCCGTCTGAAAAAACAATCCTTGATAAAATCCTTGGAACAGTTGTACATAATGGAGGGGTTCTTGCCTTTGGTAATGATGGCATGCTTTATATAACCACTAAGTTGAGAAAACTATTTCAAACAGTTAATTTAGGTTGAGCCACATAAGACTATAGCAAGAATTACAAAAGACCTACTCAATCTAATAATTTGTAGAGAAGAAGTCTTTTCTTAAAGCCTATGATTCAGAAAAAATAAGGCAAAGGGATTTTATGGAAGGAACATTGCCTGTATGTTCGGTAACTTGAATCTAAACATACTCAGAGAAAGGCTTGGAAAGTTTAGATTTCCTAATACTTCCAAAGAAATGGCAAAGATTTGATAGATAGAGTAACTCAAATAAAAACTATACAAGCATAATTGATACTATAAACAGTAGGTTTGAAGTATTAAGGTAAATGCTGGAGGGTATTTTCAGAGTGTAAAGACAGCTGAGATATAAATCTATGTGATAGTAAATAGAATAAAGCAGGATAAATGGAAGATGCAATTAAGTGTATCAAAGAGTATATTTTATGAACTTGGGCAGATTTTTAAAAGTAAATTTGCAGAGTCAGGTATGATCTTTTTTGACAAACCCCCTGTTATTGTTTTTCATAGCTCAACCTATTTCTCAATACCAAATCTATAAGTATAAAACAGACACAAATTTTTTAACCCCCTAATAAAGTCCCATTTATCAGTATTTATCGATGAATTTCATCATATTGAAGGACAGAAAAGTCTGTTATAAGTATTTGCCCAGGGGAAAATCTATTATGTTTACTCATAAATTCTCTGTTAGAAACCTACCAAGCCTTTTTAGATGCATCTTTTCTTCGTTAATGATCTCCTCAAAAACCCTTTTTGTGCTAAGGTCTACAATCCTCAAAATCTTCATATAAAGATCTAAGGAATTTATCTCCATTTGCATAGAAAATTCTATTATTTCCTTTATGTCCATTCCCTCATTTATTATCCTATTATAAGCCTCTGAAAAGGATATGCCACTCTCCATATAATCCCTGAATCCCTCTGCCAATTCAATATTTTTACTAAAGGTATCCATTATCCTCTTTTTATGATTATCCTCTGCATTTGCAAGAGTCTTGAAAATCTCCCCTTTTTCCTTAAAATGATCGAAGAGCTTCTGATAAAATTTCTGGGAACCCTCTTCAAGGCTATAGGCAAGGGATATAAATTCTTCAGGTGTCCTAATCCCCTTTGTAAGTAGTTTAAAATCTTCAATCCTGCTAGTAGATATGAAACCATTCCATGCCATAATCCCACCTTCAATAGTGTACACATCAATATTTAACTCATCAGCAATGAAACTTGCACCAGCAAGACTTCTTCTACCAAGCCTGCAATAGGTGACTACCTCATTATCAATCTTTATTTCAGAAAGCCTGTCAGGGAGTTCTGGAAGAGGTATTAATTTAGCGCCAGGTATATGACCTTTTTCATATTCTTCAGGTTGCCTTACATCTATTAGAAAAATAGCAGTATTTTCTTCAAGAAGTCTTCTTGCTTCCTCTGCACTAATTCTTTTAACCATTCCAGACATTTATCTGACCTTTATCTTCTTAATTATCTCCCTTAAAAAAGAAGGAAGATCAGAGGGCTGTCTTGAGGTTATGAGATTTTCATCGACCACAACTTCCCTATCTTCATAAATAGCACCTGATTCCTTTAGCTCAGAGGCAACTGTTTTGTAACAGGTTGCGTGTCTTCCCTTCAAAAGCCCTGCTGATATAAGTATCTGAGGCCCATGGCATATGGCAGCAACAGGTTTATTTCTTTCAAAGAAATGCCTTGCAATATCAAGGGCTTCTTTTTCTTTTCTTATTGACTCAGGTGCCTTCCCACCAGGAAGGATCAATATATCATATTGATCAGGTTTTATCTCTTTCAATGTTTTATTTACCTCAACCTCATAACCATGCTTTCCTTTTATCTTTCCTTTATTTATTGATGCAATATCCATCTCTATCCCCTCTTCCTTTAATCGGTAATATGGGACAAGTAGTTCTGTGTCCTCAAAATTATCAGCACTTATGATCAATGCCTTCATAATTGACCTCCTTAATAATCCCTTAACTTTATTTATCTACATTATCGATAAGTTATTACTGCACCAAAACAGAGATTAAGAAACTTCTATAGCCCAAGTTAAACCACAATAAAAAAGGGGCTATAGCAAATTCTAAGCAGATCAAACTCCTTATGTGCAAAAAATGCTTTATATGTCTTGCATTATATGTTCTTACACTGCCTCTATCTAATAAAAAGGACATTTCTATTGT
>CAYPJO010000025.1:0-23082 GCA_964411065.1 uncultured Thermodesulfovibrio sp.
CAAATGCTTGACAAATCTTTAATTATTATGTATGCTATGTATAGAATTTGGTGTTTTCACTGCAATTTTAGATTCTACTCTATCAAAAAGAGAAGAGATTCTTAAGATATATATACCTGCTTAATAATTAGTCAAAAATAAAATAGGCAGAGAGTTCGAACCCACAATAGTTTTTATAATTTTCCTTGATATAAAAATAAAAATTTCAAATGTTTTAGAAAGTAAAAATTTAACAAGGAACTTCCGAGTTTTCAGTTAAAAGTATTTTTGATACACACCTGGGTCGATTTAAAGTTGGCAGAAAAAAGGAGTTTCCTTTCACTCTAAAGGAGTTAGAATTTCTATTTAATAATTAATTTTAATTTTGTTTCAAGTTAATCATGAATTTCGTAATCAGTACAAGAACAAGCATGTTAAAGAGAAAACCACCGGTTTTATAAAGTTATATACGGACTATCTCTTGCCATAAAATATAAATCTTATAGCTAATTAAAAAATTCTTATAGGAGTAATTAACGAATGGAAAGCTATATTTCAATCTCAGAATTGAAGCAAAAGTCAATCGATGAACTCATCCGCATTGGAAAGGAGTTGAGCATTGATAATGCCACCAGTATGAGGAGACAGGATATAATTTTCTCTATTTTGCAGGCGCACTCCCAAAAAGCTGGTAACGTTGTTGGTTCTGGTGTTTTGGAGACCCTCCCTGATGGTTTTGGTTTTTTGAGATCCCCTGATTATAGTTATTTACCTTCTCCTGATGACATATATGTATCACCCTCTCAGATTAGGAGATTCACTTTAAGAACGGGCGATCTTGTTACAGGTCAAATAAGACCCCCGAAAGATAACGAGAGATATTTTGCACTATTGAAGGTTGAGAGTGTTAATAATGAACCACCAGAAAATAATATTAATAGGCCTCTTTTTGATAACCTTACTCCCTATTATCCTACCAGGAAGATTAATTTAGAGTACAGCTCTACCGATTATTCTACAAGGGTTATGGACTTAATGGTTCCAATTGGTATGGGACAGAGAGGTTTGATAGTTGCTGCTCCAAGAACAGGAAAAACCATGCTCCTTCAATCAATAGCTAAGGCTATTAAAAAGAATCATCCTGATATCCATTTAATTATTTTGCTAATTGATGAAAGACCCGAAGAAGTAACAGATTGGAAAAGACAGGTTACAAGTGCAGAGATTATAAGCTCCACCTTTGATGAGCATCCTCAAAGGCATTGCCAGGTATCTGAAATGGTTATTGAGAGAGCAAAAAGGATGGTTGAGAGCAGAAAAGATGTTGTAATTCTCCTTGATAGCATTACAAGACTTGCAAGGGCATACAATGCTATAACACCAGCCAGCGGTAAGGTGCTTTCAGGAGGGCTTGATGCAAATGCTTTACAAAGACCTAAAAGGTTTTTTGGCACTGCTCGGAATATTGAAGAAGGTGGTAGTTTAACAATTATTGCCACAGCGCTCATTGATACAGGTAGCAGAATGGACGATGTAATTTTTGAAGAATTTAAAGGAACTGGGAATATGGAAGTTCACCTCGATAGAAAATTAGTAGACAAAAGAATTTTCCCAAGTATTGATATTAATGCTTCAGGAACAAGAAAAGAGGAGTTGCTCTTAGACTCTGAAACATTAAATAAGACATGGATACTCAGGAAAGTTTTGAACCCCCTTAGTACTGTTGAGAGTATGGAATTTCTATTAAGTAAGCTCAGAGCTACAAAAACCAATAGAGAGTTTTTGGAAATGATGAATAAATGACCAAAGATCACTATGTTAAAGGATGTAAGTTTGGAAGATGATGGTTTTTGCTTTGCTTGTGGTAAAAAAAATCCATATGGACTCAAACTAGCCTTTCAGAGGGTAGACAGCAAGGTTGTTACTGAATTTACACCCTCTACTATCCATCAGGGTTACAAAGGTATAGCTCATGGTGGGATCATATCTACCTTATTAGACGAAGCCATGATTCATGCAGCTGTGAAAGAGGGATACTGCCCTATAACTGCTGAGCTAAACATTAGATTCAAAAAACCACTCATGGTTGGTGAAACTGCCGTTGTAGAGGCTGAAGTTATAAAACATAATTCAAAGCTTCTGTTAACAAAAGCTAAGCTATTAAAAAAAATTGATAGCTCAATAATAGCAGAGGCAATTGGTAAAATTGCAATAAAGCTTAAAAAAGCTTGACATAAGGTTCCTTGAACATATTTCTCTTCAGTTAGCTACTATGGGTCAGAGCTATTGCAAGTCATTTTAATTTATCTGATTAATTTCTCATCCCTTGTAGGGTATTAGAATGTATGAGATTTTAGAATCTATTGAGATAAAGGCACCTCCTGAAAAGGTCTTTAACTTCTTAAAAAATCTTGATAAAAGATTAAGGCTTAATCCTTCTTATCGCTTAATCTGGATTGAAAAGCTTACCAACGGTGGACCTTCTTTAAACAGTCAGTTTAAGATTATTATAGAAGCTGGGGGCAGAAGGATTGATTACGTCACTGAATGGGTAGAATATATAGAAAATGAAAAGATAGTCTCAGTTGAAAGTAACGGTAGAATAAAAGTTACCATAACTCTGCAGAAAAAAGATTATGGAACTTTTCTCTCCTACAAAGAAGAATTCGAGATTCCCTTTGAGACAATTTTTTTAGAGGAGTTTCCAGAAAATGAGATCCCTCTGTGGAAGAAAGTTTTGTTTTTTACTAAGTACTCTCTTAGTATTGAATATTCCAATAAAGTAGAAAATATTAAAAAAAGATTGAGAAATGATTTGAAGATCTATTTGAGTAGAATTAAAGAAACAATAGAGGCTGAAACTTGAGCTATATTGCTAACATAGTAGTTCCATTCTCAAAGGATAGAATTTTTCACTTTTTCTATGATATTGAGAGACTTTTAAGGCTCAACCCTCAATGGGGGATTCTCTCAATTGATAAAAATATAACAGCTTTAAAGGGGTTTTACTTTAAAGTTAAAGTGAGATATGACCGTTCAGAACAGGAGATTGAATATCTTGGTATTATTGAAGAGTTTGTGGATGGAAGTCATTTAACTCTTAGATTATTTTCTTACACCATACCGAGGCACTTTAGAATAAAGGTTCTTGAGGATGGTGCGAGAAGTATCATTGAATACGAAGAGATTAGAGATGAAGAGCTATCAATTTCTGAAAAAAATGAAATAAACTTATGGTTAAAATGTATTGTTAATTACATTAATGTTATGGAGAGTAATAGTGCATTATCAAAGGTATGGCGATACTTCTTTGATAAAGTCTGGCTTAGGATGACGCCGGCCGGTCGGCGACTTGTTTTTTTTATTGTCCTAGTTGAAATATTAGGACTTTTTTTCTTTTTTCTATTTCTGATCTATCTCCTTATCTTTTGACCTATCCCGTTTTTATTCATTTTAAAATATGCTACTTTTTCTTTTATGGAAAGGCTTCATACTGTTTTGTTATACTTTAATAAAACTTAAACATTTTCTGCTATTAGCTAAAATCATGCTTACTGATAATAAAAAATAAAAATCTTCGCAAGTCACTAAGTCTCAAGCTTATTTGAGTTAATTAATAGTCTTTATAAAAAGGAGGTGTAGAGATTGGAGAAGTATCAATTCAATACCATAGAAGAAGCAATAGAAGATATTGCTAATGGGAAAATGGTAATTTTAGTTGATGATGAAGACAGAGAGAATGAAGGTGACCTTTGTATGGCAGCGGAGAAGGTTACCCCTGAAGCTATAAACTTTATGGCAAAATATGGAAGAGGTCTGATATGCCTTTCATTGACGCCTCAAAGAGTTACAGAGCTGCAGCTTCCAATGATGACTGATACAAATACATCCCCCTTTGGAACAGCCTTTACGGTCTCTATAGAGGCTAAAAGAGGTGTTACCACAGGGATATCTGCATACGATAGAGCTGTAACTATAAAGACAGCAATAGATCCTAAAACTAAACCTGATGACCTCGCAAAGCCAGGACATGTCTTTCCTCTTAAAGCTAAAGCTGGAGGAGTGCTTCAGAGAGCTGGACAAACGGAGGGTTCTGTTGATTTAGCAAGGCTTGCTGGACTTTATCCTGCGGGCGTTATTTGTGAGATAATGAGTGATGATGGCACCATGGCAAGAGTGCCAGAATTACTGGAATTTGCCAAAAGACATTCCCTAAAGATAGTGACCATAAAGGATTTGATCCAATATAGAATGAGAACGGAGAGATTAGTTAAAAGAATCGCAACAGTTCAGCTGCCTACAAAATACGGTGGTGATTTCAAAGCAATCGCATATAGCAACTATGTTGATGATAATGTCCATATTGCCTTAGTAAAAGGTGAAATCAAGAAAGATGATAAAGTGATGGTAAGGGTTCACTCTGAATGTTTGACAGGCGATGTGTTTGGTTCTAAAAGATGTGATTGTGGCGAGCAATTACATAAAGCAATGGAGATGATAAAGAGTGAAGGAAAAGGTGTTATCTTATACATGCGCCAGGAGGGGAGAGGAATTGGCTTAACCAATAAATTAAGGGCTTATGAATTGCAGGATCAAGGTCTTGATACTGTCGAGGCTAATATCAAACTTGGTTTCAAACCTGATTTAAGAGATTACGGTATAGGTGCTCAGATTCTTGTTGACCTCGGTGTTAGAAAGATGCGATTGATAACTAATAATCCCAAAAAAATTGTAGGTCTTGAAGGATATGGTCTTGAGATTGTAGATCGAATATCGATAGAGACTACCCCAAATGATAAAAACCTAATATATCTGAAAACTAAAAAGAAAAAATTAGGTCATATTTTACAGAATGTGTGAACGCGCCTGAGAGGATTCGAACCTCCGACCCTCGGCTCCGGAGGCCGATGCTCTAATCCACTGAGCTACAGGCGCATGAATTTCTAAAATTTTATTTCTTTGATTATGAAATTATATAAGGATATTTTAACACATTATTCAAAAATGAAATCTTTAAACCCTATTGATAGGATTGTTCAATGAATAAGTCTATCTTTTTCAATTTTTATAAAAGCAGAAATCTATGTTAAATGGACTAAAGTGAGCTGAAAATGGATAATCTCTTAAAACCTGATTTTCATGGCTTAGCAGGTTTTTAGATAAACGCTAATTAGTAGATAGGAGGTAAATAGGATGGTTGGAGTTATTGTTGCAGGCGTAGCAGGTAAAATGGGGAGTAGGATTACAGCTTTGATAAAAGATTACCCCGATTTAAAGCTTGTGGGAGCTTTTGAGAAAAAAGGGCATGAAGTTGTGGGAAAGGATGTGGGTGAAGTAATAGGTGTTGGTCATATGAATATTCCTATTGAAGATGATCTAAATAAAGTTATTGATAGAGGGAATGTTGTAATTAGTTTTACTACTCCAGAAGCTTCACTTGACCATTTAAATATTACCTTAAAAAATAAGAAAGCTATTGTGATCGGAACTACAGGCTTTACAAATGAAGGCGTCCAAACAATAAGAGAGGCCTCGAAATCGATTCCCATCGTTTTTGCCCCTAATATGAGTGTTGGCGTTAGCCTTTTATTGAAAGTATTGAAAGACGTAGCTAAAGTTTTGGGAGATGAGTTCGATGTGGAGATTATAGAAGCTCACCACAGATTAAAAAAAGATGCCCCCAGTGGTACAGCCCTTAAGATGGCTCAGGTAATAGCTGAAGCTTTAAATAGAAACCTTGATGAAGTTGGTGTATATGCTCGTAAGGGTATAATTGGAGAGAGAACCAAAAAAGAAATTGGCATCCAAACCATCAGAGCAGGTGATATAGTAGGGGAACATACAGTACTATTTGGTGGTTTAGGAGAGAGAATTGAGATAACCCATAAAGTATCTAGTAGAGATACCTTTGCAAGGGGAGCTTTAAAGGCTGCTTTGTGGATAAGCACTAAGCCTGCAGGGCTCTATGATATGATGGATGTTCTTGGGTTGAAATAATTTTTTTCTATTGAAATAAGCCAGAATTAATGTATGCATGATTTAAATTCTTTTAAGGCTATAAAAGGGAATCAAAGATTAGACTTAATAAAGACATTCTCAGGTGATCAAAAAGCCTGGGAGCTATTAGCTAAGGCTACTCCTCAAGAAGTTTGCACAAATGCATTGGTAGATTTCGATTACTCTTCAAAGGCCTATAGAGTTAAATCTTTTGGTGTCGATTTTTCTGTCTTCCCTGAGAAAAGGGAAATCACAACAGATACCGCTGTTGGTAAGGAACTGCTGGGAATCAAAGAATATTTTTTTGAACTTTCTATAATTTGGTACTTGGTCTCTGCAAAGAATGTCAAGATTTCTGGGAAATGGGTGAAACCAGAGGATATTCATGGAGGTCAAATCTTCTTCTTAGGGACTCATAAGCTTCCCCTTGATAGGTTAGCCTATAAATATGCAAGGAACTCAAAGGATTTCATAGAAAAAGCCTTGAAATTTGGTGGAATATGTTGTAATTATGCAGATGCGTGCGCTTTACTTTTCCCTTTTCCTAAGATACCTATACAATTGCTACTTTGGCTTGAGGATGATGAATTTCCGCCACGGGTAGATTTAATGCTTGATGCTACTTGCGATATGCATTTACCTACGGATGTTATCTGGTCTATCACAACAACTACTGTACTTATCATGCTTTAGTTTTAAACTTATTACTTAAAAAATAAAGAGAGGCAAATAAATGAGTAAAATTCATATTCATATTCCCTATGATAAAATTAAAGAACACATTGAAGAGATAAATCATTATAAGTTAAACCTTGAAATATATTTTACTTCACCAGTTTTAGATAGTTTAGAAAATGATGAACTCGAAAGATTACTTAAAAAATTTAAACATTCGCCAACCTTTTCGATACATGCCCCTTTTATGGATCTCTCTCCTGGTGCAATAGATTCAAAGGTAAGAGCTGCTACATTAGAACGATTCACTCATACTCTTGAGATCGCAAAGATGATCTCTGCAACTCATATAGTCTTTCACTCAGGATACGAAAAATGGACATATAATCACAAAATCGATACTTGGTTAGAAAAAAGTCTACTTACATGGGATTACATTATAAATAAAGCAGATCCACTGGGTATCAAAGTAACTATCGAGAATATATTCGAAGATGAACCCACAAATTTGGTAAAACTAATGGAAAGACTCTATAATGAAAAATTTGGGATCTGTTTTGACACTGGACATTTCAACATCTTTTCTACTAAATCTCTTGATTATTGGATGGAGGCGATAGCATCTTATATTTTAGAACTTCATCTTCATGATAATACTAAAACAGCAGATTCTCATTACGCCATCGGTGATGGCATTTTTGATTTTCCAAAGCTTTTTTCATATCTGAAAGCTAAAGAATATCTTTACACCATTGAAACTCATTCTCCCCAAATGGTTCTTAAAAGTATTGATAGATTAAGAAGTTTTTTAATTAATGGTGAATAGAATCTATGCAGATATTAGTGACAGGTGGAGCTGGTTATGTAGGGAGTCATGTAGTAAAATTATTAGGAGAAAGAAATTATGAGGTAGCAACCTTTGATAATCTATCGACAGGGAATAAGTGGGCAGTACTATATGGAGATTTCTTTGAAGGAGACCTATCTGACACAGATAGATTAGATCAAGTAATAAAGACTTTTAGACCTGCTGTTATAATTCATTTTGCAGCCTCAATCATTGTAGATGAAAGCGTAAGTGACCCTCTTAAATATTATAGCAACAACACAGGTAATACCATTAAATTGCTCAAGATAATGCTTAAAAATGGAGTGAACAAACTTATTTTTTCTTCCACTGCAGCAGTTTATGGAATACCTGATAAGATCCCTGTTAAGGAAGATGCTCCAATGAAACCTATTAATCCCTATGGTGCTTCAAAAATGATGAGTGAAATAATCTTAAAAGACCTTGCTTATTCAAATGCTGATTTTAGATATGTATCTCTACGATATTTCAATGTTGTAGGAGCCGATATAAAAGGACGAATCGGACAAGCTTATAGGGAACCCACCCATTTGATTACTCGAGCTTTGAAAACTGTATTAGGTGAATTTAATAAATTGAAAATTTATGGGACCGATTACGACACTCCTGATGGTACATGTATAAGAGATTATATACATGTAGATGACCTTGCTGAGGCACATCTTCTATCCTTAGAATATTTATTAGATGGTGGCAAAAGTGATATCTTCAATTGTGGATATGGTTATGGATTTTCAGTGAAAGAAATTATTTCTATTGTTAAAAAGGTTACAGAAGTTGATTTTCCAGTTGAAAATGCTCCAAGAAGAAAGGGGGATCCTCCTATATTAATTGCTGACAACTCTAAAATAAAGAATTTATTAAAATGGAAGCCTCAATTTAATGATATAGAGTTAATTATCAAGAGTGCCTGGAACTGGGAGAGAAAACTGAAGGGGGTTTTAGATAAATAAAATGCCGAAGGCGGGACTCGAACCCGCATGGGCTTCCCCACACGCCCCTCAAACGTGCGTGTCTACCAATTCCACCACTTCGGCTTTTTTTGAATTAAACTAATATAACAATAAGCTAACTCAGTTTTCAAGTTGCCTTTAAATGTGGGTAACACTAATGTGATACCTAATTTACAAAAATGAAAATCTCCTATATAAAAGATTGCTAAACTATCTCCTTATAAAAGGATTTGGACAGTATGAGTGTAAAGGATATTGTCAGGATGAGTGTGTAATATTTTATACCATCCAGAAATTCAGATTAGCAAAGTAGAAAAACTTTAAATTATTTTCTTTATGAATTAAAATTAAATTAAGTGAGTTAATAGAGATTTTTATTGGAGTGATTTTGAATCAAAGGGAGGTAATACTTATGTGGCAATGTCAGGGCAGTAATTGTGGTTATATTTACAATCCTGATAAAGGAGATAAGAAGGGGAAAGTACCGCCTGGGACTAAGTTTGAGGACTTACCTGACGATTGGAGATGTCCTGTTTGCGGAGCTGGCAAGAAGAATTTCTTCAAATTAGAGGAATAACAAAGATATCTTTAGGTAGTGAAATTTTTAGCTTAGATAATAAATTTTTTAGGCTTTTGATAAATAAAAGACCAATAGGTGTTGAGGAACTTTTTTCTCTTTCTACCCATCTGTATCAATAGCCTTTTAGATTAAGAAAATTTTTGATAAAGCTATTTTAAATAATGGGATATGTTTTACCAGAGGATTTCCAGATAACTTTTCAAAAGATTAATTTTAATACCCATAGGCTAACAACTTACCAAACTATACCTTTATCTCGAGAAAAATGTTTTGAATTTTTTCAAGACCCCTGTAACCTCTTTGAGATAACCCCCAACTGGCTTGACTTCAAAATAAAAGAGTGCGACAGGATTAAAGTATATGAAGGCGCTGAGTTTGAGTATTCTATAAAAGTATTTGGTTTAAAGATGAAATGGAAAAGTAGAATTATTGATTATAGACCACCAGAAAGATTTATCGATGTACAATTGACCGGTCCTTATAAATCCTGGGAGCATCATCATATTTTCGAAGAAACCCCTAAAGGCACTTTAATGAGAGATGTTGTTACTTATAAACTACATATATATTCAGTCCCTCTGGAGGGGCTTATTAATAGGAAATTATTTAACATTTTTTCTTACCGTTCTGCAAGGATTAATGAATGGGCAACTGGAAATTTTAAGAGAAAATCTTTAGTTTCTTAAATTAAAAAGATTATATAAAGTTTCAAGAGGGGATAACTATATTTTTAATTGAAATAGAATATAGCATATAACTACTGCCATCTCTATAATTGTATAAATGGCAATTATAGCGGAAAAGTATTAAGAAAATGGCAGTAAAAGGGATTTAAAAAGAATCAATGGGATAATATTGATTCTACAGGGGATTCACTCCCCTGTAGTTGAACTAACAACCTTCAGGCTTCTTCTTTTTTGGTTTGCTTTCAGCGCCCTTATCTTTAACTTTCAAAGATTTAATATAAGCAACAATATCTTTCATCTGTTCAGACTTTGCATCAATAGCTTTCCCTTTATTGGCATTCTCAATACAGAAATTAACAGCCTCTTCAAGACTTTTGAGAGTCTTACCCATGATCTTAAACTCTTTCTTATCAGCAGAGTTTTCTAAGCCTTTACCATTAGGATGGCATTCTCCACATGATTTTGAGCCACCTGCAAATTTAGGATCATTAAAGAGTAATTTGCCTCTCTCCTCAGGAAGATGTTTCATTGCATAAGAAATAGAAAAGGTTAAACCAATGAGAGACAGAATTAATAAAAACAACTTTAAAAATCTCACCCTGATCACCCCCTTCCATATTGTTTATAAATTAAATTATAACAAATATTTTAAATTAAATAGTAAAATCATAAATTTATAAGAAAAAGCTCAAAGTGACAACTGAACAGCTTTGTTATCCTTAATCCCTTTAATTACTGAAAATGCATGCATTTTTAAGTTTTGCCTTCTATAATATCAAGATATTAGATATTAAAACTAATTTTTTCACCTATAACTGCTTATTGATCTAATAATATACCTTCTTTTAAGCGCCTAAATAGAAAGCTCTTCTTTCTCTCTAATTCTCAATAACTCTCTGAATTGATTTTTAGATTTTTAAAGTACCAAAACAAAAGTGATCCTAAAGATAAGTTCATTCTTACATCGGCGAACACAATTTTATTCATACTCCTACTAAAATTTAAGAAATGTGACATGGCTGATCTTTTGTTTTTATTGAAATTAAAATTCTATTACTAAAGGAGTTGTCTCTTCATCAAATAATTTTTGTATAAAAATTGACATAGAAGTGTTAATTCTTTTAAATTACATCTCGATGGAAATCTTGAGAATTCCAAGAATTATGCAAGAAACATCCAAAAGACTTCTTCAGCAGAGGAAGAGTATAGGTTTTGTTCCTACAATGGGTGCTCTGCACAAAGGGCATCTAAGCTTACTTAGGAGAGCAAGGGATGAAAATGATATTGTTGTGGCAAGTATTTTTGTTAATCCTATTCAATTTGGAGCAAATGAAGACTTCGATAGATATCCTCGAGATCTTGAAGGCGATATAGCAAAATTAGAACAGGAAAAAGTGAATATATTATTCTGCCCCGATATAAAATCTATCTATCCCGATACTTTTAAAACATATGTAAATGTAGTTGATTTATCCGATAAGCTATGTGGAGCTTTCAGGCCTGGGCATTTTAGGGGTGTTGCAACCGTTGTCAATAAGTTATTCAATATAGTCAAACCTCATAGAGCTTACTTTGGTCAAAAGGACTATCAGCAATACTTGATAATAAAAAGAATGATTGAAGATTTAAATATAGACATAGAAATAATCCTCTGCCCGACAATTAGAGAAGAAGACGGTCTTGCCATGAGTTCAAGAAATGCTTATCTTTCCGTTCAAGAGAGAATTGCTGCAAGAGTAATAAATAAAACCCTAAAGGAAGCTGCCAGCATGATCAGGGCAGGTTTGCCATCTCAAATCATTAATCACAAAATGAGAGAGATTCTCTCAAAAGAACCACTCATTAAAGAAATCCAGTATGCGGGCCTCTATGATCCAGAGAGCTTGGAGGAACTACATACGATACAGAAGCAATGTCTCATTGCAATAGCTGTTAAAATTGGTTCAACAAGGCTCATCGATAATATGCTCCTTGATACGATCGAGAATCAGGGAGTTATAAGGGATTTTACAATTCCCGACACATAGTTCCAAGTAATAGCCCTGTTCAGATTAAAATCTAACTTTGCATAAACCTCTTGAAGTTGATCAAAAGCTTTTAAAGCATCAAAGGGGGAATCGCAACTGAATATTTCACCTAAGATTGTGGCATCCTTATCTTCAGTAATTCTGTACACTATTATATCTCTTAAAAGAACTAAAAATAAATCAAACCAATATTTCATCTTTCCATTGTCATCCCATATCTCTTTGTTAACATCATTGTTACTCATCATGTCTTGTAGAGAGTCTAAAAACCACTTTTTATCTTCTCTAAAATTCCTCTTTACTGCAAGCCATGGCCTTCCCATAGCCATCTTAGTGTAAAGCTCGATATCCTTTGAAAAAACAAATGAAGAGATTAGTTCTTTAAAGACAACTGAAGGGACAGGATAAAAGGGTATCTGAATGCATCTTGACCTGATCGTTAGAGGGAGAGCATCCTCATTAGAAGTAATTAAAATAAGGAGACTATTTGGAGGTGGTTCTTCCAAGGTTTTTAATTGAGCATTAAAAGCATTGGCATTCATCCTCTCAGCATCATCAATAATAACAACCTTTTTTTTACCTTCAAAGGGTTTTAAAGAGAGAAATTCCTCTATCTTTCTAATAGCATCGATTTTAATCTCTCCATCAGTAGCCTCTACAAAGTGAATATCAGGATGGACTCCGCCTTCTATCTTTCTACAGGATAGACATTTATCACAGCAATCAAAATCTTCTGCTGAATAACAATTAATTGCCTTAGCATAGTTTATAGCGGTGAGCCTCTTACCGACCCCTTTCTGACCATACATTAAAATAGCAGAAGGTATTCTCTCTTTTTTAATGGTTCCTTGTAGGATTTTAATTGCTCTACGCTGGTATCCAATATCTTTTAACATGGTAGGTTTTTTCTGATTATTTCACTAACAGCCTGGAGAACTTGATCAATGGTCGCCGATGCGTTTACTACTTTAAACCTTTCGGGTTCTTGTTCTGCAATCAAATGATAACCCTCTCTCACCCTTCTATGAAACTCTATCTCCTCCAATTCAAGCCTATCAATCTTATTGATTCCTTTATTCCTCATAAGTCCTAATTCTACATCCAGATCGAGGAGAATTGTAAGGTGAGGTTTTAATCCACCTGTCACTATTTTATCTATAGATAAAATAAGAGATAGATCTATTCCTCTCCCATAGCCTTGATAGGCAACAGTTGAGTCTACAAATCTATCACTTATAATTATCTTTCCAGTTTTAAGAGCTGGAAGGATTTTTTCATGAAGATGCTGAGCCCTGGCAGCATTATAAAGTAGGAGTTCAGCATAGTGAGACATACTTTTGTGTTCTGTGGTAAGCAAGATATCTCTGATTCTATTACCGATTAAAGTGCCTCCTGGTTCATAGGTTGATAAAACTTCATAGCCATCCATCATTAGCATATCGGCAATTAGTCTTGAGATTGTCGTCTTACCAGAACCCTCAATGCCTTCAAAGGATATGAAATAGCCTTTTTGTAACTTAGCCACTATAGCATCCTTTAAATCTGATAGTCTTAAAAGATATTATACACTATAGGTATCATACAATTAAAAATAGACGAAAAACGCTCCCATACATTCTCTTCAAGTCACGGAAACGCCCTTTAAGATGGTAAGAGTTTCATATTCCTGAGACTTAATGGTAAATAAAGTAGACAAAAGCTCTAAACTGCTTTTTAAGACAGTTTTCTGAACAAATTTTTAAGTATTCCCTCATCTATAGCAAACAAACTAAAATAAAGTTTTTTTTACAGCAAAAGTTGTATAATTAATAACTTTCAAATCAAGCTCAACACACAAATTTAATTCAAACATATACTTTATAAAAATGGGGTTTACTATGAAGGTCGTTTTTCATCCTAAGTTCCATGAGGTTTATACATCAGACCCTGCCTCTTCAGTAGGCAGAATGTTAGCAATTACAAGAGTCATAGAAGGGCTTTATGAATTTGTAGAGCCTCAAGCTGCCTCAGATGAAGATATCCAATTAGTCCATACAAAATACCATATTCAATCTGTCTCTTTTTCTCCAAAAATTTATGAAATTGCCAGGCTCGCTGTCGGTGGAGCAATAAAGGCTTCTCAGATAGCTATAGGAGGCGAACCTGCTTTTGGACTAATTAGACCTCCAGGACACCATGCAAGTCCCAACTCATGCTGGGGATTCTGCTACTTTAATAATATCGCCATAGCAGTATGTAAGCTTTTAGCAGAGCAAAAGATAAAAAAAGCTTTCATACTCGATTTTGATTTACACTATGGTGATGGAACTGCCAATACTTTCAGCGCCTCAACCTCTGTTACCTATTTCCACCCTAAAGGTTCATTCAGAAGAGAGTTTATCGAAGAGATTGAGAGGAAGCTGAATATCATTGATGAATGTGATATAGTTGCTGTTTCAGCTGGGTTCGATAGACATGAAGATGATTGGGGTGGACTCCTCAAATCCGAAGATTATAAAACCATAGGTGAATTGTTAAAAGACTTCGCAAATGCCAAATGTAAGGGTAGGCGTTTTGGAGTTTTAGAAGGTGGTTACAATCATAACGTTTTGGGTTTAAATGTAAAGAGCTTTTTAGAAGGTTTTGAGGGTTAAGTAGATAAGTCACGAGAGCTAAGTGCAACTGCTATCTCTTTTGCAAAATCCGATAGTGTCTCATCACGGGCACCAAAAATAACGAAGTTATTCCAATGAGAAAGCCTTTTAATAATAGATTCTCTCTCACTTACTATTTCTACTGCTTTCCTCCACTTCATTATTCCTTCTGCAATATCATGGCTTGAGACATCTCTTTTTACTGTTCCACCACTATAAAAAATGGGGAGCAAAATAAGGTGGTCTTGATCTCTCAGGTTTGCCCCAAAAACTTCTATATATTCTTTCAACATAAACTTTGTAGGAGAATATCCATGGGGTTGGAATATGTAACAGATCTTATCCCTGAGAGGACTCACAGTCTGTAATAGAGCCTCAATCTTATGGGGATTATGGGCATAGTCATCAATTACTAAATATTTGTCATTATTTAAAAGTATATCAAATCTTCTCTCTATGCCAGAAAATTCTGGTAAGATACAGGCAATCTCCCTAAGAGGTACACCAGTTTCTGAGAGCAATGCGATCGCAGAAAGAGCGTTGTAAATGTTATATCTTCCTGGTATTGAAAGATTAAAGTTGACCCCTCTAACTGTGAAAGATGAACTAAAGGGCATAAATACTATATTCTCTGCTTTATAATCTGAATTTTTATCAATAGAAAAAGTCACAACATCATTTATAGAAATCTTTCTGATTCTCTCATCATCAACGTTAACTACTTTTAGAGATAGAGTATTATTTAAGAAGCTTTCAAACATTTCAGTAGTCTCATCGATGCTGTGGTGATCGAGCTCAATGTTTAAAAGTATTGACTTTTCAGGGCAATATTTGACAATAGTACCATCAGATTCACATGCCTCTATTATCATTAAATCAGAAGCCCCCTTGAGGGCATTCCCCAAATCGTTGGCTTTTCGAAAATTTTTTACCCTTCCACCACCAATAAAATTAGGACTTAATCCAAGTCTATACATCAAAAAAGTGAGTAATCCTGCTGTGGTAGATTTACCACTGGTGCCAGAAACCGCAATAGACTTATACTCTTTAGTAAGTTCTATCAAAAACTCTGGACGGGTCACTACCGGTATCTTCAAAGCTCTGGCTCTTTTATATTCGGGATGATCATGCTCGACTGCTGTAGAGAAAACCACAAGGTCAAAATGGCTATCTATTCCTCTGCCATCATGTGGGACTATATTTACCCCCTTGTTAAGAAAAAAGATCTTTAAGGGATGTTCAGGATTTATGTCAAAGGTTCTATCAGAACCAGCCACAACACATCCTCTATCAGCTAAAAAACTTGCTATAGCTGACATTCCACTACCAGCAATACCTGAGAGAAATATCTTTCTATATCCTTTAATCATAAACCATCAGTAGAGAAGTCTCGGGTCAATTACAATCGCTGGATTTTAAAGATAGAATACTAAGAAAGATTACAAAAGAATTATAAGTCAAATTTTTTAGTAGCAATTTTAAAATCCACTGCTTTGAAATATCAAAAATATTCAATATATTCCAAATTTGTAGCTATTACCTTCTGACTGTCCTCCATTTCCAAACCTCTATCATTGATTACTTTAATCGAGATATGATTGTTATTATGTGATCACTTGCGATTTAGTTTAGAAAGGGCTCTTTAACAACTATCTAATATTTAAAACTTACCTGATAATCTCCACACCCATATATGACCTCAAAACCTCAGGTACAATTACTGAACCATCCTTCTGTTGGTAGTTTTCCAAAATGGCAACGACAGTTCTACCAATTGCTAAACCGGAACCATTCAGTGTATGAACAAACTCTGTCCCCTTTTTACCTTCTCTTTTAAATCTTATCTTTGCCCTTCGAGCCTGAAAATCCTCAAAGTTAGAACATGATGAGATCTCCCTATATCTCTGTTGCCCTGGTAGCCAGACTTCAATATCATATGTTTTTGCAGAAGAAAAACCTAAATCTCCTGTACAAAGTACCACGGTCCTATAGGGTAGCTGGAGTTTCCTGAGAATATCCTCTGCATCGGCAGTCAATTTTTCAAGCTCTTCGTAAGAATCTTCAGGTTTTACAAATTTTAAGAGTTCTACTTTGTTAAATTGGTGTTGCCTTATGAGTCCTCTCACATCTTTGCCGTAAGAACCTGCTTCCCTTCTAAAACAAGGAGTATAAGCGGTGTAGTATAGAGGCAGTTGATCTTCGCTCAGGATTTCATCTCTGTGCAAATTTGTAACAGGTACTTCTGCGGTAGGTATCAAATAGTATTCTGGATCTACAATCTTGAAAAGCTCTGCCTCAAACTTTGGGAGTTGACCAGTACCTATCATACTATCAGCATTGACCAAAAGAGGAGGAAATATCTCCTTGTAGCCCTTAGAGGTGTTTAAGTCTAACATAAAATTTATTAAAGCTCTTTCAAGTTTTGCACCAAGTCCTTTCATTACTGTAAATCTTGAACCTGTAATCTTGCCTCCTCTATTAAAATCAATGATATCGAGCAACTCCCCTATCTCCCAGTGATTAAGAGGTGAAAAATCGAATTCTCTTGGGAACCCCCATCTTCTGATTTCTACATTCTCTGTATCATCTTTACCAAAAGGAACAGTATGATGTGGTATATTAGGTAAATTTAGTAAAAAATTTATTATTCTATTATCTAAGTCCACGAGACTATCTTCAATTGTTTTGATCCTTTCAGAGACTGCTCTCATTTCATTTATAAGATCTTCAGCTTCAATCCCTTGCTTTTTGAGGCGACCAATCTTTTCAGAAACAACATTTCTCTGGTTTCTTAGCTTTTCTGCTTCTCTTAACAATTGAAGTCTTTTATTTTCCCATTCGATAAATTCATCTAAATCGATGTCGTAAAACCTTCTACTCAAAGAAGCCTTCACCAATTCAATATTTTCTCTCACAAATCTTGGATCAAGCATTTACTCGCTCCTGAATCTTTACGATTTAATTATTTTTATCCCAAAAAATATCTAATTTCATTGGTTATGACAGGCTCTGACTCTCAAGAAATCTCCACTCATAGCAGATTCAAAGCCTGAAGATATCTTTTTAGAACTAAAATTCTGGATCTTAAAAAGATTGAGATGAAACAATATATTCAAAGTTTAGTTATAACCTTAGATGTCATAAAGGGACATTAAATAAGTTATCTATTCTCTGTTAATTTTATCAAACTTTCTTTATAATTATCTTCCTTGCTCCCTTAGCTTTCTTTAATAAAGCTGCGTCATCTGTTATCTTTCCCACGATATTAACAGCACTTGCAGGAACTGGATCAGGACCTTTACTTATTGGAGTAGGACCAAAGAAAATCGCAAGAGCTCTTCCTGGAGGCCAATAACCAATATCACCTATCTTAACATTCACAGTTGAAGTCTCATCCAATGGAAAAGTCACAGGTATTTCAAAGTAGAACTCATCTCCCCACTCTTCAGGTTCAGCCTCAATGGGCAGTTTTTCTATTATGGCTTTTGCACAGAGAGTATCAAAGAGTTGCCCCCTAAGTTCCATATCCTCTATACATACCAATATCTGTTGCATTTTCCCACCATTGCCTCTGATTCTTCTATAGTTCTTTAATTATCAAGGCTCAAAGAACCCTGCACCAATTCTTTAAAACTATCTCCTTCAAGTATGCCTGTCCCTCTTATATGCTTGACCTTTATCCCCCTGCGGTAGATTTCCGCTCCAATCTTGTGTCTTCTATGACATTTCATGGGATCCTCCTCAGCGCACATGATAGCAGTCCGATACTGAGATAGAACGTCTATAAGTCTTTGAATACCCTCTTCAAAGAGTTTTCGTCTCTCTGAAATAGAAGGCATCTTCCACCACTTCACCTTAGACTTTTTTTTGGGTATCCCCCCGAGGGAATCCCCAAAAAAAATATACCTTATGCCATTTGCTGTTAGCGTTAACATTAATCTCTCTTTATTAAACTGTGAAGCATATCTACTATATGGAGAACTTCTGACATCTACTAAAGTTTCAATCTTATACTCACGAACCAACTTTAGAAACTCTTCTATAGCTATGTTTGAATGCCCAATAGTATAGAGAATCTTCTCTTCACGGCTCATGCTTCAAGGCTCAATTTGACTCGATTATTTGTAATATTTCGTTAGCTTTCTCCTCAATACTAACTATATTCGTTGAGATAGCCTCATAATCCTTCTTTAAGCTATGAAGCTCATCTGCAATGCTCAGAGAAGCTAAAATAACGGCTTTTAACGGAGTTAAATTGGGTGTGCAGGCACATATTTCTTTCAATTTTGAATCAACGTAGTCTGCAAGCTCTTTTATGTAATCAGGTGGCTTTTCACCTCTAATAGTGTATTTTTGCCCTAAAATATATACCTCAACACTACCCATCATTTGATCACCTTAATTCCACTGAGTCGAGTATCCTTAAAAGCTCTTCAATCTGTCCTTTCACTAACGCTTTTTCACTGTTCAATAACTCAATCTCCCTCTCCTTTGATCTGATAATATCTTCCAACTGAGCAACTTTCTGTTGAAGCATATTTTTTTCTTCCTTTAATTCTTTGACTTTTTCTATCACCTGGGCGATCTTCTCTTCCAAAGTCTTAACTACTTCCATAAAAATATCCCCCTTTCTTGTATTGAGATTTTCAAAACTTTCACTTTTCAATTTTTCATCTACCAAAATTGTTTATTACGTTAATTGTTCCCATATGGACTCCACTAATACTTTTTAATCCTTAATCAAATAGAAAATGGTGAAGCGGAGGTCCTTTTTTGCAAAGAGCTTTGTACAAATTAGTTTTTAAATGATACACAATTTATCCTTAAAAAATAAATTTGAAAATTGCTATATCAGACAAATCTATAAACAAATCCCTCCTATAAAAAATTTTCCGTAGCCTCATACTTTAGTCTATTGCAGAAATGCCCTTAAACCGATCTTCTCCATTCATGCAAAGAGGAATCCTGTGATAAATAAAATAAATAAAAATAAATAATCTCAATTATGCCTCAAAAAGCAGAGGAGATTCTTTCTCCTGCCTGAGTCATATATAATAGAATCAATAACCATTATACTATAAAAAATTTAAAATCCATGAATAAAAGACCATATAACGATCTTAAGAGTTATTTATACAAAATATTTGGCAGGAGAGTCTATAAGTTAACCATTGACGCTGGGCTAACTTGCCCTAACAGGTTAACAGATGGTGGCTGTATATATTGCAACCAGAGAGGTTCTGGAACCGGACTCTGGGCTCAAGGTATCGATATTAAGACACAAATAATTCTTGGGATGGAAGGCTTAAGAAGAAAATACAAGAAAATTGATGGGTTCATAGCCTATTATCAGTCTTATACCAATACTTTTGCCCCTTTGTCAACCCTGAAATCAAACTGGGATGTAATAAGAGAGTTCAAGGATATAATAGGACTCTCTATTGGCACGAGACCAGATTGCATTGATGATGAAAGACTGAAACTCTTAAATGAATACTCCTCCGATTATAAGGTTTTCTTAGAATTAGGTTTACAGAGTATCAATGAAGACCATCTAAAATGGATTAAGAGAGGACACACCGTTGAAGATTTCAAAAAGGCTGTTGAGAGAGCAAAAAGATATCCCTTTGATATTGTAGTCCATATAATCTTTGGTTTTCCTGGCCAGCAGATTGCTGAAATAATTGAGACCGCCTACTTTTTATCAGACCTGAAGGTTCACGGGGTAAAGATTCATCTGCTATACGTTGCAAAGGGAAGTCTTTTAGAGAGAATGTATAATGAAGGAGAATTTACCCCCATTGATAGAGACACTTATATTAAAATGGTTATTACCTTCATAGAACATCTACCTCCTGAGATAGTCATCCATAGGTTAACAGGTGACGCCCATAGAGGAGAGTTGATTGCCCCCCTTTGGTCAAATGATAAAACAGGAGTTATAAAAGAAATAGAACAGATATTAAGAGATAGAGAGAGTTTTCAGGGTAAATTCTATAAGCTTTAACGATTATTCCTTTTAAGAGCCTCTGCAAACTCTTTGAATCTTTCATCTTGAATAATTTCTTCAACATTTAGTGGAGTTTTCTGCATCCAGCACGGGTACACCTCAACAACACCCGGTAGATTTTGCTGATCAATCGTCCCCAAGATATCATCTAGACTAACAGAGAGAAGCATAGAAGGGGTTTTAGCAAGATAACTGTAGATTGCTGTGCAAAGAGTTAAATCCATCTCAGAGGATAGATAATATTCAAAGAGGTCTTCACCCTGCAGGACTCCCTGTTCAAAGAGAGCTTTTAGAAGGAGTTTCTTATCTCTCTTTCTATCATTTAAATGTTTGAAATATCTTTCGGAATCAAGATATAAGCCCAGCTCTTTCTTGATCTCTATGTCCCTCTCTCTCCAGAAACCATAACAAGTTGGAAGATCATGAGTAGTGACGGCAGTTAAAGCTTTGTGCCAGTAATGCTGAGGCATTTTGAAAGAAGGATCGGGATAATTCCTTTCAAAATATAGAAGCTTATAGGATAGCATATTGAAGTCTTGGAGTTTTTCATGGACATTCTCTCCAACTGTTCCTAAATCTTCTGCGATTATCAGAATTTTGTTCCTTACACTCTCTAAAGCTATTATCCTCAAAAGATCTTCTGAAGGATAAGTTACATAGGCACCTTCTGAAGGAGAACTATCTTTCGGTATCCAGAATAGCCTGAACAACCCAAGGGCATGATCAATTCTTAAAGCATTAGCATGTTTTATATTTTTTTTAATCATCTGGATGAAGTATTCATAGCCAGTCTCCTTTAGTCTTTGCGGGATCATCGGTGGAAATCCCCAATTCTGTCCCTTTGGATTAAAATCATCGGGTGGTGCTCCTACATTTATATCTAAAGCAAAAATATCCTGATACTGCCATAGATCGCTCCCACTTCTGGATGAACCTGTAGCAAGATCAAAGATGAGTCCTAATGATAGATTCTTAGCTGAAGCACTGGAAAGCTTTTCTAATTGAGTATCAATAAGCCATTGGAGATAGCAGTAATACAAGCATTCCTTCCGATTTTCTTCCACCAAAACTTTTAAATCTTTTACAGATATCTTTCGATATTCTAACATCCATTGTTGCCAGTCAGATAGATTAAATTTATTGCAAAGAACAAAGTATAATGAGAAGGATTCAAGGAGTTCTCCTTCTCTGTCAAGATAATCTTGAAAGGCTTTACCTCTTGATGTGGCTTGAAGATAACATTCTTCATAAAATTCATCGAAAGCTTGCCTCAATATCTTATCTTTAAGTATAGCAACAGCTTCATAATCAATCAGATTAGTTTCTCTTAGTCTCTTCAATTCCCTTTTAAAGAATTCACTCTCTATTAGGGATTTTACTTTTGCTGATTGTTGAACATCAGGGATGTCATTAATATCGAGATAAATAAAATTTCTGTAAAACCTACTGATAGGTGAATAGGGACTTATATCAAAAGGTACCTTGTTTTGGAGAGCATGGATAGGGTTTATAGCTACAAAACTACCACCCAAGCAAGAAAGCCACTCAATGATCTTGCCTAAATCTCTAAAATCTCCACATCCCCAGTTATATTCTGAACGAATTGAGTAAAGGTTCAGTGAAAATCCCCAGAGTCTTTTTCTGCCATCCAATAGCTCTGCAGGAATATAACAAGTATCTGGTGTTATTATGATTTTTGAATCTACTACGATACTGTATGCTGAAGAATTGATTGTAACAGAAAGTTTATAATAGCCTATTTCTCTCTTTTTTCTATCATAAAGTTCGGTTTTAACATATCGCCTTCCGTTTATAAATTTTTGGTCAAATATTTTTAAAGAATCCCTCGATACTCTGTACTCATCCCTCTTACCCTCTTCATCAACTATAGCAAAATTAATATTGAGATTCTCTTCCTCGAATTCCTCTAATGGAATATATACTGAGATATGGAACGGTTGATTGTTGACCGAAAGGACCTTAACAGGTTCGATATAGGACATCCAATCCTTGAGATGGATTTTTTTGATCTCTTCAGCTATGTCTTCATTGCTCTCAATCTTAAAGCCCATAGACCTTAAAATAGCCTCCTTCGTAGATTGAGAGGCTTCATATCTGTTGCCAAAAATGTCCCAGTATTCAAGGACTATCCCGCATAAACTTGCTAATTCATCTATTAATTCACTTTTAGATTTCATAAGATAGTTAATTATACACTAATGAAAGAATCTTGAAATATTAAGATAAAATTACATTTTTTATCCATCTTTAATTAGCCAAATTAACATTTTTTTCAGGTTTTACTGCTCAACCAGAGATGGCTTTATAATCCCATTACAATATTTCAAGGTCATCTCAAACTTATGCTATAAACACAAGCTACCAGTTTTTAGAATTATAATTAGATTTAAAAATTTTAATGTTTACAGCTAATGTAAAGAGCCTATAAATCTCTGATGATTGAGAGACTATTTTTGATCTGATCACCGGAACCCTTAGTTGCGATAACCCCCTTAAAATGCATGCTTAAGCTTGAGCTCGCTCTTTCTCATTTAGTTATGTTGTAGAATTCTAACTCTTAAAAAGTGATCAGCAAGGAAGTAGATAGTTAATTTCTCTTGTATGTTATTGAATTCAAACCGTTGCTTACATTTTAATTCTCTATGGGGAGTCG
>CAYPJO010000026.1:0-22171 GCA_964411065.1 uncultured Thermodesulfovibrio sp.
TATGGTTATGCAAAGGGGAATAAGGGCTAAGGAACTATCCTCTAATTGTTTTTCATTCATCATAGATGCCTATCATACAGATCATCAACTCTGCTTCATTCATATGCAGAGGAATGTGTTTAGGAATATGTCAAAATCTGATGCAGAAGAGTTTAATGTAGTAATAGCAAAGATAAAATTAAATGGTGATTATGAAGAAGCGGTCAAGGAATTTGAATCTCTTTGTAGTAGATATGAAAAGAAGTATCCAGCATAAAAATTCTTTCCTCTTTACATTGGGCGATAATCTACTTCTCTATTTCACTTATTATGTTTGTTAATTCGCCATGGAAAATCATATTTCTTGATTATATTTTGTTTTAGGATACCAAATTTCCTATAATGTTCAAAGCTAAAAGGATGCAACAGTATTTAGTGAAATTTTTTTTAACCTGCTGTTAGCTGCCATTGCAGGCAAATTTTTAAAGAACTGCCCCTTTCTTTTTTTCTCACTATGCAAGTCTTTTAATAAAATCAGCTAAGCATTTTGCTTTACATGCACAACACCATGGTCTAAACCACTTGCAATCGCAACATCCATCCCAGCAGGATTTAAATCTATTCCATGCGTCAATAGCCGGAGGCCCTGTGGCAACTATACAAGCTACACAGGCAGGCCAGTTCTGTGCCGAACATGGGGGAATACAGCGTGCTGCAATTTCTGCCTCGGCAGTACTCACAAAGAAGTTGCCGATTTGCGCAGGAAATGAGTTGCAGAAACCTTTAATAGCCTTTGCCAACTGACCCCCATCCAATGGGGCAAGAGAAGCCCCTGGGTTAGTGCCAGGTCTGAAGATGTCTGGGTGCTGCATCTCCATCTTTTTCAATCCCTCAGGAGACAAAAACTTCCTAAACTCTTCCCTTTCAGCAGGCTTCATTTTTTGAAGTAGAGGCTTATCTATAACGATGATGCCATCTTTGATTTTGGCTTCAATGCCCTTTGTCTCCATCTCAATCTCTTTCACCCTTTTCTCATGAGCCTTTGATATCTCCTCAAATGCCCTCAAATTAGCAACATTACCTTCTTTTCCATGTGTTTTGCCAGCTTTCTCAGCGTCTCTTAATGCCTCATCATAAGCAGCCTTCATAGCTTCTGCGTATTCATACATGAGTCTCACAGCTTTTTCTAAATCATCAGAATCTCTCTGGGTAACAAGTTTCTGCCTGTCTATCTTATCGAAAAGTTGAACCATTGGTCTTAATATTTGCTCAGCCCTATCGAGGCGCCCTTTAAAAGCTGGGGAAACCTGATCAATCTTACCCATTTCCTTAGGCTGAGCAAAGACTATAACACCAGTTAACAAAAAGCTTACTACAATCAATAGATAGATAAGTTTTCTACCCATCCTTTCCTCCTTTTAATAAATTAAGAGATAAGAGAAAGGGTTTTTTGTTCTTCTTAATTACCTGCTTGCAATGAACAACTAACTCACTATAGGCAAAATATTGCCTTTTCTTTACTAGGATGTATAGAAAACTATGCGGATATACATCCCCTAGTTATTCACCTCCTTTCAAGTGATAATCTAGTCTAAAAGTTTCTCTCTCCTCACTACCAATTTACTAAAGGGTGTTACATAAAATCATTTCTACACATATTGGAACTAAGATAAAATTATGTTTCTTTTATAGCTTTATAGCTATGAAAAATAACATCACAGATGATTATAAATACAACATACCGAATTGCCTTATCAAAAATCTAAATGAAAATTAATCGTTGCCTTAATAAGAAATCTAAACGAAAATATAAGCCTCTAAGAGAAAACACTTATAAAGGCTTAACAAATGGGGTTAAGAATGAAAGAAAGAAAAGCAGTAACCCTAGAGATTTCAAAAGGTACAAAAGAGCAACAAAAAAACAGAAAGGTATTATAATTGATGAAATTACAACATTGACTGGATATAATCGCACATATGCATCTTATCTACTAAACAGATATGATAGAGTTATTAGAGTGAGTCTTTAAGGCAATAGATAAAATGAGAAGATATCTTCCTCTCCCATTTACTTGGCATTGACTTTAAACAAGGGAGCAGAATTTGTAAATCGTCATCTTTATAGATACCGTCTTTCAAATAAGATAACCTTTACAAGAGCAAGGAAGTATCTTAAAAATGACAACTGCTATGTGGAGCAAAAGAACTATTCTGTAATAAGACAATACGTAAGTTGTTTCAGATATGACAGAAAGAAGAACTTCATGTTTTAAGAGGTCTTTACGAGCATTTAAAACTATATATAAACTTCTTTCAGCCTGTAATGAAACAGGTATCAAAGACAAGGATTAGAAGTAGGGTTATTAAAAGATACGATATACCCAAGTCTCCTTACTAGAGGATTTTAGAATCTAATGATGTAAGTGATGCAATTAAAGAGGAACCCTGGGCAATATAAAAAGCTGAACCCAGCAGAACTTCATAGACAAATTGTGAATCTTCAAAATAAACTTATTGAGATGGTAACAATGAAAAAAAGAAGTAAGAAGGACTTTAAAACAAACTCCTATAGAAAGAGTAATTCATGCTATGCTTATATTTAGATTTTTTATGTGAGGCAATAAGTAGCAAGATGGTTTTTTGGATCAGTAGGTGTTTTACAGGAAACCAATTTTAACCCAAAGATATGAGCTATATGTGAGTTTATTAAATCTGCAAGTTCTCTGACAAGGTTTTCGGGAGCCTTTACTCTTTTTATCAAATTGCAGTCCCATTTTAAAAGACTTCTAAAGAAGTTAAGGCTACCGTTGCTTAAAATTAACACTTGCTCTTGAAGATTATTTAAACAGCTATTACAGATTATCGAGCTATCCTGGACTGAAAAGCTCCTGCCATTGCAATCTCCTTTTACTCTATTACCGCATTTTCCACAAACATCTATATTGGGTAATAAGCCTGAAATCTCAAGAAACTTTATTTTATAAATAAGATTGTAGAGGTCGAAGTTATGTTTTTCTTCAAGCCTCGATAAAGTGGTTAGAAGAAGAGTAAAGATTTCACTATTCGGCTCCTTTTCTGGTAAAAAGGTAATACATAATTCAAGCATATCATTTATCTTCATAAAAGATAAAAAATCCTCTCTTAAGGATTGAAAATTTTTTATAATGTCCGATTGGATTAAACGCGGTAAAGGTGTATTCTCTTTTCCAAAAAAGGCGATATTTGAATAGGTAAGAGGTTCCAAACTACTGCCGAATCTTGACTTAATCTTTTTCGGACTCTTTGCAAATAGCTTTAAAACTCCGTATTCTTTTGTTAAATAAGTAACTATTAGATCAGCTTCTGCAAAGGAAACATTTTTTAATACAATAGCTTCCGTTTTTCTTATCATCAAAGAGCTTTACAAAACTACATTACGTTGCCAAAGTCTTCAGGTTTTAAATTTTTTAACCACTCCTCAAGTTCATCTCCCTTTCTAGCCTCCAAAACATCTTCATTAACAAAAATGGGTACATGTACTCTAACAGCAATAGCTACAGCGTCAGAAGGTCTGGAGTCTATTTCTATTTCGCCATTTTGATCAATCCCATGAATTACAGCATAATAAGTGTTGTCGATTATTTGGGTTATTACAATCCTTGTAATTTTCACATTGAGTTTTTCAAAGATATTTTTTATAAGGTCGTGTGTAAGTGGACGAGGTGTGACGACTCTGCCTAAGGCAAGAGCTATTGAGTCTGCTTCAGGTTTGCCAATCCATATAGGTAGCGTTGCATCTCCATCAACTTGCTGGAGAAGCAAGATATACATACCACTTCTTGGATCAAATAAAAGTCCTTCTACTTTCATGTGTATTAACATTTTATTTAAACCCCAACCTTTTCAACATCTTTTCATTACTACGCCAATCCTTTTTAAGTTTAACCCATAGTTCTAAAAAAACTTTTGCGTCAAGAAGTTTTTCAATCTCCATTCTTGCTTTTGTGCCAATTGCCTTTAATCTTTCACCATCTTTACCTATTATAATACCTTTTTGACCCTCTCTTTCAACATAAATATTTGTTTTAATAAAAATAGTGCCATCTTCTCTCTCTTGCCAATCTGTTACCTCGGTAGCAACAGAATATGGCACCTCTTCTTCCGTAATTTGCATAATTTTTTCTCTTACAATCTCTGATACCATGAATCTCTCTAATTGATCGGTGACAAGGTCATCAGGATAATATTTTGGCCCTTCAGGAAGATATTTAATTATAGTCTCTATTAAAATATCTATACCATCACCTTTAAGGGCAGAGATTGGTATGGTTTCACTAAAGGGAAAGAGAGAATTGAATCTTTCAATGAGGGGAAGTAACTCAGGTTTTTTTATAGTATCAATTTTATTGATAATTAGAAAAATGGGCTTTTGCAGGTTTATAACTTTTTCCATGATAAAAATATCATTTTTTGAAGGTTCAGAGGGTTCAACTAAAAAGAGTATGATATCGACTTCCTTAACAGCCTCCTTGGCATCTTTCAACATTAGTTGACCAAGCATATGTTTTGGTCTATGAATGCCAGGGGTGTCAATAAATATTATTTGGGCATTTGCTGTTGTTTTTATACCGAGGATTTTATTTCTTGTTGTTTGTGGTTTAGGTGTAACGATAGATATTTTTTGTCCTAAGAGGGTATTAAGAAGGGTTGATTTCCCAACGTTAGGCTTACCGCTTATTGAGACATATCCAGATTTAAATTTGTCAGAATTCATTATTTGTATTTTAACTTTTCCATTTAGCGATCGCAATATCACCCTTTCATGATTAGCCACAGACTTATAGCTTTAAGGATAAAATCTATATGCATTATCAGCGTTGTCTATGAAATATAAGCAATAAATTTTAAAAGTGTTCAATAGTGCTTTTGTATAAGGGGAAATTTCTGGGCTTAAATTTCTCTAAAGAGGAAAGATATTTAAAAGCATAAGAGTCGGATTGAAGATATTTTGGCAAGTTTTTAAGCTATTAAAACAGGTGATTTTAATAACCTTTTATTTATTTTTATGCAAAAGCCATAGCCCGATTCAGATATTGTATAGTCATTTTATTTTAATTTAAAGCATCATTTCCTCGCTGTCCTGTTCTAATTCTAATAAGTTCTTCAATATTAGATACAAAGATTTTGCCATCACCTATCTTGCCTGTTCGCGCAGCATTCATTATTACTTCAATAATATCTTCTACTCGGTCATCGGGCACAATTATGTCTATCTTTATTTTAGGTATAAAATCTACAATATATTCTGCTCCTCTGTATAGTTCTGCATGACCTTTTTGTCTACCAAATCCCTTTACTTCTGTTACAGTCATACCTTGTATGCCAATTTTATTGAGGGCATCTTTAACCTCATCGAGTTTAAAAGGCTTAATAATAGCCTCAATCCTTTTCATAGTTTTTCTCCTTCTATTTCTTTAAATCTCGTTAGTTTTGAATATTCAAATAAAGTGGACATTGCCTTGCTCTCCGTAGGGATATTTGCTTCGTGGATAGCCGCAATTGGGTTAAGACCACCCACTATAACAATACCTGCTTTATCTATACCTACATCAATTTCCAGCAAAGGCTTATTAGGGCTTCCTATCAACAATATTCCTTTTATACCTTTCTGTGACATCTTTTTAGCAAGGTTTCTTGCTTCCTCTACACAGATAGCTGGTATCTCTCTAAAACTCGCAAGAATCAACCCTGAACGTTTTTTTACAACGCCATTTACATTAGTCATCTTACTGCTTATGAATATTTCAAGAGGGTCTAAAGAGGAGCCCTCGTAACTAATTAGCGAAATAAAACGTTTTGGCTTACTATTTTCAATTTCCAATACGCCACCAAATCTTGATGTAACTGGGATACCAGCTTTTAGAAAAATCCCGTTGATTGTAACACTGCAGACAGTACCTATCCCTATCATACCCTTTGGAACTACAAGGTCTCCGATTGATTCGTTCTCTTTTGCTAAGATCAATTTATCGCTCATTATAAAAGGAGAGGCAAAGACAGGCTTCATAATCTTTATCGCCTCTTTTAATTTTTCTGCAGGGAAAAAGGATACATTGAGAATTATATTCCCTTCCAAAGTATCTAAATTAAGATTCGTCTGGTAAGAGAGGGCTTCAATTTTGCTAATTACAAAACCTATCTTTGAGGATACCAAGGAATGTTTTAATTCATCTTTTCCTTTTTGAGTAATTTTTCTCCCTTCTCTGCCACATATCTCTGTATAACCCCTTTCATCCAATATCCTCAAATGATAACGAACAGTCCTTTCACTGAGATCTACACCGTAAAACTTTAACTCCTTTGAGATTTCTTTTGACCCCATTATACTATTGTGCTTATCGAGAACTTTTAAGATCGAGAGCATTGTTTTATTCATGATTTTGGTATCCTTATATGTTCAGGAATAGCGAGGAAATGTCTTTTATTATAGAGGGTTTTAAAACCCTCTATAATAAATCTATCATAAATAGAAACAGCATTATAAATTTTTTCAAAAAGTTCTTTAAAACTCTATCTTAAACGTTCGCTCAGCAAAATTGTTTCCGCCTCTTCAAGGTCTGCTTCCATAATATATGGAATTCCTGTAACCTCTGCTGCCTCTTTTGTTAATGAGACTAAATCTTTTCTATCAATATATTTTATAGCAAATTTTCTTGCACCTGCCATAAGCTGTTGTAATCCTGACCTCAGCCTATCGCAAAAAGTGTACATGGCAATAGCTCCGTAAGGTAGTTTTTCAAAATCTTTGCCGTATTTTGTTTTCAGCGTTTCAAAAGTTATGAATATCCTCTCTGGAACATCGCCATACTTTTTAATCTCAGTAGGTAATTTTTCCTCTTGTAACCATTTTTGAATATTTTTCCCTACGAATGCAGGGATCATCAATGCCCTTCCCATACAAACTGCTTTAAAAAAGGGTGAGCCGAGTGCAAGTGCTTTAAAAATATGATCTTCCAAAGAAAAACCGCCTGCGATGGCAAGATCTGGAACGTGCTTACCTTTTGCTTTAAGTTGTGAAGCAAACTTATATGCTATTGATTGAAGATAAATTGTTGGTATTCCCCATTCATTCATCATTCTCCATGGGCTCATTCCTGTACCGCCACCAGCTCCATCAATTGTAAGAAGGTCTATACCTGCATCAGAGGAGAATCTTAAAGCTCTTGCAAGGTCAGTAATTCTGTATGCGCCTGTTTTAAGGGATATGAATTTTGCTCCTATGCTTCTATAATGTTCTACTGCCTTCATGAAACTTTCATATTCGACCATCCCAAGTCTTGAATGTCTCTCAAATTCCCTGATTCCCTCTTCTTTAAAAGCAGCCTGAACTGTTGGGTCTGTAGGGTCTGGCACTACAATATATCCCCTATTTTTTAATTCTATTGCTCTTTCGAGCGTTTTGAGTTTTACTTCTCCTCCGATGTTTTTTGCACCCTGTCCCCATTTCAACTCTATACACTCGACTCCAAGTTTCTCAATAGCATATTCTGCTGATTTAAGACGGGTATCCTCAACATTTTGTTGGAGGATAACCGCACCAGCCCCGTTATACCAATCTTTAAAACATTTCGCTCTTCTTTCCAATTCAGGAGATTTTATAACAGCTCCATTTTTGAACTCAGCTTTTGGATCCATACCAACGACATTTTCCCCAATGACCACTATAATACCAGAGATAGCTGCTCCAATAGCGAGACCTTCCCAGTTATCTTTAGCAATATCTGTCGATCCTAATGCGCCTGTAAATACAGGAATATTTAGTTTGATTTTATGTTTATTACCAATTTCTGTCTCTGTTGATACGGCTGGAAAGATTGCTAAATCAGGATCTGGGCTTATGCCAACTGCTCCTACACAGGTCCCTTGAATATTCAGGTGTGAATAGTCAACAGGATATCTCTTTGTTGCTCCTGCCGTGATTTTTCCAAAGGGAGAGGGATAGATAACTTCCCTACCACGATAAGATGACTTTCCAATCTCACAAAGACCTGGGCAACCATCTAAGCAGACTGAACATATACCAGAATAAGGTGCTGGGTCGGGAACTCTGTTTTTTGTTCCTGTGGCAGAACTTACGTTAGGTATACCTATTTCCATAAAATTTTAAACCTCCTTATTTAGTATTATTTAATAGTTTTAAGTATTAATTGATTTAGAAGACAAAAAAATTCAAATTCCTAAGGTGCATCTTTAGGGCATTGACTGTAATTTTTCAATCAGAATAATTTTACAAAAAATAAAACAGAATAATTTTACAAAAAATAAAAATTTCATCATCGTAATGATACAGAAATTAACTTTGCTATATCACCTCCTTCATTCCTCCACTGTGAAGGCAAATGATCTTTTAAATCTAAGGTATCACCCTCTATGAGTTGCTCAGTCTTTTCTTTTATTAGTACTTTGAGCCAACCATTTATTATATGGATTAATTCTCTGGATCTGTCGGCTGAAAAATGACCTTTAAAAGTCGTTTTTGGTGGAAATATAATGAGCCTGAATAAAAGGTTTTCCTCTTGCCTTATTGTGTATATTTTTATCTCATCTAAAATATCAGGTTCTTTAGCAAAAATCTCCTGAGCTTTTAATATTAAATAATCTGGGGCTGCTTTTTTATTTTCTAAAATTTCAGAGGGGTTTACCTTTAAAGCGCTACATATCTGGAGAAAGGAGCTTAGAGAAGGAATTATCTGGTTATTTTCGAATTGAGAGATGAAGCTTGCAGTCAAACCAACTTTCTCAGATAATTCCTTCTGACTGAGACCTTGTTTTATCCTTATCTCTTTAATGGCTCCGCCTATGTCCCCAAGAGAAATTCTCTTAGGTGCATAGATCTGTATATCACTGCCCTCTATTTCATAAAAGTGGGGTTTAAAGGCGTCTCTATTTTGTCTCCCTTCAAGTTTAATAGCCTTTATATGTAGCTTGTCTCTTTTTTTGTAGAGTTCTAATACCACCTGAGTGATATGCCTTAAATTGGCTTTAAATTGTTGACTATGGGCGTCTTTTTCCAAAACCCAGTAAGCGACAGTCTCCATATCGTATAATTTAGGACAAAGATATGTAAAAAACTTATAGGCTTTTTCCTCGTCGCTCCACAAATCTTGCATACCTGTAAGGCTATCGAAAACATATCTTATTGGGCCATGACAATGACTCTCTATTGAATTAAGTTGTTTATTGAAACTTTCAATGTCCATGGGGTTCTCGGCTTTAATAATGTTTAAGTTGTGCTTAGCCTCATAGAATTGTAAAAACTTACTGTCCTTCTTACCTTTACCAGTAGTGAAACAGTCAAAGAGATAAAAAAGGTCTTTATTACTAGTATTTTTAATATTTTTAATATTTTTAATTATGCTCTGGGGAGAACGATTAAAGCTTATATAAATTAGACAATGGTTATCGTTAAAGGACTGCTGGATAAAATGTTCTATGAATAACTCAAAATTGGTACCAGCCTCAACTTCCCAAACAACATTGTCGCCAATGTATAGTGAATCTATTAGTGAATCAAGAGTTTTTATTCCTGAAGATATTTTATACATGGTATACGGTAACCTTTTGTCATTGATTTTAAACTTTAATGAACGTCTTTTGTCAAGGATTTCTCTTTAATAAAGAATTTTTCTTAATTTCTATAACATTAAATTTCTTGTTCTTCCTTTTTCTTTTCATTTGGAGTCTATAGTTTTAAACTCTGTGACTTAACTACAAACTTTTTTATTTTTTAAATGATTCTTATCCCTTTCAATTAGTTTTAACTAAGATGATTGGAAATCATCTTATGTATAAATGAGATATAAATAGAGATAAATTTTTATTGACTTTTGTTGTCAAAGGGAGATTAAATAATTAATATATACTTAAACGGTAACCGATTGCCGTTTAAGAGGTTTGTGATTTTTGAGTCTAAGTAAAGATTCTTGATACTCAAGTTTCTTGATTAAAAAACTTATAAGCAAGTAGCGATTAAAGCTATTTAGAGCATTTTAGCATTATTAAAAGCTAAGATTTTAAGTTTATTATATAAAGGTACTGAAATGAGATTTTTAGAAATAATTTTATAATTTATAAAAGAGGTTTCAGATGTGTAGATTAGCTGCGATAACTTCAAATGAGTATATCTCTCCTATAGAGCCAATCTTAGCTCTTGAGACTATGAAGGAGGGGCATGATGGCTCGGGTCTTGGTATTGTAATGAAAAATTTGAATGGCGAGTTTGAATTATTTAAGGAATACCCTATTCTTTCGGGAGTATGCTCAAAAAAGGGAGTTGAGATATTAGACAAATATATGGACAGATTAGGTTTCAAACTCAAACATGTATGGACTCCAAGAGTGAAGAAACTAAAAGGTCTCAAGCTGAGAGAGTATTATTTTGCAAGAGTTTATGATTATCCAGAGAGTTATCACAAGAAGTCTCTGAAAGAGAAGGAAGATCTTCTTCTGACTACACGCATAAATTTAAGAAAGCTTGGTGAAGCTGACGAATCAATCTTTGTTTTTTCCTTTTATCCTGATGTCATTACCATAAAAGAAGTCGGTGACCCCTTGCAGTTAGCAGAAGCTTTTAGTTTAGATAAAGATTCTTTAAAGGCAAAGATTATATTTGCACAGGGAAGACAGAATACTAATTATTCTGTTTATCTCTACGCATGCCATCCCTTCTTCATACAAGGCTATTGCACGATGACAAATGGTGAAAATACTGCATTTGTCCCTATAAGAGAGTTTCTTATGAGCCGGGGATTTCCAGGATATATAGGTTATAATAGTGATAGTGAGGTTTTTACTCACATCTTACATTATATAGTAAGGCAGTTGGGATACCCCTTACATTATTACAAAGACATTATCACACCTTTAAGTAATTTCGAGATAGAAGGGAGACCTGATAAGGTAGCCTTGAAGCTTATAAAGAGATCTCTAAGGCCTCTCTGCATAGACGGACCTAATATGATTATAGGGTTTACCCCTGATGGAACATGCTTCATGGTACAGGATTCGAAAAAACTCCGTCCAGGGGTTGTAGGCGGGTTTAAGGGGAAATATGCATTGATGTCCGAAGAGTGTGGACTCGATAAGGTCATACCTTCAAGGGATAAATCTCAGGATGTTTTCCCGATGAAATATGATATGGTGATTGTCTCACCTGAAGCAGAGGAGATCAAAGTATGGAATCAACAGTTAGGCAGATTAATGAATTAAAGCATAATACAGATAATTCTCTTAAAGACTTACCTTATATAGTGAGATGGCGGGATGACCGTTGTACCCGTTGTGGTAGATGTACTGCAGTATGCCCTGTAAAGGCAATAACTCCATCTGTTAAGGTTAAGAGAGTTGTTTATTCAGATGGTGATAACCCTATGCCTCAAGTAGTAAGGAGAGTGGTGCAGGTCATTGAGCAAGTTAAAAATATGGAAAACTGTTGTGTGGGTTGTGCAACCTGCTCTTTAGTCTGCCCAAATGAAGCTATAGAGCCAGAACTTAATCAACAAAATAAATTCCTTTTCTTCAAAAACAAAGGAGGGGAAGGTTATAAAAGAGGTGGAAGAAGAAACGATCCTTCTATTTCTACCCTTGATCGCTTGAAATTTACCCGAATCTCTATGCTAACTGACCCAGCTCTTGATGCTGCAAGGCACGAATTTAGGATAAGGTCTTATATTGGCAGAATTCTTCCGCCAGAAGAACTTCCTTTAAAGCTAAGCAATGGTAAGCTTGTTTTTGATGATGAACGCGCAATGTTCATACCTCCTGTTAGAGAGATATTTCCTATAATGATTGGCAGTATGTCTATAGGAGCTTTATCACCACCTATGTGGGAAGGGCTTGCTATGGGAGTTGCCTATTTGAATGAAGTTGAAGGACTTCCAGTTGTAATGTGTACTGGTGAAGGAGGGGTTCCGCCTAAACTCTTAAAATCGAGGTTTGTTAAGTATTTTATAATACAAATTGCTTCAGGTTATTTCGGTTGGGATGAGATAATACATGCTATACCTGATATGGTAGATGATCCAGCAGGGATAGAAATTAAATATGGACAGGGAGCAAAACCAGGAGACGGCGGTTTATTAATGGCTCAAAAGGTTACAAATCTTATCGCTAAGATTAGAGGTGTTCCTCAATCTGTAGATCTGGCATCACCGCCAACACACCAAACAAAATATTCTATAGAAGAGTCGGTAGCTAAGATGATTCAATCTATGTCAATGGCTTTTGGTTTTAGGGTGCCGGTATATCCCAAGATATCAGGCACAAAGACTGCAAAAGCGGTTTTAAATAATCTTGCAAGGAATCCTTTTGCTTCAGCTCTTTGTATAGATGGTGAAGATGGAGGTACTGGAGCTGCATATAATGTATCTATGGACAAAATGGGGCATCCCATAGTTTCAAATATAAGGGAATGTTATCTTGATCTTGTTAAGCAAGGTAAACAGAATGAACTACCGCTAATAGCGGCTGGCGGCATCGGTAAAAAGGGTAATTTAGCTGCAAACACAGCAGCTCTAATAATGCTTGGAGCTTCTGCTGTAGCAGTAGGCAAATATATTATGCAAGCTACAGCTGGGTGTTTTGGGGATGAATATAATCGCTGTAATCTCTGCAACACAGGCTACTGTCCCCGAGGCATTGCTACTCAGGACCCCAAGCTTTACAGACGGCTCGATTCTGAGAAAGTTGCAGAGAGAGTAGTAGAAGTCTTTAAGGCTGCTGATGTGGAACTCAGAAAAATCTTTGCTCCTATGGGCAGAAGTACAGAGTTGCCGATTGGTATGTCCGACGGCTTAAGTATAGATGATAAAGCAATGGCTGAAAGATTGGAGATTAGTTATGCATGCTAAAAAGAACAAATTAGAATTTAAAGTAGTAAAAAATGATCATAAATATACAGATGATTTTATGCAATCATCAGAGCGGGCTGTAATAATACATGGTAATGTTAATGGGCGAAGACTTTCTTCAAAGGCTTTGGAAGAGGAAATACAAAAAGCTGTTAGTAACGGAGCAAGATACCTGCAAATAATAGCTGATGGTCAGCATGGGATTGGTGGTCGGATTTTTCTCCGTAATGAGAAGATTAAGATAGTGGTTGAAGGTCCCATAGGACAGAGACTTGGGAGTATGGGGATGTTTGGCACCGAAATTATAGCAAAAGGTAGTGTTTCTGATGACGTAGGATGGCTTAATTGTGGTGCTAAAATAACTGTTCTTGGAGATGTATCTAACGGAGCATTTAATGCGGCTGCTCAGGGAATTCTCTATGTTCAGGGTGGTGGTGGAGCCAGGTGTGATACCATGACAAAATATAATCCAAGGTTTGAGCCCCCTCAGTCGTGGTATTTTAGAGATGTAGGTGACTCCTTTGCCGAGTTTAAGGCAGGAGGTATCGCAGTTGTATGTGGTGTTAATCCAAGGAATCCCAAAAATATTCTGGGCTATCGTCCCTGTGTCGGGATGGTTGGTGGGTTGATATACTTTAGAGGGCAGATTGAGGGGTATAGTGAAAGGGATGTAAAATTATTGGAGTTGTCAGAACAGGACTGGCTATGGCTTAAAGCTAATCTTAGAAAATTCCTCTGCGAGATTGACAGAGAATCCTATTATGAAGAGCTTACAAGGTCAATTAGTGATTGGTATAAGTTAGTGCCTCTTACTCCTGCTGAGAGACGAGCTAAAAAATGGTTCAAAGTGCCAATTGGCGATTTTAGAAATAACGTATGGGAGAGAGAAGTTGGTCAAGGGGGGCTCTTCTCTGACTATTTATCCCATGATACAACTTTACTGCCCTATATAACTACCGGTAAAGATAGACGTAATAAGCCAGTATGGGCGAATGAAAAATACGACCCACCTTGTGCCCATGCCTGCCCTACTCACATACCGTCACATAAAAGAGCTTCTTTGCTAAGACAAGGAAGAATCGAAGAGGCATTGAAGTTAGTATTGGAATATAGTCCTTTACCAGCAACTGTCTGTGGTCAGATCTGCCCTAATCTTTGCATGAATAGTTGTACAAGGGCAAGATTAGATAAACCCTTGTCTATTGATAAGTTAGGTAGTTTAGCACTGAATCTGCCAGCACCCAGAAAGGAGCCTCCAACAGGCCATAGAATTGCAATTATTGGTGGTGGTCCAGCTGGATTAAGCGCAGCATGGCAACTTGGTTTAAAAGGTCATACCGTTGACATATACGAAGCAACAGATAAACTGGGCGGTAAAATTGAGTTATGCATTCCCAGAGAGAGACTCCCTCATCAGATCCTTGAAAAAGAACTCTCTCGTATTTTAGATATAGGCATAAATGTATACCTTAATTCCAAAATTGACAGTGAAAAATTTAAAGAGATTTACAATGATTATGAGATAGTTGTGGTTGCCTGTGGTGCTCATAAACCAAGAAAGATTAATTTTCCTGGTTCAGAGTTTGCAGTTACTGCCTACGACTTTTTGAGAGAAATTAATTTTGGTCTTATACCTGACTTAAAGCAAAAAAATGTTGTAATTATTGGAGCCGGGAATGTAGGCATGGATGCGGCTTTGCAGGCCCTTAATTATGGTGCAGATTCAGTAGTAGCAGTCGATATCCAAAAGCCAGCAGCCTTCGGCAAAGAAATGTTATTGGCAACTGCGAAGGGTGCACAGATTCTCTGGCCTAAATTTACCGAGCGATATGATAGATTCGACAAGAAGCTTTATTTTAAGGATGGGTCATACTTACCTGCAGATTTTGTAATAGTTGCAATTGGTGATATACCCGAACTCGATTTTCTTCCTCCAAGTATTCATGTAGAAAAGGGATGGATTGCAGTTAATGAAAATGGTCAAACTACCGATGTAAAGGTCTATGCGATTGGAGATGTATCAGGTCTTGGATTAGTAACTCATGCAATTGGTAAAGGCAGAACAGCTGCAGAAGCTATTCATTATCAATTGATGCATGCACCCCGTTTCCCAGAGAAAAAGGATGTAATACCTTATGAACGTATTAAGACTGCTTATTATGAAGCTTGTCAGACAAGTTTTTCACCTGAAAAAGAGGGGAATAGATGCTTATCCTGCGGATCTTGTAGAGATTGCCACATATGTGAAGTTACATGCTATTATGGTGCGATAAGTAGAGTCACCCACGAAGATCATTCATATGAATATATAGTTGATGAAGAAAAGTGTATAGGTTGTGGTTTCTGCGCTGGAGTATGCCCCTGTGGAGTTTGGGAGATGGTAGAGAATATATAGTCTTTATTTTTTTATTAAAGCTTAAAAAATTTAATATGTTTAGAGAGTTTAAATATGCTTTAGTTAAGAGGTATAGGGGCGAGTTATAAAGTGTTTAATAAAGGCTTTTTCTGCTTCAACCATCCCGATCATTATTAGTTCGTCATCTTTCTTAAAAACTACCGAAGGGGGAGGGTTTACTATAAAACTATCTTGGTTTTTGATAGCCACTACATTGCAACCTGTGATCTGCCTTATTTGGGATTCTTCTAAAGTTTTCCCTACCAGAGTTTGTGGTAAGGGAACTCTAAAAACATCGAGTCCCTCGGTGAGCATTAGAAGTTGATCGGGCTTTAAGATATTCAAAATTGAGTTAGCTCCCATTGAGGCATAGGACATTACCAGATCAGCGCCTACAGAATAAAGCTTGTTTATGTATCTTTCCATGGTTGCTCTGCTTATAATCATTACATCGGGCCTTAGTTTTCTGCAATAGATTGTCAGGTAGATATTAGTTGGATCATCATGAGTAGTTATAAAGATAAGCGGCGTATGATCAATACCTGCTTGCTTTAGAATGTTTATATCAGCAGCACTTCCTATGATATAGCGATCTTTATCTTTGATTAGAGCTTTGCTTTTTTCTACAATACGGTATCCAATGCCTCTTTCTGAGAGGGCTTTAGCTATTGCCTGCCCCACACGGCCTCCCCCTAAAATGAGCAAAGGTTCTTCAAAGGAAAAAGACTTTTTAACAAAATCATTATATTTTGCAAACTGTTCTTGAGACCCAGCTAAAAGTAGCATGGTTGTAGAATCAATAATTGTATCACGGTCAGGTATCCTAAATTTACCTCTCTGCCATAATCCCACAATATTTACTCCAGTAATTTCACGTATTTTGCTCTCAACTAGTCTTTTTCCCTCAAAGGGTGCTCTTGCAGCAGAAGTCTGAGCAATTAGAAGATCTCCAAAACTCCCAACAATATTAGCTCGAGAAAAGACTCCCAATGCGTGACGTGCCAAAGCCCTTCCTAAAGTATCTGCTAAGTGAAAAACCTTATTTGCGCCAGCAAACTCTAAAATATCAACTGAATCTTCGTGATCTGCAAAACTAATAATTTGAACATTATGTGATAACTCCCTAATAGTAGAAATAATGTTTGTATTTAATACATCATTGTTGTTAACTACGACAAGTGAAGCTTTTTCAATGTTTAAATTTTGATAGGTTTCTACTCTATCAAGTTCGCCTATTACAACTTTATAATTACTCTCTATGAGTTCAGAAGCCCTTTTTTGATCAGGCATAACAATTACATAGGGTATATTATGTTGAACAAATCTCATTATCAAACTGTGTGTTACAGGATCAAAATTGGTAACAATTACATGGTCCCTTACGGTAGGAAGTAGTTTCCTTGGAGTCTTTGCTTGGGCTTGTGCTTCAAGCCAGGGTGCATAGAAAAATTGAATAAAGGTAAAAGGTAACATAACCAGTAGGAAAAATATACCTGAGAGCATCACTATCATTGAAAATATCTTGCCAAGATCAGAAGTAAAAGTAATATCACCAAAACCGAGAGTTGACATAACCGTAAGAGTCCAATAGAATCCACTAATCCAAGAATATCTTCTGCCTTCATATTCCATAATGAAGTGAAAGATAATGCTGTAAATGGTAATGGTAATAATAAGAAAAATGACGAATCTCAAAAGAATCCTAATGTTCCTCTTGACTGGTTTTACTCTAAGAAAAACAAGCAATTGTGAAAATAAGAATTTCATAGTTATTATTTAATTATATTTAATTAATTTTAATATAATTCGGTGAGATATGAGAAATTTAGAATTTTTAAGGTAGAGTACAATCTTTTTGGTAAAAACTTGCATAGAGGAAAAAAGAAAGTGTCTTCTCCATTGTTCTTAACAATAACATTGAAAGTAGGATACACCCATGGCTTTTTCAAAAAATTTTGTCTTCTTCTGCAAATCTATTATTATATTAAAAATTTGCCTATTCTCATAAACTATATCTTTCGATACACTTAACGGTTTCTTTCATTTCTTTTGTTTTATTCTATTTACTATTACATAGATTGATATCTCAGCTGTCTTTACACTTTGAAAATACCCTCCAGCATTTACCCTTAGTACTTCATTGCTAAAAATTGCAAATAAAGACTCTATAAAGACTGGTGCGTCCTAAAGAGTATTTCTGATAAATTTTTGAGCATTTGAGGACAGATAAACACTTTACTTTAATTAATATAAAAATACTCCTTAAGAGGGCTTTAAAATGCCTTAAAAAGGCTAAATATGAGAGATATGCCGAAGTCTATCTCTTTTTTTCGGGGAAAGGCAGCAAATTGACATAAAAGATAGAAAAAGGTTATTATTACAAACCCCTAATTACTTAAAGAGAAATTTTCATCTAATAATCTAAATAGTAATTTATTGTTTTTAAGAATGGGCGGATAGCTCAGGGGGGAGAGCACAGCCCTTACAAGGCTGGGGTCACAGGTTCAAATCCTGTTCCGCCTACTAGGAAGTAATATTTTATAGTTGTTGTTTTATGGGGCGGTAGTTCAGTACGGTTAGAACGCCGGCCTGTCACGTCGGAGGTCGCGGGTTCGATCCCCGTCCGCCCCGCTTCTTTAAAAATTATTAGAAGGCTCCTATAACTTTGTCTTCTTTTATCATGATATCTACAAGTTCTTCATAATCAATTTCTCTTATATCTTTGCCTATATCTCTCTCAGTGAGACCTCTCATTTTGGCGTCCTCGTTCAAAACAAAGACTGTCCCGCAAAACCCTTCAAGTCTACCTTTTTGGGCAAAATATACCGCATTCTGTATAAGGCAAATATCAGCAGCGGTATCTCGAGCAATTTTAACGCCCCTTTTACCCTCAGGAGTATCAGGTGAGCTTTTTATTATGACCAACATGCTTTTCTCCTCAAAAGATCATTACGATATCCGATTCAATTATTAGTTCTGCAATCTCTGAGCTATCTACTGAAACTACTCCATCGATTAAATTATCATTATCTATGTTCTCTACTCTAACAGATGCTTTGTCTGCATACACTTTTACATCCATATTAATGCAGTCTTTTATAGAATCCTCGATAGTTGAATAGTTATTATTAACTAGGATTTGATTTTTTCTGGCTGCATTGACGCCTCCGTCCAATAGTATTAAACTAACTTTCATTTCTTCTATTATTCCACCTAATGCGTGTCGGATTGCCTCAGAAGCATCATAAGTACCATAGGGAGGTTTCCTCAATAGTATGCTTATTTTCACCTTGCACCTCTAAGCACCAAAATTTAAAAAGATAGGCTTTGCTTTAAGAACATTAAAAAGGCCTTTCAAGGAACTTAATTCACTACCCATTAAAATATCATCTTCCGTAAGACCACGGACCTGTAAACAGCCTGTTCATATGTCTACTTTTAGACCTTTAGAAACGAGATCTTCAAGTTTACTTAATGTCTTTGGGACCTGACCATTGACAATCGAGAAAACTCCATCACCTGTGAGAATAAGTCTAACTTTTTGCCCCCTTTTAAGTCCTGCCTCAGCAAGTTTGAATACAGTGTGAGTGTTTTGGAAGCTGTATGGCGCAGTAGAAAGGAACAAAACTATTTCTCTCATCACTTATCAACTCCTTATAATATTAAATTTAGTAAGTTTCAACTGCAAACTACAATACTAAAGTTTTGAGTTTTTTTGGATTAACTTCTCAGCGATTTTCGAATGGATACATTCAATATATAATACATCTTCTATTTATTAAATGTCTTTGTCATCAAGAGCCCTCACCTCAGATCCGATTTAATTAAGAAAAAAGGTTCTGATGCCTGACTTTGAGTCTTGAAATTATAATTAGCTGTTTATTTGTTTACATAGAAAACTTTTAATTTTTGGATTAGAAAAATTTCTTAAATCTCAAGCTATTTACTTTTAAATTAGTCCTGCCTTATCTAATTTCTTTGAGGGAGTTAAGATTTAAGGTCTCACAAAAAGAGAAGGGGCTTAAAATTTTTATTGACTTTAAGTTTTTTTTAATAGTATAAATTTAATAAAATCCCTTAAGGAGGTTTTTATGCCACAATATATAATTCTTACAAATTTAACAGATGAAGGGAGAAAGACTCTTAAAGAAAACCCTCAAAGGATATTTGAGGTAAACAAGGAATTAGAGGCGCTGGGAGTGAAGGTTCAGCAGCAATTTGCTGTATTAGGTCCTTATGATTTTGTTAATATTATTGAGGCTCCTAATAATGAAACGGTTGTGAAAATGTCTGTCGAACTTGGCTCAAGAGGCTCATTACATTTATTATCTTTGCCAGCCATTCCAGTAGAAGACCTTTTAAAGGCACTGAAGTAATATTTAAAGATTCCCAGCATTATTATCTTTAATCTATAAAAGCCCCTTAGAAACAGGGGCTTTTATTTGCTCCTTAAGATTGTTAGGCAACAAATGTTAAATTAATAAATATGTCAGAGTCGAGGGAAAGGGTTCTTGTAAGAGGGGTTAACTGGATTGGCGATGCTGTTATGACAATCCCAGCAATTAAGGGAATTAGATCTGCTCATAAAGGGGCGGAAATCCATTTATTAGTTAACCCAACAGTCTCCCCTATATTTGAGAAGGATCCTAATATCGATAGACTGATAATTTACGAAAGAGCTTATAAGTCTTTAAAGGGGAAGTTAATCTTGGCAAAAAAACTTCGAGATGAGTGTTTTTCAAAGGCTTATCTACTTCAAAACGCTTTTGATGCGGCGATTTTAACTTTTTTGGCTAAGGTGCCCAGTAGAATTGGTTACAATAGAGATAAAAGAGGCTTTCTATTAACCACTTCTGTCCCTTTTAAGAATGATGATAGAAAGGTCCATCATATCAATTATTATCTGAATCTCCTAAGCTCAGTTGGCATGGATGTAGAGTATACAACACCCTATATTTTCCAAACCTTAGATGAAAGACTCGACGCCAGAAAGAAGTTGTCTAATTTAAAAAAGCCTGTAGCTGGTATTAATGCAGGGGCTGCCTACGGATCAGCTAAAAGATGGTTGCCAGAAAGATTTGCTGAGGTTATTTCATGGTTTATAAAGGAAATAAATGGTAGTGTTGTTATATTTGGTAATAAAGAGGAGAATTCTATATCACAAAAGATTGAGAGATTGATCCTGGGTAAACTATCTTACATGGATGAAAAAAGTTTAGAGTCAAGGTTGTTAAATTTTACAGGGAGGACTACAGTCAGAGAGCTTATAAATCTAATTTCAGAGTGCGATTTATTTGTCAGTAATGATTCTGGTCCTATGCATTTATCCTATGCCGTGGGAACTCCTGTTATAGCGATTTTCGGCTCTACCTCACCTGAACTAACAGGGCCTCCTAAAGATGGTAATATATCCCTCAAAAGCACAGTTAATTGTAGTCCCTGTTTTAGGAGGCAATGTAAATTTGATGAGATCCGCTGTATGCTTGAAATAACATCTCAAGATGTAGCTGAAGCCATAAGGCAACTACTTCCTTTAAAGAGAGCGGTTTTTTTCGATAGAGATGGCACTTTGTGTAAAGATGTTAATTATCTTAGGAGGTGGGAAGATTTCGAGGTTTTTAGGGATATAAGTAGTATTAGAAAGCTCAAGGAAGCAGGTTTTTTATTAATTGGCGTCAGTAATCAATCAGGTATTGCCAGAAAAATAGTAGATGAGCATTTTGTCAAAGAAATAAATAGAGTCTTTATTGATAGGTATCAGTTTGATGATTTCTTTTATTGTCCTCACCACCCAGAGGACTTTTGTTCCTGCAGAAAACCAGAATTGGGATTAATCTATCATTCAAAAACAAAATATAGAATCGATATTTGTAAGTCCTATTTTATCGGTGATTCAGAGGTTGACATGCTTCTTGCTAAATCTGCTGGTTTAAAAGGCATCTTAGTGACGACAGGTAAACTAAAAGAGTCCTTTAGTGCAGATTTTATTGCTGGTAGTTTAAGGGATGCAGTGAATTACATCTTGGACAAGGAATGCTAAAGCTTATCAATACTTTGAGGTTTTGAGTTTCTGGTAAAGGTTAGATTGTTATAGATTCTCTATCTTATGCTTTTTTGCGAGTTCTCTTGAAGGCATTATAAAATTTTTTTCTTTACTCCTAAGAGGCTCTTTAACTCTTTTTTGGGCTTTATCTTCTTAAATGCATTTCAACACTAAATATTTTTTAAATTTTTTTTGGACTAGTCCAAAGTTTTCCATCCAATCTCGCTCCCTTTTCAATTTGTGGAAGAGTCCAATGTAAAGCATCGGATTGGTGTAAGGTAAGATATTATTTAGTTCCTTTTAATTTTGACTTGACAGTAAAAACACTTTTTCCTTGACAATAATTTTTATATGCCTATATAATTAATTTAATTAAGAATGATTCCTAATTAAGTTAATAAGTTAAAATGAAAATGATAGAAACAGTTCTAAAAAAGCTAAAAGAAAATGGATATAAACTAACACCTCAGAGGCTGTCTATAATCAATGTTCTCTTCCAAAAAAGGTCGCATTTGAGTGCACAAGAGGTAATCAGGGAGGCTCGCAAGGAAAACCCAAAGATAAGTATTTCAACTGTTTATTACACCTTGAATATATTAAAAAAGGAAAGATTGTTAAAGGAGATTGAGTTTTATGATAAACCTAATAAATATGATTCTTTCTTAGACGAGCATATTAATCTTATTTGCCTTAAATGTAATAGAATCGAGGATCTTAATATAAAAGTTCCAATTTCTCATGAGATGATAGCAAAAAAAAGCGGATTTAAACCTATTGATTCAAGGTTGGAATATTATGGCTATTGTAAAAGGTGCAAAGAATAATAATTTTTTTATTTTGAATTGGGAATCATTCCTGATTAAATAG